>CALVAE010000018.1 GCA_944325465.1 uncultured Bacteroidales bacterium | reverse complement strand
GGTATTCCCGTCGGGTCCGTCATAAGCGCAGGCTGCCACCCACATTCCGAGGGTGGCAGCACATAATGAAAGTTTTCTGATTGCCTGTATCATCAGACTATTCGTTAGGTAGAATGGTGATTTCGATCTGCTGGGTTATTTCAGATTCTCCGTCCACGTTTGAATTGACGCTCACGAAAGTCGCAGTGTACGTTCCCGGTTCGTTGTAGGTGTAGGTATAACTTCCGAGATAGTTCTGCATGTTCTTTACAACGACAGGCTGGTCATTCGCCACCCTGTTCAGGGCACGCGGTGTACTGATTACCCAGGCGTCCAGACTGTAGTCCAGCTGGTTTGCTCCGATTCCCTGGAATACTATGCCGTTGCTGGAGAGTTGGTCAAGTCTGACAGAACCGTTTCCGGCGTTCATGTGGTACGGGTCAAGTTGCTCATTCATCATCACCACTGTCCAGTCAAGGGTAGAGAGGTCGATGCTGGAAGGTACGGAACCGGTTATGTCGATTGCTATGTCTCCCTTTGCCCTGTAGGTCCTTTGGGTGGCTGTGTATGCCGCAGGATTCCAGTGGAAGGCCAGGCTGAAATTATCCATGAAAGATGCAAGGTCCACCGGATCCTGGGCGACATATTCCGCCGCGCTTTTGTCATCAGTGTACGGGATTTGTGTCCAGCCGGACATCCCGCCCTCTATCATTGACCGTATTGTGGCCCGGTCCGCTTCACCGTCTTCACCGTTCAGCCCTTCGAATGAATTGGAAATGTAGATGCTCATTGCACCAGCATTTCCGTACTGTGACCACATCTGCAGGTTGAGAACGGCACTGTTCACTTCTTCTACCGGTACGATGAATCGGTCCTTGTAGACATACTGGTGTCCGGTCTCGCCGCTATAGAAGATGATGTTGTCGGCATTGCCGTCTATGTTGAAGGTCACTGGTTCCCCGGCGCGGAAGGTGTTTTCCTCTGCGAGTGAAACCGTGCATTCAATCGGCTTTACAAGTCCCCTTTCGCATCCGAACAGTGCGAGCAGGGAGGTCATGCATATAAGTGTCTTTTTCATATATCGTTCGTATTGTCTTACCACAAAGGATTCTGTGAAAGTTGTTTGTTGACTCCGAGTTCCACTGCAGGTATAGGGAAGTAGACATGGCGTTCCGCTACGTTTGATCCTATGGTCCTGGCTGCAGAGGTAGGGGTTCCGGCCTGTGAGAAACGTGAATCGTCTGCCCAGGTGAGATATTGCCGGACGGATTCGACGAATATCCCCCAGCGGATAAGATCGAATTTCCTTATGCCTTCAAAGCAGAGTTCGCGGCCGCGTTCGTTGCGCACCAGCTGGCGGAAATCTTCCTGGCCGCTGTATTCAGAGTAAGGCCTGGTCTGGATTCCGGCGCGGTCCCTGACGCTCTTGACATAGTTGAATACCTCTTCTGTAGGGGCACCGTTGTATTCGTTGTAAGCCTCTGCATACATCAGCAGGACATCCGAATAGCGGAGGATAGGGAAATTGATGGTATTGTACAGGGATTTGTTGGTCATGTGGCCTTCCCATTCCGCTATCCTTCTCCATTTCCCGCAGCAACGTATTCCAGCCCCCACGGTCGGATCTTCGTCCGAGCGGACCCTGACTCCGCCCTTCGACTCTCTGTACGGTGTCTTGTCGACTCCGCCCGTGCAGGACCCGTTATCCTTGGCAGGATCGGCAGGAGGGTTGCCGTAAGGGGACATTCCTGTCGAACCGCGATAGTTGTATGGAGGAAGATTCCAGTCCTGGCGTATGTCCCAGCCGGTAATCTGGTCATCCGTCATCTCGTTTTCGTCATCTGTCCTGTCGGTTCTCCAGTACAGGTCCCACAGTCCGAGGCTGCCGTTATACTGCCCGTACGAATAGTTGCAGACTGCAGTCTCGTAATTGGAGTTTACCGTACTCTGAAGTCCGAGGACATCCCCGATACGACCGTTGCTCCATTTGTCCGGGGTCGAGCGGTCCCCGAGGAAACCGACCTCCCACATCGATTCATGGTACTGGGTGTCATACTGGTCTGAAATCATGTTGATGAAGACCTGGGTGTAGTCCGGATTAAGTTCGTGCTTCCTGCTGTCGATTACCGCCTTGGCATGGTCCATCGCAAGTTTGTAGAATTCATGCTTGAGATCGGCACTGCATTCGACACTTTCTCCTGCCATGAAGAGATATACCCTGGCCAGGATTCCATCGATTACGGTTTTCGTCACACGCTCCGGAGTAAGGGAGACATCATCCGATGCCAGTTCATAGCATGCTTCCATTTCGTCCGCCGCCCATTTGAGCACATCGTACTGAGGAGACGCCGCACTCATTACGAGGCTGTGGGAGTTAACCTCATAGTCCCTGAGAGGGACATCGCCCCACCCCTGGGCAAGCAGGAAATGGTAGTAGGCCCTGAGGAATCTTGCCTCGTTGTAATAGGCGTGGTCTTCATCGAACTCGGATGTCTGCATGGCATTCATGAAGGCATTGGCGTTCTTGATGCCACGGTACAGTTGTGTCCACGCTTCGTAGATTTCTGTAGCGGAAGCGTCGTGAGAGTAGAGTTGCGTGTAGTTGGAGGTGGTTGACCTGTTGAAATAACTCAGATCGTCGTTCTGGCAGAGCATGACCGAGTAGTTGTTTCCGTAGACATCTTCGCTGGCCATGACTCCGTAAATGCCTGCAAGTCCGTACTGGACCTCCTGCTCGGTGTTATAGTATGTCTCACCGCTGATGATTTTCGGCTCCTGGTCAAGAAAATCGCAAGAGACCAGCGCCATCGCAGCCGTAACTGCCGAGATAAAATATTTTATAGTCTTTTTCATATATACTCCTACGATTTTAGAAAGTGAATGATACTCCTGCCGTGAAAGTCCTCGCGCGCGGGTACGCTGACCAGTCGAATCCCGGAGTCAGGACACCGCTTCTAGTGGAAACTTCCGGGTCCGGACCGGAATACTTTGTCAGAGTCCAGAGATTGTCCGCTGAAACATAGACCCTCATCGTATCGAAATGCATCTTCCTCAAGACATTTCTCGGAAGAGTATAGCCTATCGATACGTTCTTCAGTCTCAGGAAGGAAGCGTCTTCGACCACCCGTGAAGAGTAGACCATCATTCCGTTCGCATCCACGCGAGGAATGTCGCTGGTAGGATTGGTCGTAAGATTGAACCTGTCGACATAACTTGCGAACTGGTTGAGGCTGGAGATGGTTCCGTTTTCGAATATGAGCCTGTTGGCGTTGAGCACGTCGTTGCCGTAACTCCACTGGAAGAAGATGTTCACGTCGAATCCGTGGAAAGTGAAGGTGTTGTTGAAGCCTCCGGTATGTATAGGCTGGCCGGATCCGATGATGGTCATGTCATTGTCGTTTACTACCCCGTCCCTGTTGACGTCCTTGTACTTAGGGTCTCCCGGACGTACGTTGGACTGTCCTACGCTCTGCATGTAAGGGACACCGTCCTTGAGTGATGTGCCGTTAAACTCGTCCGGTTTGTATGTGCCTTCATAGATGT
Source organism: uncultured Bacteroidales bacterium (assembly GCA_944325465.1). GTDB lineage: Bacteria > Bacteroidota > Bacteroidia > Bacteroidales > UBA932 > Cryptobacteroides. Next base: position 4,005 of record CALVAE010000018.1, on the reverse strand, counting down.
ATCCGTACATCAGACCGGTAGGCTTTCCTACCTGGGTGACATAGGCGCGGGCGCTGTTGAACCTCTGGTCCCACGATACTATCGAGAACAGCGAATACTGGTCATCGGTGAGGGCTGTGACCGTGTTGCGGTTCATCGCGAAGTTGATGTTCATGTTCCACTCGAAGTTTTTCGTGCGTACGGGAACCGCGTTGATGGTAAGTTCGATACCCTTGTTCTGCATCGATCCGATATTCATCATTGCCGAGGTGTATCCGGAAGATGCCGGCTGGGTGGCCTGGAGCAGAAGGTCGTATGTGTTTTTCAGGTAGACATCCGCTGTCAGTCCGAGACGGCTGTCGAAGACGCTGAAATCGACTCCCAGGTTGTACTGTTCCGTGGTTTCCCATTTCAGATCCATGTTGGCCATGTTGGACGGTTCGTATCCTGCCACATGCTCTCCTCCGAATACATAGTCCACTGTGTCCTGTGAGCCCGGGGTCGTGGAAATCTGTGCATAGAAGTCGTATGGAGTGGTCGTACGGTTGTTACCGGTCATACCCCAGGAGAAACGGAGTTTACCGTTGCTGATCCAGCTGACATCCTTCAGCCAGTTCTCCCTGTTGAAGTTCCATGATGCACCGACTGATGGGAAGTATCCCCAACGGTTGTGTGTCGGGAACTTGGAAGATCCGTCGGCCCTGAACGATGCGGTGATGTAGTATTTGTATCTGTAGTTGTAGTTCACCCTGAACAGTCCCGACATCTGGGTCCAGTTGCGCTCCCATGGAGTTACCGTCTGATAGTCTCCGGTATGGAGTCCGTTGAGTCCGAGGGCTTCGGTGGTCATGTGGTTGGCGGCCGTACCGTTGTATGAGCGGTTCTCTCCCTGGAACGTGAAACCTCCGAGAAGTTCCAGATGATGGGCGTTCAGGAAGTGCTTGGTCCATGTGAGGGTGTTTTCCTGCTGCCAGTTCAACTGGTTGGTGTAGTAGATGCCACCGTTGATTCCCTTACTCTGTGTGGACGTAGGGTTACCGGTGTAGGTCTGGGTGCCGTTGAACTCCTCCCTGGTCCTCTTGTTGAGGGTATATCCTCCGGTAACCCTCAGGACGAGTTCCGGCAGGATGTTTATCTTGAGGGCGGCATTGGCATTCAGATAGTCGACTATTGTCCTTCTGACCTCATTCCTGATGGTGAATGCAGGGTTGAACCTGTAGTCGTTCGCTCCTGATGCGCTTCCGTCACCTTCGTCAAACATGGTGTTCATAAGGGCGTCATACATGCTCTGGCCTTCCTCAAGCTGGTAGAGAGGCTTTACCGGACGGTAGCCCCATACCGAATAGAAGAGCCATGCGGATGCGGATGAACTTGTGAATGTCGATTTAGGGTCTGTTCCCGAGGTGACGGAGCGGGAGTAGTTGGCGTTGATGTCAAGGTCCACTATCTTGCCGATTTTCTGGCTGAGGCTGAGTTTTCCCTGATATCTCTGGAAGTTGGAATAGTTGATGACACCGTCCTGGTCCGCAACCGAGAAACTGGCATTGTATCTGGTCCCGGAATCCTTGTTCCCTCCGGAAACGGATACGTTATAGTTCTGTGTGAATGCGTTCCTGTAGATGGCATCCTGCCAGTCGACTCCTTCTACATTGCGGTATTCCTCCAGGGTGTTCTCCTGCAGATAGTAGTTGGTCTGGCTGTTGGCCTCGGCAAATTCGGTCTGGAATTCCACGAATTCGTATGCATCCATCAGGTCCACACGGCCTGCTACCGAACTGCTGGCCCAGGATGCGGAGAAAGAGACCTTCGGCTTCCCTTCCATACCCTGTTTCGTGGTGATTACTATGACACCGTTCGCACCCCTGGCTCCATAGATGGCCGTGGCGGAAGCATCCTTGAGGATATCGATGGATTCGATGTCGTTGGGGTTGAGGGAAGTGGCAAGAGAACTCTCTGACTGGAATCCGTCGATGACGAACAGTGGAGCACTGCTCTGGGTGAGTGAGTTGTTGCCTCGGATGGTGATGTTGGCCTCCGCTCCGAGCGAACCGTCGGATGTCGTGACAACGACTCCGGCTACCTTTCCCTGAAGCGCCTGGTCGAAGTTCGTGACAGGAGCCTTTACGATATCGTCCATGTCCACCTTGCTGACAGAACCGGTAAGGTCTCGTCTGGAGACGGAACCGTAACCGATACTGACTACTTCGGATGCTTCGAGAGTGAGTTTGTCTTCCTCCAGAGTTACATCTATCCTGGCTCTTTTGGCTACCGCCTGTTCTACTTCGGTAAATCCGAGACAGGAGAAGATGAGTGTCGCGTCCTGGGATATTCCGATGGAATAGTTTCCGTCAATATCCGTGACCGTACCGTTTGAGGTATTGCCTTTCTCATATACCGTTACGGCAATCAAAGGCTCGCCGTTGGCATCCGTGACCTTACCTTTGACGGTAATGTCCTGTGCTGAAACCAGTATCGCCGGAAACAGCATCAGAACCAGAGTCATCATCAGTCTGAATTTCGTTTGCATTTAGATTGGCTTTAGTTAGTAAATATTAAGAATCCGTATCTTCATAAGGTTAGTATCCATCAGGTTGCAAGAAAAAACATGTTCTCGCGTCTATATTGTTGCAAAAATAATAAATTTTTGTAAAACAACAGGAATAAGTTGTATAAACTGTTGATTGCCCGAAAAATACTTACTGTTTATAAAAAGAATCCGGAATCCCTTTGAAAATTTCAATGCCGGTTAAACGGATATTCGGCCCTGTACGGCGTCCGGAGGCAGGTTTTTGCAGAATATGGCGCCAAAATCCGATCAGGGATCCCGAAAAATCCGTTCGGGACAGGTTTCTGTCCCCGGTCCGGAAAATTATCCGTTTTCTTTTTCGGAACACGGATAATTCTTTATCCCTTTGTGCAGTGATTTTATTCGGATGGGAGTATGAAAAGATCGGTTATGAAACATGGAATGCTGGTTCTGGCGGTATTGTCAGGAATCTTGCTGCCGGGGTGCGAGGAACTGGATGATGACCCGGAGAAATATCAGGGGACAGAAGGGATGCCCGTATTGCCTCTTGACGATGTGGCTGAAATCCTTTCTGAAATCCCGATAGGGGATGAGCAGGTAAGGGAGGTTTATGATGCGGTGACTTCTTCATCCTGGAACGGTTATGATGAGGAATATATGATGACGGACCTGTTCAGGGAGCCGGGGACAGGAGTCGGGGATGACCGTATCGGGGCAGAGGCCCTTGCCGCCAGGCGGCGTGCCATGTGGAAGGCGTCCCCTTATGCCGGGGCGGCAGGCGGATACGGGACTCCGCTGCGGGAACTGATAGAAGAGCATCTGCATTCACGCCAGTCCGTTCCGGGAAAGGCCCTGACAAAGGCGGACGGGACGGTTCTCACTGCGGAAGAATATCTTGCGGCCCTTGAATCTTCGGATATACAGATATACTGGCCGTATTCTGAAGACTGGGACGGGACCGGCTATCCGGTAATAACCTTTGATCCTGATGACGGAGGTTCGACCAATGTAGGGTATGAACTTTCAGTAGACGGCGACGGAAACAGGACGGTGAGGGAAGTGATAGTGGATGAAGAGATGGCGGCTTCCCGGCCTGTATGGGTCGTCAACAGGAATGACGACAGCGGATATACCTCTTTGGAAATGCTCCGGATGCAGGAGCCGGAATGGGGAGAAGGAGGGGGAGAGATTATTATCGGACCCCGGAACGGCAGGCAGGCGGCCATGTTTTCCGGAGTGACGGGCGGCAATGAAGACGGCAGGTTGAAGACATTGCTGCTAAAGGACTTCACGATGCTCAGGAATTACGATTCCTGGTTTGCCGGGGCTTCCGAATTCTTCGTTAAAATCGGGTCAGTGGAGAATTTCACGGCAGGTACGGAAGCGGAAATGCTGGTTTATGATCCTACGGTTACCGATTTCATGATTGTGGTGAAACGGAAATATGTCGGCCAGGCCCGTCCCTTCAATGCCGTTCTTGTTTCCGAATGGTCGGAGCA
>CALVAE010000017.1 GCA_944325465.1 uncultured Bacteroidales bacterium | reverse complement strand
AGTATAATTTGCAGTAAATATACTAAAATTCATTACAATCCCATAATTACAGACAATAAAATCCCAAAATTGTGGAAATAAAAATCCCAAAATTACAGAATGAGATTTGCGCATTTATTCCAATGTGGAATAATCGGGTGGGGCGCGGATCATTTTTCAAACATTCAAGTTATTGTAATTAAATCATTTACAAAGGACATTCGGAGATTCTGCAAGAGGCAGTGCCCGATTTGCATACAGTTTACTTACCATCCAGATCAGTGAGCAGACTTGCCTTCTTCAGACGGTCTTCGTATGCCGCTCCGGCAAGGTAGTTCTCTGTTATGATCAGATTGGAATGGCCAAGACTCTCGGAGATGAAGGAAATGTCCGCGCCGTTCCATTTCAGTACCGTAGCGAACGAATGCCGGGCCGAATATGTTGTGAATTTCGGAATTCCTATCTCCGCCGCTATCTTCGCCAGGGCGCGGTTACATTGGGCTATGACTTTCCTGACCTTTGAGGCAGCATCAAAGGCGTCATCCCATTCTGAAGCATACTTGAACAGATACGTATCCTTGTTGCCGTCATAGATATTGCCCCAACGCGCCACGATCATCCGCATTTCGGGAGTAAAGACCGCCTTGATCTGCTTGTCTCCGGAAGAGGAATATCTGGTCTTGGACCTCACGAACCAGATCTCATTCCCGACCACGTTATTGTATTTGAGATACAGCATATCCATGAAATTGATACCGTTACACAGATAGGAAAAGAGCCACAAGTCCCTGAATTTCTCGAGTTTAGGATCACCGTGATACATCATGATCTTCTTGATGGAAGTCTTTGAAAGGGCCAGCCTTCTCCCGGAACCGGAATGGATTACATATCTGCCATGGCCGTACGGGAAGGCCTGTTCCTTTATCAGCCCGTCCCTCAATGCCAGTTTCATTGCAGTCTTGAGGGTCTTCATATAGATGCTCACTGTCGTCTGGTTCTTGCCTTCGGAGAACCAGAATTTCTCGCATTTCCTTAGCCAGTCGACCGTTATGTCCGCCAACGGAATATTTTTCCCCGAGAACCGCTCTATACTCTTCAATGTCGAACGGCACCTGTAGAACGAATTGACACGGTCTTCCGCCTTGAACTGTTCCATCATAGTGACCAGCAGATTGTTGACAGTCCTCCTGCCGCCTCTTCCAAGCCTGCTGTCCAGTACCGGGAAAGAGAAATTGCCGCTTCTTACAAGACTCTCCACTTCGGAACGGATCTGCCAGAAGAGGTCTTCAATGATTTCCGTTACAGAGGAATTGGTACGGTCTGGGAAACTTTCCCACTCGGTTGCGGACATGTCCTGACCTGTCGGATAATACTTCTGGGTACGCTTGTAAACGACCTCTACCTTGACCGGGAAAAGTCCCGATTTTTTTGCCCGTCTCCTGTCCAGGACAACAAAGACGGAGACCCCGTTTTTTGAATACTTAAACATAACTGTAAATATTAAAGGATTTGCATACAATGTACATACAAATCGATTTTCGGGCTTTTACAGCCGTTTTTCAGGAGGAATCGGAGGTCGTTCCCGGTCTTGTATCCGTTGATTTTTTCTATTTTTGCATGGATTTGGTCGTTTTTTACAGAAAATTTTTCCATTTTTTGAAAAATTCTTATGGGACAGAAAAAATTTTACATAAAAAATATGGTCTGTCCACGGTGCATAATGTCGGTAAGGGATATATTCCGGAGGAACGGGATAGAACCGGAGGACGTGCAACTCGGAACAGTGACCGTTGCTGACCCATGTCCCGGACATCAGGACCCGGGAGACGGAGCAACCGGCAACGGAGCCGTCATGGACAGCATCAGGAAAGAACTTGAGGCATACGGGTTCGAAATGCTGGATGACAGAAAGATGCAGACAGTAGAGCGTATCCGGACAGGGGTAATCGAGTATGTCCGCAATCCGGAAATCCAGGAGAGGACGAAACTGTCCGATTATCTCCAGGACAGATGTCTCAAGGAATACAGTTCCCTCAGCAAGATGTTCACTGAAATGAAAGGGATGACAATAGAGAAATACTGTATTCTCCAGAAAGTAGAGTATGTCAGGGAACTTCTTTTCTACGGAGAATTGAGCATCGGTGAAATCGCCGCCCTGCTGCATTATTCCAGCCCGGCCCACCTGAGTTCGCAGTTCAAGTCCGTCACAGGAATGTCTCCGTCCGCTTTCAGACAACTCAAAGGAAAGAAACTGATTCCGATAGACAGTATATAGCCGGCAGTTACGCATATACAGGACGGCCGCGCATATAAATCAAATCCATAATAATGTAACTCCGCACACCGTTTTATCCATACCTTTGCCGGAAACAGACAATGACTATGGAAAAAAGAAGGAATTTCCCGGTGACGGGACTCGGCTGCGCAGCATGCGCGGCAAGGGTAGGCAAGATACTTAACGGGCTTCCTGGAGTGAAGGAGGCCAACGTGAACTTCGCTTCTTCAGATGCCCAGGTAATTTTTGATTCTGCCGAATGCACTCCGGAGGCCATGAAGGCCGCCGTACAGGCCGGAGGATATGACCTTATCATAGAAGATGAGGCAGAAGCGGAAAAGGATGCCGAGGAAGAAAGGGCGAAACAGTACGCATCGTTGAAACGGCAGACCATCGGAGCCGCAATTCTGGCAATACCGGTGGCGGTATTGAGCATGGCCTTCATGGGAGAACGATGGGCCGGCTATACCGTATGGTTACTGGCAACCGCCGCAGTGTTCATCTTCGGGCGGAGATTCTACGTCAATGCGTGGAAACAATTGAGGCACGGGACCGCCAATATGGACACCCTTGTGGCGACCAGCACCGGCATTGCCTACCTGTTCAGCCTGTTCAACCTCCTGTTCCCCGAATTCTGGACTTCCAGGGGAATAGAACCGCATCTGTATTTCGAGGCTTCGAGTGTCATCATCGCATTCATCCTGCTGGGAAGGCTGCTCGAAGAAAGGGCGAAAAGGAAGACGACAGATGCAATCCGCAAACTTGCCGGACTGCAACCCAAGACCGTGACCGTACTACGGAAGTCCGGAGGAGCGTGCGACAATCTGACTGATGCCGGTGACATGGACGGCACTACCCGGTGCAGCACCGACAGGGAGACAGGAAGGGAAGGGCTGACTGAAATGACGATACCGATAGAACAGGCAGTGCCGGGAGACATCATAGCAGTACGGCCGGGAGAAAGGATCGCACTTGACGGCACAGTGTCCGAAGGGCAGTCATACGTGGACGAGAGTATGCTGACCGGAGAACCGCTGCCGTCTCTCAAATCACAGGGAGACGAAGTCTATGCCGGGACAATCAACCAGAAAGGTGCATTCACATTCATCGCAAGGAAAACCGGGAAAGACACTGTCCTCTCCAGAATCATCAGGATGGTCCGGGACGCACAGGGCAGCAAGGCTCCGGTACAGAACCTTGTGGACAAGGTAGCCGGGATATTCGTGCCTGTGATAATCTGCATTTCATTGACAGTATTCGCCTGCTGGTGGATATTCGCTCCTGAAGCCGGATTCATCCACGGGCTCCTGTCCATGGTGACCGTCCTAATCATCGCCTGCCCATGCGCTCTGGGGCTTGCCACTCCGACTGCAATCACCGTAGGTATCGGCAAGGGGGCGGAATACGGTATCCTGATAAAGGATGCTGCCAGTCTGGAAACCGCAAGGAAAGTGGACGTAATCGTGCTGGACAAGACCGGAACCGTCACGGAAGGGCAGCCTGCAGTCACGGACCAATGCTGGAAAACATACTCGGAAGACCTGCGCGACATTCTCTACAGTATGGAAAAACTTTCCGAACACCCTCTCGCCGAGGCCGTTGTCACAGCACTCGCAAACGACGGGAAAGACTCTGCCGGACAGGACAAGGCAGGAAAGGTCGGAATCACAGGTTTTGAAAGCATTCCAGGCAAGGGAATCAAGGGCAACGTGGCAGAGGGATTCCACAATGCAGGAAAGACCTACTTTGCCGGAACATTAGCCTTGCTGAAGGAAAACGGGGTGGAAATCGACAACAATCTGGAAGCCCAGGCTGCAGGCTGGCTGGAAGAGGCAAAGACCGTAATCTGGTTTGCTGACGAAGAGTCGGCAATCGCTGCAATCGCCATAACAGACAACATAAAGGAGACTTCCGCCGAGGCGATAGCCAGACTGCACGATATGGGAATTGAAACGTGGATGCTGACCGGGGATAACAGCGAATCCGCTGCAGCCGTAGCCAGACAGGCCGGAATATCGCATTTCAAGGCCGGGATGCTTCCTTTCGACAAGGCGGAATTCATCAGGCAACTGCAATCGGAAGGACATACGGTCGGGATGGTAGGAGACGGGATCAACGACAGCGCGGCTCTGGCCTTGGCGGACCTGAGCATAGCCATGGGCAAGGGAAGCGACATCGCCAGGGACACGGCCATGATAACAATCCTGTCTTCCGACCTGCAGAAGATACCTCAGGCAATCAAGCTGTCGCAACTGACAATCAGGACAATCAGGGAGAACCTGTTCTGGGCGTTCATCTACAACATCATCGCCGTTCCTATCGCAGCAGGTGCCCTGTATCCGGTCAACGGATTCCTCCTGAATCCAATGATCGGAGGCGCGGCAATGGCATTCAGCAGCGTCAGCGTGGTATCGAACAGTCTACGCCTGCGCCGCAGGAAACTCGGATAAGGCCCTATCCGGACACAGCATCGGGCCTGCCGTTGCGGGAACTGTACTCAGACGGAGAGACACCGTATTTCTCCTTGAAACATTTGGCAAAATACGAGGCCGTCGTGAAGCCGACCTTGTACATCACTTCCGTGACGGACAGTTTTCCCTGTGCAAGATAGAGGGAAGCCTTACGGAGCCTGGTGTCCCTGATAAACTCCACGATACTCATTCCGGTGAGTTGCTTTATCTTGCGGTAGACCTGCTTGCTGCTGTACCGGCTCTCCTCACATAGGGCAGACGCCGTGAAACCGGGATCTTCAAGATGACGGGAAACTATCTCCACCACATCCTGGAGAAGTTTCTCGTCAAAAGACCTTTCATTTTCAACGGCTTCCGGTTCAAGCATTTTCTGCTGCCTGATCCGCGCCAGATACTGCTCATGCTTGATCAGGAGTTGTATGATGCGGTTATTCAGGTAATTAAGGCTGAACGGCTTGGAAATGAACGCATCCGCATATTCAAAAGACCGGATCTCCGTCTGTTCGTCATTCCTGCCCGTGAGTATTATTATCGGGAGGAAGGCCGTTTCAAGAGAACCGCGTATTGTCCTGCTCATGGTCAGACCGTCCATACCCGGCATGGCTATGTCGGTAATCACAAGGTCTATCTTCTCCCTTGAAAGAAGGTCCAGAGCCGCATGGCCCTCATCTGCAAGCAGGAAGACATAGTCCTTTCCCAGCGATGCCGCTATGAAATCGCGGATATCCGCATTATCCTCGACAAGAAGGATGATAGGCTTGCGGTCGTGCTGCCACACATTGGAAAGATTGTGCAGGGAATATTCCTCCTTGCCCGCGGACTTGAGGATGAAGGAATCCGCCTTCATTGTCGAGAGCCGCACCGTGAACGCAGTCCCCTTTCCCGGCTCCGAAACGGCCCATACCTTTCCCTTGTGCATTCCGACTATTTCCTTGACAAGGGCAAGGCCTATCCCGGACCCGTCATGATTGTCTTTCTGCCCCGAAGAAGCCTTGTAATAGCGGTTGAATATCAGAGGCAGTTCATCGGAAGGTATCCCGCATCCCGTATCCTCGACCTTGATATCAGCATAGACCATATCCCCGGTCTCCTCCCCGACAGTGACACTCATCAGCACACTCCCTCCCGGCGGAGTGAATTTCAAGGCGTTGGACAACAGATTCTGGAAAACAGACTCCATCTTGACCCTGTCCACCATAAATACATATCCTATATCATCAGCGACGAAGCGTGAACTGATATCCTTGCCGGCAAAGGCGTCTGCATAACGGTCATAGACAGACCTGGCCAGATCCTGGATGGATGCAGGCGCGGGAATGAACAGGGATGTGCCGCCGTTTTCGTTGAACTGCACCATCTGGTCCAGGAGAAGGTGTATCTTCTCCGCATTCTGCTGTATGGTACCGAGTTCACGGGAACGGAGGGCATCGGATTCCGAAGACAGCATCCTGCCTACGAATCCGATTATGATGCTCAGCGGGCTCTTGAATTCATGGGAGACATTGGCAAGGAATTCTGTCTTCATATCCGCCATTTTCAAGGCCCGGTCCCTCTCCAGATGTTCTATCTGGAGTTGGTGGCGCATCCTGATATAATAGATTACGGAAACGCACAGCCCGGACATGACCAGCAGATAGATCAGGAAGGCAAGAGGAGACGCATACCATACCGGCCTGATACGGACAGGCAGGGAGACCGCTTCCGAAGCCGGAAAGCCATCCGCCGATGCAGGCGCCACCTCGAATACATACCTGCCACCTGGGACATTGATGAACACAGCCCTGTTCTCCTCGGTCAGTTGCCAACCGTCATCCAGACCGGAAAGACGATAGACAAACCTGCTGTCCGAACCTGAAAAGTCAAATGTGGAATATTCGAGGGTGAAGGAATTCTGGCTGTATTTCAGATCTATCTCCATCGTCCGGTCCGGATTTTCCTTGAGAATCACTTTCCCGTCATATTCCTGACCGGGCCGGATCCTCACATTGTCCAGGAACAGTGACGTTACCGACACTTTCCGGTTCCTGGGACGTTCACGGATCTTCTTCCTGTCAAAAATGAAATATCCGTCAGCCGTTCCGAGAAGCAGGGTCCTGTCCTTTCCGGCAATGCCGCAGAACAAAGGGATGTCTCCGAAAGAACAGGAAGTCCAGTTCCCGTCCGTGACATTGTATATGTAGACACTGCTTCCGCTTACGGCAAAAATATCGTCACCGTTCACAGTGACCGATTCCGCAGGAAGGCTGAACCCCTCCATCCTGACAGCCCTGCCGTCCGGACCAAGGCGGAAGAGTCCCCGGCTGGTACCTATCCATATATTCCTGCCATCGGACTCCAGCGCTATCGCATACAGGTCCGAAGGCAGGTCCACATAGGATGTCATGTCCGTACCTGTATCGATGAAATCCACGGCTCCGTTGGATATGACGGCTCCGAATCCCTCCGCAAAGGCAACATCCATCACCGCATTGCCGGAAATTCCAGGATCCGTAGACAGATTGTACTGTCTGTCCGCCACATACGTTTCCTGTCCGCCGGCTAACAGTCTGTCCTTCCTGCCGATCATCAGAAGCCCGTCGTAAGTGCCGAGCCAGAGCCTTCCCCTCGAATCTTCAGCCACACTGTACATCCATGTGGAAAGATGTTCCCCGGAACGGGCGGCTATATTGAAATGACGGACCTTTCCCGTCCTGCAGTCTATCCGGTCGAGGCCTCCGTCAGAGACAGCGAACAGACCGTCACCGTCATCATGCAGATCCCTTATCTTATTATGCGAGATTCTTGAGCCGACTGCACCTGTATCGGACCTGAACCATTTCCCTCCCTGACCGTCTCCGCTTTGCATCACAAGACCGTTCATGCCTCCGAGCCACAGTCTGCCCGCCTGGTCGTATGACATCACCCCGACATTCAGTCCGTCCCTGCTGCCCGTAATGGAAGACACCGGGATGAATGTCCTGTCAGGAGACAGCCTCGGGAGGACTATCCCGTAATCGGTACAGATAAAGATATCGTTTTCGCTGTCCCTGATTATATTCCAGACCACATTGTCCGGAAGGGAACTGCTGTTCTGGGCCTCGTGCCGGAAACGGACCGTACGGTCACCTTCCATTATGAACAGGCCGCTGTCCGTACCCATCCACAACCGGCCGTCTCCGGCGCGGAAGAAATTCTTGATCGGGATATTTTCAAGAAAGGTCGCGGAAACTCCTCTGTCAGGGACGTACCGGACAAGGCCGTTCTCGGTACCGAGCCACAGAGCGGAACTCCCGGACCGTACCGGAGATATATCCAGGACCAGTTTCCTGACCGTCCCGAGTCCGAACCGGACAAAGCCTGTTTCCCTGCCATAGCGGTAGTAACCGTCATACGTCCCGAAGAAGAGCCCGTCACCTATTTTCCTGGCACAGGCTATATAGTCTGCCGGAGCATTGAGGGTGCTGTCAGGCTTCATCGCGGGATCCAGGCCGGCCGAAATGTCAAAACATTCCAACCCTTCCGAGGTCCCTATCCACAGTCTGTCCCCGTCTCTGAGCAATGTCTTGACCTGTCTATAGCCGCAGGCTTCCAGTCTGGAAAAACTGTCTGTCGCGAAATCATAGAGAGACACACCAGCATCCGTTCCGACAACCATTTTCCCGTAATCGTGGCAGTACACCAGGGAACTCACGTGGTTGTTGCAGATGGAACGGCTGTCTTCCGGGCTGAAGCGGTATGAGAGTATGTCATAGCCGTCATATCTCAGCAATCCGTGCTCCGAACCAATCCAGATGAACCTGCTGCTGTCCTGCACTGCGGTGTAGACAGGATACCGGCATTCCTTCAGGCCTTCCGGGCAATGAAAGCCGAAAGGACCGGCAGAAGGGATATCCGCCGCAAGCCTGACCGGCAGGAAGAGAATCAGGACAATACATGCAATCGGAACATAACGTAACGGGTAACGCATGGCATAAGCATTCATTCGCCCAAAGTTAGTAATAATGTCCGATTTGATTCAGCACTTGTCCGATTTGTTGTAACAGCAGAACCTCCATACGGATAACTTTGCACTGATGATTCCGGACTCCGGTCCGGACACCCGAAGGATAACATTAAAAACAATAACTGTATGAAACGATCGTTTTCAAAGGTTGCCGGCGCCATGCTGCTGGCCCTGTCGGTCTTCCTCTTCCCATACGGGGCATGGGCTCAGGAACACAAGGTGATAGGGACAGTCACGGACGAAACCGGAGCCACTATGATCGGTATGACGGTCATAGTAAAAGGTACCACTGTCGGCTCCACGACCGACATTGACGGACATTACGAGATAGAAGTGCCTGCGGACGGAATTCTCTCGTTCTCCTATCTCGGCTACCAGTCGCAGGAAATACCGGTGGAAGGGCGTACGGTGATAGACATCCAGATGCAGCCGGATACCGAAGTGCTGACGGATGCGATAGTCATCGGCTACGGAACCACGACAAGAAAGGACATGACAGGTTCGCTGTCATCCGTCAGCACCAAGGATTTCAATGAAGGTCTTATCTCTTCACCTGAACAACTCATCAACGGAAAGGTATCAGGAGTACAGATACTGTCTTCCGGAGGTTCCCCTACAAGCGGAAGCACCATCAGGATCAGGGGAGGGGCTTCGCTGAACGCATCAAACGACCCTCTGATCGTCCTGGACGGTGTACCGCTTGAAAGCGGAGGAGTAAGCGGAATGGGCACAAACTTCCTTTCCCTTATAAACCCGAATGACATCGAGTCAATGACAGTGTTGAAAGATGCCTCTTCAACGGCCATCTACGGCTCCCGTGCATCCAACGGTGTCGTGATCATCACTACAAAGAAAGGAAGAAGCGACAGGCTTTCAGTCAGTTTCAACACCACCCTGTCCCTTCAGAACAAGATCAGGACCCCTTCTATGCTGTCTCCGGAACAGTTTGTAGACATCGCCACCGCGCAGGGTTATGCCGACCTTATGGGTGACTGGCAGGCCAACGGATTCACGGACTGGAACGACCAGATTTACCAGACTGCATTCGGTACCGACAACAACCTCAGTCTTGCCGGAAAGTTCTCAAGGAATTTCCCTTTCCGCGTATCCCTCGGATACTATAACCAGGACGGTATAGTCAAGACGGACAATGCCACCAGATACACCGGAAACATCAACCTCAACCCTTCATTCTTCGACGGACTGCTCCAGATAAACTTCAGCGCCAAAGGGGCCATCAACAGGAACAGGTACGCTCCGAGCGGGTCGGCAATCTACAATGCAACAACGGGAGACCCTACAAGACCTGTATATTCCGGTTCCGATGCATTTGGGGGCTATTCCGAAATAATTTCCGGAGGTGTACCTACGGAATCCGCCCTCAACCCTCTCGGACTCCTTATGCAGACTGACAGCAGGGAGAGGATGAACCGTATCATCACTAACCTCGACATCGACTACAAGATGCACTTCCTGCCGGAACTGAAACTGCATGTAACTGGCGGATATGATTATGCATCAGGCAGAAGCGAAGTATTCGTGCCGGCAACGGCGGCAGAGCACTACCTCAACGAAGGTCTGTACACCCCGTCAGGCCCGAACACTGCGGAAAACAGGCTTCTGACCGTCTACCTCAACTACAACAAGGAAATAAAGTCTCTGAAATCCCGTATCGATGCCACTGTCGGATACGACTACCAGTACTGGAGGTCATACGTTTCCGCAGGGGACAGTTACAGGGCGGACAAGGTCACAAGCCTCAACTCGGCATGGACGGCAAACGACCAGAGGCACGTGCTGCTTTCATATTATGCAAGACTCAACTGGTCGGTGGACGGAAGATATATGCTGACCGCAACCATCAGACGTGACGGTTCGTCCCGTTTCGCCCCTGACCAGAGATGGGGTACCTTCCCGTCAGTCGCCCTAGCATGGAATATCGCCGAAGAAAAGTTCCTGAAAGACAACGGAGTCCTCAACAATCTGAAACTCAGGGCATCATACGGTATCACCGGACAGCAGGACGGAATCGGCAACTACGGATACATGGGCACCTACTATCTGTCAGGGTCCAACTCCCAGTATGTTACCGGGGTCAGCCTGTCCGGAGACATCCTGCACAACATATACTACCAGCCAGGCGCCTACGTATCCGACCTGACCTGGGAAACTACCGAATCATGGAACTTCGGTCTGGATTTCGGATTTCTTGAAGACCGGATCTCGGGAAGCATAGACTACTATACAAGGAATACCAGGGACCTGCTTGCCACCGTACCTGCCGCTGCGGGAACGAATTTCACAAGGACAATCACCACCAATGTCGGGAATGTCTACAGCCAGGGCGTGGAAGTGAATCTCAACGCGACCCCGATTGATACAAGGGACTGGACATGGAGCCTGGCGGCCAACATGACATGGCAGCAGGTGAAAATCACCAACCTGTCACTCATAGAGGAAGCAAGCGTTGCCCCTACTCTGGTAGGGTCATATATCGATGCCCAGCAGGTGCAGGCTTTCGCAGAAGGCCAGACCCCATACGCTTTCTATGTCTACAAACAGTTGTATGACACTTCCGGGAAACCTATAGAAGGAGGGTATGCCGACCTGAACGGAGACGGAGCCATCACTACCGAAGACCGGTATTTCTACCACTCCCCTACTCCTGACTATATGCTCGGGTTCAGCACTTCACTCAGATGGAAGAACCTGACGCTCAGCACTTCGCTCCGAGCCAATATCGGCAACTACGCATACAATGCCACCGCCTCCAACAACGGTGCACTCGAGACGATGAAATACGTGGACGACGCCCTTTTCAATCTGTCCACAAGCTATCTCCAAACCGGATTCCAGACCAGACAACTCCTGTCCGACTATTATGTCGAGAACGCTTCCTTCCTGAAGATGGACAACCTGACCCTGAATTACAACTTCGGGAGAATCAAGGATGTTGTCGGGCTGAACCTGTCATTCATGATACAGAACGTATTCACCATCACAAAGTACTCTGGGATAGACCCGGAAATCTACCTCGGAGTGGACCAGAATTTCTATCCGCGGCCTCGGATCTATTCTCTTGGTATCGGACTCACTTTCTAAAGAACAGTTCCATATGAAAAAGATAATATATATTGTATCGGCACTGGTCCTTATGGCCGGAAGTTCATCCTGCGTCGGTGACCTGGACCAGTATCCGCATTCGACATACACCGCAAACGATGTCTTCACCTCCGCTGACGGATACCAGCAGGTTCTCGGCGGAATCTACGCCGCCTTCATCCAGAGGATAAGCAGCGTTTCCTCGGAATCACGCAGCCAGAACTACCTCAGGACTCTTATAATGTTCCAGGACTGTTCCACCGACTCCTGTGATCCTATCTGGCTCTCCGGAGAGACCCTGACAGATGTCAACGGACTTTCCTGGACGGCAAGCAATCCATGGTGCTCGGCTATGTACTACCATATCTACAACATCGTGGCCATGTGCAACGACTTCATCAGGAACGCATCCGATGAAAGCCTCCTGTCGCGGCTGGACGAAGATGGAAGGGCACGCGTGGAGGAATACAAGGCTGAAGCCCGGTTCCTCAGGGCCTACGCCTATTCCCATGCAATCGACTTCTACAACAAGATGCCTTTTGTCACCGAGAACGACGGAGTAGGGGCATATATCCCGACTACCTATGACAGAAGCCAGATGTTCGATTTCCTTACCGGCGAACTGACCGGAATCGCCGAAACGCTGGAGGTCTCAAACTACGGCCATGCCACGAGAGGAGCCGCATACACCCTGCTCGCCAGACTCTACCTCAACGCCGAAACATGGACAGGAGAGGACCGTTATACCGATTGCATCAGCGCCTGCAAGGAAGTTCTCAAGGACGGCTACGAACTTGAGCCTGACTACAGGAAACTGTTCAACGGAGACAACCACCTCAGGGCGATGGGCGGCAGTGAAATCATATTCACCCTTGCCTGTGACGGTACGAAAACGACGACATGGGATGCCACCACCTTCATTGTCTGCGGTCAGGTACTTGACGGATTTGCGGATGCCGTGAACATCTGGGGAAACGACGGCGCGAACGCATGGAACAATCTCCGCGCCCGTCCGCAACTGGCCGACATATTCGAATACGGGGACACAAGGAACCTGATTCTGGACTACGACAGGGAATCAAACGGAGACGGGACCTATACCGAAACGGCAAGGAGCAAGGATATTACCGCCCATGATGACGCCACGACCGGATACCGCATCGCCAAATGGACCAATGTGACTGACGATGGCGAGGCGTCAAGTTTCTGCGGAGAAGGCGGAGGAGCCAATACCGACTTCCCTGTATTCAGACTTGCGGATGTATATCTGATGCTTGCGGAAGCGGTTGTAAGGGGTGGTTCGGGAGCGACAAGGTCCGAGGCTCTCGGATATGTCAACAATGTGAGGGAAAGGGCCTTCGGCTCTGCTGCCGGAAACATCGGCGACGATGATCTCACTCTCGACTTCCTGTGCGACGAAAGACTCAGGGAATTCTACCTGGAATGTATCCGGCGTACCGACCTCATCAGGTTCAACAAATATACTTCCGGCTACAACTGGCAGTGGAAAGCAAACGCGCAGGAGGGTACGGACGTTGACAGCAGATTCCGTTTTCTCGCGATTCCGGAAGCGGAATATTCCGTAAACCCTGAAACACAGACAATAAACAACGAACTCGGATTCTGACACTGCTGACACCTCCGGCCCGCCTGCCGGACAATTAAAAACTACAGACAATGAAAAAAACGATATATACGATAATGGCCGTCATCTCACTGCTGGCCGTATCCTGCTCCAAAGACGGGGAGATACTGACAGCAACAGTGACAGGAAACGGCACGCAGATCGGGAGCGCGGACAACAACATAGTCCTGGACATCGACTCCCCTTCTTCCCTCGCCCTCACCATCTGGTGGGACGAACTCGGTAACGCCACATTGAGCAATCCAAACGCACAGTTCGCCGATAATTTTGTGGTCAACGCCATCCAGTTCTCCGCTTCCGAAGATTTTTCAGATCCGGTCGAGACCGTCGTGGACAACAATGCAGTGGCAGTGCAGTTCACTACCG
The DNA here is from genome assembly GCA_944325465.1 of uncultured Bacteroidales bacterium. Lineage (GTDB taxonomy): Bacteria > Bacteroidota > Bacteroidia > Bacteroidales > UBA932 > Cryptobacteroides. Next base: position 52,809 of record CALVAE010000017.1, on the reverse strand, counting down.
CCCAACTCAACAGCATAGTGACAAGCCTTGGCATTGAAAGCGGAACTGAAGGGACCGTCCATATAAGGATGAGGACAGCCCTCGGTACGGGGGTCGGGGCGGAAGAGACTTTCGGCAACTCCATCAGTATCAAGGTGACCCCTTATTTCATCGATATGAGTTTCATAACCCTTGCCGGAACTGACGGCACATCGGTAACGATACCTGCCGCAGAAGAAGGTTCGTACGCCGGATTCGCCCCGATATCTTCCGGATGGTGGAATTTCTTCTTCAACGAAGGAGACGGCACGATATGGGGAGCCGTCCCGGATGCCGGCCAATTTGTCCTGGAACAGAAATCGGATATGACAAGTTGGAATACCTGGTTCCCGGAACCGACAGGCTGCTACTACATCACCATGAGCACTTCCGCCGCCACATGGAGCGCGACTGCCATAAACGGAGCCACGGCCACCCTTTCCGGAAGCGATGCAGTCTCCATGAAATATTCTTCGAGCCACAACGCATACACTGCCGTACTCAATCCGTCTTCAGAAGGCCAGGGCATACAGGTGGATCTTGAAGGGACGCTCTATGACGGCAATAACGGAGACGGGACCGCCTCGTCAATGTCACTTGTGGCATCAGGCAACAGCCTTTCAGTCGGAGAGGCCGGGACTTCCACTTGCATCACATCGGTTTCAGCAGGGACCTGCACGCTGATCCTGTACCTGTCCGACATGACATGGGAACTTGCCGAGGGAGAAGTGGATATAGACGGTGGCGGGGAAGATCCCGGTATCTGGCCGGAAGATCCGGACTATTCCGTGGCCTCATCGGATTTTCTCTACCTGTACAATCTCACAGACAACAATCCGTCATCCGTAGCGGGAAGGCTCGGAAAGACTGCCGACGGCATATACGAAGGATTCCAGTATCTCGGAGGATGGCAGAACTTCAAGTTCGGAGACAGCGAGGACTTCTCCGCAGCGAAGATCTACGGTTCTGTCCCGTCCAATTCCCTGGAAGGGGCGCTCTACAGGCTGTACTGCGGGGAGGACATGTTCAATATCTGGTATGACAATGCAGATGCCTCATATCTCTACCTTACCGCCGACCTGAATGAAAGGAACTGGAGCAGTACGGTAATTTCCTCGATAAGTCTCGTGGGAGACTTCAACGGCTGGGATGCCGAAGCGGATGTACTCTCATTCGACCCTGCAGACAGGACCTGGTCGGCAGTTGTGACTCCGGGATCCTGGGGAGAATACGGAATCCAGTTCTATATCAACGGCAGTTGGGAATGGAAATATTCCCCTGACGGCAACGGACAACTCATACGTGCCGAGAATGCAGCCGTTCCGGAAATTCCGGTCGAGGAAGGCAAGTCATATACAGTCACCCTTGATCTGAATGATCCTGCAGGCATGACATATACCATTGAGGAATATCAGGAAAACACTGATCCTGAATACAATGAATTCTTCTATATGTTCTACACCTGGGCGACTGAAGGGTACTGGCAGGAAAGGCTTGCTTCCGTACTCAGGTCACCGGATCAGAATGGAGTATATTCAGGATTCTTCTCTACGGCCGACTCCTGGGACGCTCCGTATGCGCAGTTCACTTTCGGGTCGGTTGCAACCCCCAACACCGGAATAAAATACGGACTCGACAACAATACGTCTCTTGTCGAAGGAGGCGGGACCAACGGCTGGACAGACGATCTCGGCCTGTATGAAATCACGGCCAGCCTCATTGACATGACAGTGACGCAGGAATATCTCGGCAAGCCTCAGGTTGTGGATACGGATTCAGGAACCCGGACTCAGATGGCCTTCAGCACGACAGGTTTTGTCTGGGAAGCGACCTGTACATTCAACGCAGGCGGGTCGTTCCGGATAACGGCAGGTGAGGATGACGGGGCCCATGCATTCGGAGGGTCGGATGGAGTGCTCACCGACGGAGGAAATGCCATAACCGTAGCCGAAGCCGGCACCTACCTTATCCATGCAGATCTGAGCGATGCTTCGCATCTGACATATACAATGACCTTACAATAATGTCACAAAAGGATAGATTATGAAACCGAATAAAACAATATACAGTATGCTGATGACTATACTTGCCGCTGCTGTCATTTCCGGCGGCTGCACGACCGAACCCAATCCTGAATATACCCCGCCGGCAGAGAAGGAGCCTGTAACGGCAAGCACAGGCTTCGCCCTCGGGGCGGATATCAGTTGGGTGACCGAACTTGAATCCGAGGGGGAAGTGTTCTATAACGCTGAAGGGGACAATATGGAATGTACGGACCTGATGAAGGAAATCGGGATGAATGCAATCCGCCTGAGGGTATGGGTGAATCCTGAAGAAGGCTGGTCTTCCGCATCCGATGTGCTCGCAAAAGCGCTCCGGGCACAGAGACTCGGGATGAGGATAATGATAGATTTCCATTATAGCGACACCTGGGCCGATCCCGGCAAGCAGGTTATCCCGTCTGCATGGCTGGAGTTTGCTGCCGACAACGAGAGACTGGCAGAAGCCGTTACGGAACACACTACGGAAGTCCTCACCCTGCTGAAGAACAACGGCATAGACGTAACCTGGGTACAGGTTGGCAACGAGACCACAAACGGTATGCTCTATACAGAGGGTGCGGATGCCGACGGCAACTGGATTGATTTTGAAAACGGCGGAGGAAGTGTATGGAATCATCCGGAGAACTATGCAGCCCTGACAGAAGCGGGATGCCAGGCGGTAAAATCCGTATATCCTGACGCGAAAACCATTGTTCATGTTGACCAGGGGCACAACATCGACAGGGGTGCAGGCGTATTCAACGCTCTGGAAAACAACAATGTCGATTACGATATTATCGGACTGTCGCTCTATCCTAACGGGGCTGCCAGCCGCATCAGAGAATGTGTCTCGAACATAACTTCCCTGTATGAAAAGTACGGACGCGATGTGATGATCTGTGAAGTCGGGATGGCATACGATGATCCGGATGCCGCTTACAGCCAGTTGAAGGAACTGATCAGCGGGGCGCAGGACAGCGGGCACTGCCTCGGAGTGTTCTACTGGGAGCCGGAGGCACCGGCAGGATATAACGGAGGCTACAATATGGGAGCATTCGAGAATGGGGCGCCGACCCACGCCCTCGATGCCTTCACTGAAGCCGCAGCAGAATAACCCGCCCTGTCATCCTGTTATGGCAATGACATCCTGTTATGGCAATGACATCCTGAATATTGCATGTCATCCTGAATATTACAATGTCATCCTGAGCAGAGCGAAGGATCTGAAACAAAACCCGACAAACCATGACAAAAAAGAAACTCGCAACAATACTCTCCCTGCTGTCATTCCTGTCTTTCGCCGGACAGGGATACGGCAGTCCCGGAGATACAGACATACCGCAGAGAAAGGGCACCGGTCTCCGGCATAATGTACGCTCGGAACTGCTGCTGACGGAATGGGAATTCCGCCGCGGGCACGACATTGCAGCCACCGACGGCTGGGAGAAAGTCACAGTCCCGCACGACTGGGCGATCTACGGACCGTTCGACCGTTCAAATGACCTCCAGGAAGTAGCGGTCAAGCAGAACAACGAAGAGGTCCCGACAGTCAAGACGGGCCGCTCGGGAGGACTTCCGTACATGGGAAAAGGCTGTTACAGAAGGACTGTCGAAATTTCCGGAGACGCCCTTTCCGACAGTTGCAGGTACATTCTTCTGTTTGACGGAGCGATGAGCGAAGCCCGCATCCTCGTAAACGGCAGGGAAATGTGCTTCTGGCCATACGGCTATAATTCATTCCACTGCGACATTACGGATGCCGTACATTCCGGCAGCAACAGGATAGATGTCCTGCTTGAAAACAGGCCCCAGTCATCCAGATGGTATCCCGGAGCCGGACTGTACCGCAAGGTAAGACTGCTTTGCGTTCCGACCGTCCATGTTCCGGTATGGGGCACCCGCATAACCACTCCGCATGTCGGGAAAGACTATGCCTGCGTCAATGTCGAGACCGAAATCGCCGGACTGGAACCTGGAGATATAGTTACGGTCCGGACAGTCCTCAAGGATGCTTCAGGCAGGGCGGTGGCATCATCCACTGACACCAGACCTCTTGCGGAAGGGTTTGCATTCGGGCAGACATTCAACGTGGATTCACCGAATCTCTGGTCTCCGGAATCCCCGGCACTCTACACCGCACACACCGAAATCCTTACCGGAGGGAGCATAGAAACCGACTGGAGCGGCCGGCACAGGATCACCGTCACTGACGGGACGGAACTCCAGGACAGTATCTCCACCAGATTCGGGATCCGCAGCATAGAGATCAGACCAGGAAAGGGTTTCTTCCTCAACGGGGAATGCCGCAAATTCAAAGGGGCATGCCTGCACCATGACCTCGGGCCTCTCGGAGCGGCTGTGAACACATCTGCAATCAGGCACCAGATCCTGATGCTCAAGGATATGGGCTGCGATGCGATACGTACCTCCCACAATATGCCGGCAGAAGAACTCGTCCAGTTGTGCGACGAGATGGGAATCATGCTGATGGCCGAAACATTCGATGAATGGGATGTGGCCAAATGCGAAAACGGCTACCACCGGTTTTTCGATGAATGGGCGGAAAAGGATGTCGTGAACCTTGTCAGGCACTTCCGCAACAATCCGTCCATCGTCATGTGGAGCATCGGAAACGAAGTCCCTTCACAATGGACTGAAGGCGGATACCGGACCGCAGCATTCCTCCAGGATATCTGCCACCGGGAAGATCCGACAAGACCGGTGACCTGCGGCATGGACCAGTTCGATGCAGTGCTCGGGAACGGATTTGCGGCCCGGCTCGACATAGCCGGCTTCAACTACAAGGTCGGAAGATATACGGAAGCATACAGGCTTCTTCCCCAGGGGCTGGTTCTCGGGGCGGAGACTGCATCGACTGTCAGTTCAAGAGGGACGTACCACTTCCCGGTGACAGTCGGATATGACAGGATACACCCGGATCATCAGTCATCCTCCTACGATACCGAATTCTGTTCCTGGTCAAACATCCCTGATGACGACTTTGCTGCAGACGAGGATTACGGATGGGTAATGGGGCAGTTCATGTGGACCGGATTCGACTATCTTGGAGAACCGTCCCCTTATGACACTGATGCCTGGCCCAACCATTCATCCATGTTCGGGGCGATAGACCTTGCGTCAATCCCTAAAGACAGGTTCTGGCTCTACAGAAGTGTCTGGAACACGAAATCCCCGACCCTGCACATACTGCCTCACTGGAACTGGGAAGGCAGGGAAGGAGAGGTGACACCGGTATTTGTCTACACTTCATATCCTGAAGCGGAACTGTTCGTCAACGGGATAAGCCAGGGCCGCAGATCCCGGGCTGTCAGCGCGGAAGAGGCCGGGGAACGCGGATCGTTCGGAATCCGGAGCAACGGGGAAGGGGGAGACAATGCACGGAAAGTGATGGAAAGATTCCGCCTTATGTGGGATGACGTAGTCTATCAGCCCGGCGAACTGAAAGTCGTAGCATACGATGCAGGGGGAAATCCCGTTGAGGAAAAGACAATCCGTACCGCAGGCAAGGCCCGGTCCCTGAAAATCGTGGCGGACAGATGGAACAGCTACACAAGGGAAATATCGGGGACGGGGAAACCCGTAAATGTCTGCGGGGAAATGTGCGGAGATCTCGAACTGATCTATCTGAATGTCAGCGTAACTGACAAGGACGGGAATCCGGTCCCTACAGACAGCCGCCTCGTCAAGGTAGAGGTCGAAGGGGCAGGCTCCTTCAAGGCCATTGCCAATGGAGACCCAACCTGTCTGGAACTGTTCCACATACCGCAGATGCATCTTTTCAACGGACAACTCACTGTTATTGTAGCCAGAGACCATTCCAAAACGGAGGATAGTGCTGAAAGAACCGTTCAGTCCGGACGGATGACAGACAGGAGAAAAGAGCCGGGCAAGGAATATGAAAAAACAGGAAACGGGACAATCAAAGTGACTGTCACCGCGCCGGGCCTGCACAAGGCCACCGCTGTCATTACAGCCGGAGACACGTCCTTCTGAACGGAGCCGACTTTGTCATCCTGAACGGAGCCGCAGGCGGAGTGAAGGATCTGAAGTACTGCACTGTTCCATACACCAGATTCTTCGCTGGCGCTCAGAATGACAGGGTACGGATGCTGAATTCGCAGCCGCAGTACTGCTGGTTGTAGAAACCGTATTCCTTTATGATCTGGCTGCGGCGTTCCTGAAGACCGTCCTTGCGCCAGTTCCGGTCCCACCAAAGTACAGCCGGATGCCTGGATACAGCCCAGCATCCGGCTTCATTTATCTGTGCCAGACTCTTCCATCTGGAAGATGCAAGAGTAGTGGTCAGGACCCTGAATCCGTGCTCCGCCGCATATCCGGCTGCCTGGTCCAGCCTGAATCTGAAACACTGCAGACAACGTCCCCCTCTTTCCGGTTCCCCTTCAAGCCCGCGGACCGCTTCAAGCCATTTTTTGTGGTCATAGTCAGCATCCACAATCTCAAGGCCGAGTGATTCCGCATATCTGGAACATTCGTTCTTGCGGATGAGGTATTCCTCCTCCGGATAGATGTTGGGATTGCAGTAGTAGATTGTCGGAGTGATTCCGCTGTGCATCAGACATTCTATGATGGCCGAACTGCATGGGGCGCAGCAGGTATGCAGAAGCACTTTCGCCTCCCCTTCAGGAGCCGTCACAACAAGAAGTCCCGGATCTTTTTTGTCCATAGTACCGTGAGAGTTGGCCAGAGTGCAAATATACAGAGTTTTCTTGACAGAAAGATATATACGACTTTTTATTAAAATGACTACATTTGCCAGACGCTGTGAACCTACATACGGAATACTTATGGAACAGACAGGAAAAACCGGCAGACTGGCATCCCTGGATGCCCTCAGGGGATTTGACATGCTTTTCATAATGGGGCTATCCCCGCTCATCGTATCCATATGCAATCTGTTTCCCGGTGGAGGGGACAGCCTGATAGCGCTGAATATGGGACACGCAAAATGGGACGGATTCTATCATCACGACACGATTTTCCCTCTTTTCCTGTTCATAGCCGGCATTTCATTCCCGTTCTCCTATTCCAAGCAGATATCTTCAGGAGCATCACGGAAACAGATATATGCCAAGATATTCAAAAGGGCTATTGCGTTGGTCTTTCTCGGTATCGTGTACAACGGGCTGTTCAGACTTGATTTCCAGGACCTGAGAATTGCAAGCGTTCTCGGACGCATCGGTATAGCCTGGATGTTCGCCGCCCTGCTCTTCATTAACTTCAGGACCAGGACACGGGCTGTCATAGCCGCTGCCATCCTCATAGGATACTGGCTGCTTATGTCGCTTGTCCCGGCACCTGATGCACCGGCCGGGAGCGGGCCGTTCTCCTTCGAAGGAAACCTTGCAGGTTATATCGACAGACATATTCTGCCCGGAAGACTGCACAACGGGACTTTTGATCCTGAAGGATTCCTCAGCACAGTACCGGCCATAGTCACCGCAATGCTGGGGATGTTTACGGGAGAATTCATCAGACTTCCGGAGCAGAGAATATCCGGCAACCGGAAAACCGTATATATGATAGCCGCTGCCGCAGCCCTGACTGCAGCAGGCCTGATATGGAGCACAGTCTTCCCCATAAACAAGAGCCTGTGGTCCAGTTCTTTCGTCTGCGTGGCAGGAGCATATTCCCTCGGACTGTTCGCTCTCTTCTATTATCTGGCCGATGTGAGGGGATGGAAAGGCTGGACACTGTTCTTCAAGGTCGTCGGCATGAATTCAATTACGATATATCTTGCACAGGCGATAGTGGATTTCGGCGGCATAGGCGACTTCTTTTTCGGAGGTATCTCCGGCCTATGTCCGGCCGGATGGGGTGCAGTCATGGACAATGTCGGATATATGACAGTATGCTGGCTGTTCCTGTATTTCCTGTACCGGCATAAAATATTCCTTAAAGTATAAGTACACATCAGGCATAACTGTGAAGGCCCCCGAGGAAGAAATTCACCCCGAAATAGGTAATCAGGACACAGAGGAATGCCAGGATGCAATACCAGTGGAAGAATACCGGATTCCGGAATATCCTGAGAGAACGGCCGTGCAGGGAAAACGCATACACAAGCAGGGTTATCAGAGCCCATACTTCCTTAGGATCCCAGGCCCAATAGCGTCCCCATGAGATATTCGCCCATACAGCCCCGAGGAAGGTCCCTGTCACAAGGAAGAATACGGCAGGATACAGAATGACCAGAGACAGATCCGTCATCCCGGCAATACTGTCTTCCGGGTCACCGTGCCGGCGACGGGCAGCATACCTGACCAAAGTCATGATCCCGTTGAGCATCACCAGTCCGAGAAGGGAATATGAAATCATCATGCTTGCCACATGGATTGACAGCAAAGGGGAAGACAGGACCGGCATCAGATGCGAAATCTGGGGATCGGACTCTCCCAGAGACGCAACAAGCAGGGCGAATCCGGACAGGATAAGGCCGAACGGCAACATGACCGGAAGCCTCCTGCAGGAAAGAAAGGTAAAGAGAAGTGTGATCCAGGCCAGGGTCATCATCGTCTCGAAACCGTTCGACATCGGAATATGCCCGGACACGGCCCAGCGCAATCCGAGAATTGCGGTAAGGCAGACAAAGACAGCGGCGGCAGCAGCCACCGCAACATACCGCACAACGCGGTACGCCCGGCCGACATACACGGCTCCGGCCGTCCCGATTTTCCCGTCAATCATAGACGATACGCCTTCAGGAAGGGCACAGACAAGGATAAACAGCAGGAATCCAACTGTCAGACAGACCATAAAAAGAGGTTTCGGGCGGTCAATGCCGTTGTATGCCTTCTCTGCCGAGACAATACTGTCTGACGGAAGTACCTCGCCGGCCTCTTTACGCTGGTATTCCCTGATTTTGCCAAGAATCCTTTCCGCTTCCGGAAAGTCCTTGAAAGTGACCTTTTCCCCGACCAGACTCATGACCTTCCTCACAAACAGCCACTGGTCGTCGTCCATTCCGAGCGGGAGATTGTCGGAAGAAGAATACCATCTGACCGGAATCCCTCCGTCATCGCCGCTGTCCGACCTGTACGGGAAAATCTTCATAAGTTGTCCGGAACAGACCATCATTATGACCTCTTCCTTTTCTTCCTGCTTTCGGACCGCCTTGACGCTTTCCCGGTCCTTCTGTCCGGCCGTCATGGCATCGAAATCGCGTCTCCACACATCATGGAAGAAAATCCAGCCTGTCAGCACCTGCTCCGCATTCAGTCCGCGATAGGATCTGGAAGCATAGAGTTTCATGGTAAAATCCATTGCAAGCGTCTGCACCGGTGCTATCCTGCCGTTATAGTAGATGTACATATCCCCGAATGAGGCTGCCGTACTTTCCGGCAGCGTCTTCAATGTAACTCCGGATGGAGTCTTGACCGACACCCCTTTGAGAGATCCGGCAGAATCCACTTCCCCGGCAAGACTCCCCCGGACTGTTCCTGCCTGGATTCCGGAGACGGATTCCGATGACTCACCGCAGACCGGCTCCATACCGGAAGTTTCGGACGGGAAAGCGGAAGAAAGGAAAAAGATGACGGCACACGCTGCAAGAGCGGAAAAGGATTCCTTTCCGGACAGTCTCCACAATGCGGAACGGAAGCCGCTGTCCTTCTGGAAAAAGAACAGAATGACCGAAAGCAGGAGAAGGGCATATCCGGCAAAAGTGATTCCGGTACCATAAGGATCATGGCTCACGGCCAGGGTAGAACCAAGCCCGTCATCATCATAGGAAGCCTGATAGAAGCGGTATCCCCCGTATCTGAATACCCTGTTCATCGACACCTCTCCGGACTCTGCCGGACCTGAACCATCAGCGGATATATCCTCACCGGGCTGAATATCCCTTCCATACACGGAGATGCGGCTGACATAGTCCATAGGAGTCGATGTCCCGGGATAATATTCCACCCTGAAATCATCCAGGACAATTCCGAACGGGAGGTCAGAGACCCCGTCTTCCGCCACGAACGATGACGTCCTTCCACCCCCTATTCGCAGATGCAGCGTGCCCTGTTCCCCGGAGACATGAGTCGCCATTGCACCCGCAAGGATCAGCAGGAACGAAAGATGTATCGATATGGTAGCGAACGGCAGTTTCCCGGCAGTCTTGCCTATGGAACGGCCGTAACGGAGCGGTCTGGAGTACCAGCGGCACATCCATATAGCCCCTGAGACCGCCACTGCAGCCCAAAGGGCGATGAAAACGGGAGAATGGTATCCATATTCCATTGCAGCCTCCGTGCCTGCCAGTTTCCCGAATACGGATATCACCGCCATAAAGACTACCAGTATGGCGGCGCATCCGAATGCTATGTTTCTGAAAATCATATTGCATTGATGAATGCTACAATCGCATTCCTGTCATCCTGGGTCAGCTGGCGGAAAGCCTCTGTGGATTCCCGCGCATCGCTTCCGTTGCAACCGTGCCACATGATAGCCTCTATCACATTCCTTGCACGGCAGTCATGAAGCCTGTCCTGATGTCCCGAACAGATCTGGGACAATCCCCTTCCCCACAGAGGGGTCGTCCTGCACCAGCCCCCTCTGATATCATTCACCATTTTCAACTGGTGCTGTACGAAATCGGAATAAGGCCAGATTGTCTGATAAGGGTATTTAGGAAGCCTGGAATCTCCGTGACTGAAGAAATTGTTCGGGTCATTGAGTTCATCCTTGCCTGTCTTCCAAGACGGTCTGTGACAGGTTGCACAGCCTATCTCACGGAAAAGTCTGCGGCCCCTCTGGACAACCGGATCATCCAGATCACGTGCGGCCGGTACTGCAAGGCCCCTGTGCCATATCATGAAGTCGACATAATCCTCATCGTTCATCTCCGCATCCACTACAGCCACAGTATTGCCGGATTCGTTCTTATACTCGCCCATAAGGTAATTGTATATGTCCTTCTCGACACCGGCATCCGTCCTGTATTCAGGGAAATAATTGTAGAACTCCGCCTGTACTTCAGGGTCCTGCGATGCCTTGGTCGCATACGCCGTTGTCATATAATGATACCTGCGGTCGGAACGGGTCACATTGGTGATGTTCCAGATGGCATTCGCTCCCGGTCCGTCCTGCACTGCACCACGGCTCAGGGCATAAGTATAACGGAAGGGATGCTTTTCCCCGTCTCCCTGCTTTGTGTTGGAATACTGGCTCTGCCACTGCCCGCCCGCATAGATTGCCGGATTGAGAGGAAATCCCATCGCCTCCTCCTTCTGATACTGGACAAGGAGAGAATCGTCAGGAATGGCATCGATCAGGCCGGAGCCGTAGATACCGATGGTCGATTCCAGCCTTATACCCACTTCGGAAGCATCCAGTTCTCCGTTTTTGGAAAGGATAGGGACATAATAGGCGTCAGCCGGAATCGTCACTTCCGGATAGATCAGGCTGTACTTTTCCCCGTCAGGGAATTCGTTCCCCCATTCATCCGTATATTCCTTCCACTCTATGGAGATCTTCGTCTCGTCAAGAGGTGCCTTGAACGGAGCCACGGCCTGGGTCTGTGGCATTCCGGTAAGGGAGGTCAGATAACTGTTGTCGGTCTGGTCGTAGAGGACAAGCAGGTAACCGTTGCCGTAGTCATTCCAGCGGTAGCGCTCCATCCTCTTGCCGTGGCCGTAACCAGGATGGCAGTCCAGGCAGGATGCCCTGAGATACAGAGGGCCCAGACCGTCGAACGGCTCGGTATTCTGGGTAAAGGTCCTTTCAAAGAAATATTCTCCCTGCTTGAAATCATATTCCATTCCCGCCTGCTCGACAGCAGGTGTAGGGTCCTCAAAGGCAGAGGCCGAACGGTTGAAGGTAGTACCGAGTTCTCCTCCGGCGTACGTTTCCACGGCAATCCAGGAGGTATCTTCCGGTGTCTCGGGTTCCGTCCCGTTCTTCTCCGCACAAGCCGCCACAGCAAGCAGTATGGGCAGCAGTGCTTTTACTGATAGATTTTTCATATTATTCAGCGAAATAGGATTTTGCCTCGTCAAGGACAGTATTGAGTTCTGCCACAGCCTCCTGGGCCTCGCCTACGGAAGGGTCCTGCCTGTTGTTGACAAAAGGCCATTTCATTCCCGTTCCCTCTCCGTTTATCTCTGCAAGAGCCTTGTCAATGGCGGCCACAAGCCTGGCATCAAGTTCCGGATTGACCTCTGCAAGATATGCGTGAAGGGAATTGACACTGTCATAACTGTCGGATGCCGTACCGAGGGATTCCGCATCCATTCCTCCGTAGTAGACATTCCTGATGCTCACCATATTGTCATAGAAATCCTGGATGGACTTGTAACTGTACGGAGACTCGATATAGTTGATGTCCTCTTCCGAAGAGCCGAGATAAGGACGGCCTATCTTCTGGTTGGCTACTTCATCAGCAATTGTCACGCTGCCGTCCAGAATGGCCTGCATGGCCTGTTTCCATGTAGCATATGTACTTCCCGGCTTGCCGGAATTGAGCATGTTCTCTCCGTATGATGACCCGTTTGTCATGGTTACGTTGGCCTCCAGTGTACCTGCAACGTACTCGTAACGGGAACCGTCTTCTCCGTCATCCCCTCTCCATGCGATTTCCATCTGCCAGCATTTGTTGCGCAGGTCTCCTGCAACCGCTATGCAGTATATCATGTCAAGGTCGGAGATTTTCGTATAATCCTTCGGCTCACCGTTCTCGAAGATTATATATTCGATACCGTGGAAACCGAGAAGCCCGTTGCCGAGTTGCGAACCGGCGTAGGCATCTCCGCCTTCCCCTTCAAGCTGTTCTATCATGTCAGGACTGTCGAACAGGGTCTGCAGGCCAGTCACATCCAGAGGCCAGGAATCTATATGAGGGTCGATCCCGAAATCCGTTGCCGCACCGAAAAGGAAGGCCTCGGTCTTCTCCCAGTATGCCCTCGCCTTAAGGAAAGACTCACACACCGCATCCAGATTGGCCTGGTTCTTCTGCGCATTGAAAGCCTCAAGCCTGTCCGCAAGTTCAGCCGTATAGTCGGACAGATAATGATAGGTAGGGATTACCGTTCCGTTGACGAATGTCGCGGCAATCGCCGAAAGTCTTGCATCGTCATTCTCTTCAGAGAAATCAGGTGTTCTCTCTTCGCAGGAAGAAAGGCCTGCCACGGCCAGTACGGCCGCTGAAAGATAAATCAATTTTTTCATCACGTTATGTTTTATATACTTTGGATCTAATGTTTGAAAATTCCTGAAAACGCCACTCCGAGCGAAAGTGAGGGTTCCGGATTGAAAACATTGTCCCCGGAAAACCTGTGCGAATATTCGGCCTTTATGACAATCTCGCTGATAGGGAAATAATTGATGCCGACAGCGACCCTCTGGCGTTCTGTCCACAGATACTGGGTGGCTCCGGTGTACGGGATATAGGAATTGTAATACTCATACCTTCCGAACACGTAGAATTTCTGGTCCTTCAGTTTCGGGGAAAGCCCGAAGAAATCATATCCGACTTCAACACCTGCCGCCACCGCGCCTCTTCCCACAGGAGTATGCGGATAAGGGGAAGAAGTACCGGACATCTGGTTCTTGTTCTGCTCGGTAATGTAGGCGGCATCCCTGAGATAGCCATAGTCGAAATTCCCCCTTGCCACAAAATTGTGGTCATCATAGGTGAAATCAAACGCACCAAGCAGGACGGTTCCCTTCACTCCGGCATATTTCTGCGACCTGTTGGTCTCGATATCGTTATTGAAACTGTTCCCCGCATATCCGCTCAGACCGAGCCGCAGCCCTTTCACCGAATAGTTGTCAACCCTGAATGCTCCTGCAAGACGATTTCCGGGCGTGAATTCATATGGAGACGCCGCACCGTCGTGTATCCAGCCGTCATTCGTAAAGAACGAGGAATTGAGCCCCGGCAGGATCATCGCTTCATACCGCCATTTCCCCGCAGTCCCCCAGACACTAAGACCTGTCTGATGCCATGTACACGGGATAATCGTATTTTCCCCTTCCGGCCTGTAGACAGTGAAGAATTCAGTAGGGAAATGATGGGTATTCGTAAGTCCCACGGGCACTATGATATGACCGGCCCTTATGTTGAGTTGGGGGAAGAAGGTCTTCTGTATCCAGAACTGCTCGAGGGCGACCTCGCCTCCCCTTTCAATCTCCTTCTCGAACTCCCCGGCTTCCTCCGCCTCCTTTTCGACCGCGGATTCAGTACCGCCGTGCTCGAACTCTATCTCCATACCGAGATTCCAGCCTTTACCGAAATCATATCCCAGCATTACCACTACATGCGGCAGGTCAAACCGGCCATGCCCCGGAGCATCGGCATATTGGGAAGGATTGAGATAACGGTGGACATTGTCGCTGTACATGTTATACGATGCCACCGCCTCGCCGTAGCCTCCTACTGTCAGACGGTTGATGAATCCCCGTTTCTTCCCTGTACTGTCCTGTTTTTCTGAAATACCGTCCGATCCGACGGCTTCCTCCGCAGATTCACTCACCGATGTCGCCCCGGTATATGCATCCGGAGTACGGGCGTCCATATAACATCCCAGTGACAATGACAGCACTGCGACAGCGGCTGTCCCCAAAAAACTTTTCATTTCTGTCTCTCTTTTTCGGGATGCAAAAGTACGGTGAAGCCGCCGTGAGGGCAATCCCTAAAAATTGGTAATTTCCGGTTCTGGGCAAATGATTTATGGTTAGGTCAGGAATACTTCCGGTGAAAATGGCTACATTTGCACCGCCATGATACATTCAGGCAGAAAGAACCCTTGGATAATGGAGACTTTTCAGGACAGGACAAAGGACCTGCATGGCAGGAAAATGAGCGGATGGCTGGCATTAAGCCCGCTGGCCGTCTTCCTGGTGGTGTATCTTGTATCGTCCATCCTGGCAAAAGATTTCTACAGCATCCCCATCGCTTCGGCCTTTCTGATAGCATCCTGCTACGCCATCGCAATCACCACGGACAGAAAGGGGCTGGAGGACAGGATATCCATCTTCTCGAAAGGTGCCGGAGACAGGAATGTGCTTCTGATGATATGGATATTCGTCCTTGCCGGAGCGTTCGCTGGCACGGCAAAGGAAATAGGAGCAATCGAGGCAACGGTGGATCTCACATTGAAGGTCCTTCCGGGGAACCTGCTGTATGCGGGACTGTTCCTCGCTTCCTGCTTCATTTCAATGTCCATCGGCACCAGTGTCGGCACCATCGTGGCCCTTGTCCCCATAACTGCCGGACTGGCGGCCGAGACAGGTGTTCCGACAGGCTTTATGGCGGCAATCGTGACAGGAGGGGCATTCTTCGGGGACAATCTGTCGTTCATTTCAGACACGACCATTGCATCAACCCGCACGCAGGGTTGCTCCATGCAGGATAAATTCAAGGTAAACATTCTGCTGGCGGCACCTGCCGCGATAATAGTGACCGTCATCTATATCATCATCGGACAGGGAACAGAGACAGTTCCGGCAGTTCAGGCCATCCAATGGTACAGACTCATACCGTATATTCTGATAATCATCCTTGCAGTATCGGGCATCAATGTACTGCTGACTCTGGCTATCGGCATTCTGGCAAATGCGGTCATCGGATTCATTGACGGATCCCTGACATGGACAGGATGGCTCGGTGCGATTGGGGACGGAATCGGCAGCATGGGCGAACTGATAATCGTGACGATGCTCGCAGGCGGAATGCTGGAACTTATCCGGCATAACGGAGGAATAGACTTCATCATCGGACTGCTGACGCGGCACATCAAAGGGAAGCGCGGAGCGGAACTGAGCATTGCTGCACTGGTCAGTCTCGCCAACCTGTGTACCGCCAACAACACCATCGCCATCATTACCACAGGCAGCATGGCCAGGGACATTTCCACAAGATTCGGGATAGACCTGAGGAAGAGCGCCAGCATCCTTGACACGTTTTCATGCGTTGTCCAGGGCTTTCTTCCTTACGGGGCACAACTGCTGATGGCTTCTGGGCTGGCTTCCGTCTCCACCATGGATATCATTCCGTACCTCTACTATCCTGCGGCTCTGGGCATAATCTCGGTCATCGCCATACTCATCCGCTACCCTCGGAAATACTCCTGAACGGTAAAGGTCCGACAGAATCATCTATTTGAAAAATAACTGCAATCAGTTATTTTTGCATAAATGTCATAAAACATCCGGGATATGGGAAAGTTATACCCTGTAGGCATACAGAATTTCGAGAGCCTGCGCAAGGACGGGTTCTTCTATGTGGACAAGACGGCTTTGATGTATCGGCTAGTCACAACCGGAAGGTATTATTTCCTCAGCAGACCACGTCGTTTCGGCAAGAGCCTCCTCATCAGTACCATCGAGGCATATTTCCAGGGGAAACGGGAACTCTTCGACGGACTCGCCGTAGCCTCCCTCGAAAAGGAATGGAAAAAGTATCCGATAATCCATCTTGACCTCAACGCCAAGAAGTTTGACGGGCCACAGGACCTGATACGACTCATAGACCGTCAACTGCTCGTATATGAGGCTGAATATGGCAAGGTGGAAACGGATGAGACCATAGATGACAGATTCGTAAGCCTTATCCGCAACATGCAGGACAAGACAGGGGAAAGGGTCGTGATTTTGATAGACGAATATGACAAGCCGCTGCTGCAGGCTATCGGGAACGAGGAACTCCAGGACGAATACAAGGCAATTCTCAAGGCTTTCTACGGAGTCCTGAAGACAATGGACGGATACATCCGGTTCGCCCTCCTGACCGGAGTCACCAAATTCGGAAAGGTCAGCGTATTCAGCGACCTCAATAATCTCATGGATATCTCCATGGATGAAAGATACACTGATATCTGCGGAATCAGCGAAGAGGAACTGTTACGCGACTTCGACGAGGACATCAGGGCCTTGGCCGAGACGAACGGACAGACATACGAAGAGGCATGTGCCCAATTGAAGGAGGACTATGACGGATACCATTTCTGCCCGGATTCCCCGGGGATATACAACCCGTTCAGCCTGCTCAACACATTTGCAAAAGGAAGATACGGCAGTTACTGGTTCGAGACAGGGACTCCGACATATCTTGTCGAACTCCTCAAGAAAAGCGACTATGACCTCGAGCAGATGTCACGGGAGGAGACCGACACCGAGACCCTCGACAGCATCTTCACCGGCAACAACCCTATCCCGGTCATCTATCAGAGCGGGTATCTCACCATCAAGAAATACAACAGGAGATTCGACCTGTACACTCTCGGATTTCCGAACAGGGAGGTCGAGGAAGGGTTCTTGAGATTCCTGATGCCATATTACGCCAAGTCGAATATGGGCAAGTCCGGCTTCGAGATCAAACGCTTCGTGGATGACGTGGAGAAAGGTGACATTGACGGCTTCATGAAGAGGTTGCAGAGTTTCCTCTCCGACTGCCCGTACGAGATGGCAAGGGACGTGGAACTCCACTACCAGAACGTGCTGTTCATAGTATTCCGTCTGGCCGGGCTGTACACGCAGGTGGAATACCACACCTCCCGGGGAAGGATAGACATGGTCGTGCAGACCGCTGACTATGTGTATGTCATGGAGTTCAAACTCGACGGCTCGGCGGAGCAGGCCCTGCAGCAGATTGAGGAAAAGCAGTACGCCCTCCCGTTCGCAGCAGACTCCCGCAAGGTCTTCCGTATCGGGGTAAACTTCAGTTCAGATACCCGGAACATCGACCGCTGGATCGTGGAATAAACCGCCAGGGACAAGTATGCCGGCATCAGAACAGCAGGGCTATCCGGTAGGTGATGAATGCGACCACCCAGGCTACCAGAATCGTATAGACAGCGGTCGCGATGGCCCATTTCCAGCCTCCCGCTTCATTCTTTATTGCGACAAAGGTGGCAATACAAGGGAAATAAAGCAATACAAAGACCATATACGCAAGGGCTGCAGCCGGCGAAGTCGTTCTTTGCAGGGCCCGTTGCAATGCCGTGTCTCCATCCACTTCAACGGCATCCGGTGAGGGCTGAAGGACTTCCTCCGCCTCAGTGTTCCCATCAGCTGCTCCTCCTTCGGTCAGGACTCCGGAACCATCAGGCTCGGCAGCACTTTCCGAACCGACATTGTACATCACTCCAAGCGTACTGACTACAAGTTCCTTCGCTCCGACTCCGGCAATGATGCCGACACCCATTTTCCAGTCAAACCCGAGAGGTTCCAGCACCGGTTCGATAGCCTTGCCTACATATCCGATATATGAATTTTCCTGTTGCATGGCAGCCGATGCATATCTGTCGTGATGAGGGAAATACCCCAGAGCCCAGATAATGATGGAACATATCAGGATCGTTCCGGCCATCTTCTGCAGATACTGCTTGCCCTTCTCCCAAGTATGCCTGAACACGGACTTGGCTGTAGGGATCCTGTACGGAGGCAGTTCCATGACAAAAGGAAGGTCGTCATCCTTCACGAAATGGCTGAACAGTCTGGCGGAAAGCACCGCAAGCACGATTCCGAGAGCATAAAGCCCGAGCAGGACAAGTCCGGCATTATGAGGAAAGAATGCCCCTGCAATCAGGATATAGACCGGAAGTCTTCCTGCACAGGACATGAAAGGGATGACCAGAATCGTGATCAGCCTGCTCTTGCGGCTCTCTATGGACCTGGTGGCCATCACTGCAGGCACATTGCAGCCGAAACCCATTATCATCGGGATGAACGACTTCCCGTGCAGTCCCATCTTGTGCATCAGTTTGTCCATGATGAATGCCGCACGGGCCATATACCCCGAATCCTCAAGCAGGGAGATGAACAGATAAAGGAACAGAATGTTCGGAAGGAACACCAGCACACTTCCGACACCTCCTATTATGCCGTCCACCACCATATCCTTCCACCATCCGGGAGCCATATACGTTCCCACGAATTCCCCGAATTTCTCCACCAGCCACTCTATCCACTGCATGGGATAATCCCCGAGAGTGAAGGTGAACTGGAACACGAGATACAGGAGCACGAAAAATATCGGGAACGCCAGCCATTTGTTCGTAACCACGGCATCTATCCTGTCAGTCAGGCTTCTGCGTCCTTTCTTCTTCGGTGTCCCGGGCTGCCAGGTCTCTTTCAGCGCTCCCGTTATGAATGCATATTTCGCATCCACTATCGCTGATTCTATCGACGCATGCATTAGCGATTCCACCCTCTTCTGCTCCTCTACCCTCGCCGCAATGATCTCATTCCTGTTCGGAAGGTCCTCTATGACCTTTTCTATGTCCTTGTCATTCTCCAGATATTTGATCGCAAGATATCTGGTGGAATACTTGTACCTGATATCGCTGTTCTTCTGGATAAGATGCTTGATATGGTCGATGCTTACCTCTATCTCCTGACCGTGGTTTATATGAAGATGGCGTCCGAGTTTCGGGTCATTGCCTTCGTAGATCCTGATGACGGTATCGAAGAGTTCGTCTATCCCCTGTCCGTTGCGGCTGATTGTAGGGACTATCGGCATTCCGAGCAGATGTCCCAGGGTCATTATGTCGAGCCGGTCGCCTTTCGACTGAAGTTCGTCATACATGTTCAGGGCCATCACCATCCTGAGGTTCATATCGATGAGTTGTGCGGTAAGGTAGAGATTCCTCTCAAGATTGGATGCATCCACCACATTCACCACCACATCCGGCATTTCATCTATAAGGTTTTTCCTGACATACAGTTCTTCCGGGCTGTACGCCGAAAGCGAATAGGTTCCAGGCAGGTCCACCAGGATGAAACTGTACCCGCCGTGTTCGAACCGGCCTTCCTTCGCATCCACTGTCACCCCGCTATAGTTCCCCACATGCTCGTGGCTTCCGGAAGCGATATTGAAAAGGGATGTCTTGCCGCAGTTCGGATTGCCCACCAGAGCCACACGGATTATCCTGTTCCTCTCTTCCGCCAGGGCCTTCATCCTCTGGTCAAGATATGCCACATCATCACAGGATGCCTCCGAGACAGCCCCCGCACTGCCGGCAGAGACAGACTGTTCCTTTGCCTCGCTCTCGCCGATGACCTCGATCTGCTCTGCCTCTTCGCGGCGCAGGGATATCTTGTAGCCGATTATTTCATACTCTATAGGGTCCTTCAAAGGGGCATTGAGCACTACCGTCACGGTCTTGCCCTTTACGAATCCCATTTCAGTGATTCTTTTGCGGAAACTCCCGTGGCCATAGACCTTCACGACCACTGCCCTTTCCCCAGTCTTAAGTTCAGACAATTTCATAGACAACCTTATTCTAACTGATCTGTTCTTCCCGGCTCCGGTTCATGCCGGCAAAAAGCGGGGCAAATATAGTTAAAATAGGATATCCCTCATATCATTATTTATAGGGATGACAACGGACACGGCATAATCTACTGCAGACTGAAAGTGTATGTATGGGTCAATTCATTATCCCTGTCATGGATTCCGATACTGATCTGACTGCCGTCGGAAACGAAATCGAGGCGCTCGGTATTGCTGTTTGCAAGTATCGGGAAATCATTGCCGCACTCCCCTGCCTCCACGAGAAAATGACGGTGATGATGGCCGCTCAGCATAAGATCCACGCCTGCCGAATTCAATATCGGATTGAACTTTTCATTGATCCATATCTGGGAATACCAACTGTCGGGGAATCTGAGGGTCGGGATATGGCAGACCGCGACCTTGACCGGCGCTCCGGCAAACAAAGGGTCCTTTACCGCTTCAGCCAGCCATGCGAGTTCCGCTTCCCGGTAGGCATCATAATCTGCCAGGCCGGAATATTCCACACTGCTGTCAGGCTTGTCCTCGCCTCCGTCCAGGACAACAAAAGCCACGGGACCTTGCCTGAAAAGGTAATAGAATTCGCCCGTGGGGGTTCTGAAAAGGTCGGCAACCTTGTAGGAATCCGCACCGCGTCCTTCGTGGTTCCCCCGTGCGAATACCACGGGAATATCAGCCGCAAGTTCCCTGATAGGGTCGAACGTATGGTTTATGACCGTATCTATCGATGTGGCATACGAAACGATATCTCCGTTAAGCAACAGGAAATCCGGATCCGAATCCGACATCGGAGCGGTCAGATCACGGTACAGGTCCTTTCTGTCGTGCATGTCATTCACCATGGAAAACCGGCATTCTCCAGCCGAATAATCCATAGTGGTCACCGTACCTCTTTTGGATGAAGTGTATTCCTTTCCGTAAAGGCTTCCGTACGGATTGCTGTCATCAACGACCTCCCGTACCAGAATCCTGTAC
The DNA here is from genome assembly GCA_944325465.1 of uncultured Bacteroidales bacterium. Classification (GTDB taxonomy): domain Bacteria; phylum Bacteroidota; class Bacteroidia; order Bacteroidales; family UBA932; genus Cryptobacteroides. The sequence continues at coordinate 31,512 of CALVAE010000017.1, read as the reverse complement.
CGGTATGACTCTCCCGGCTCAAGCCCCGTGACCCTGACGGCATGGGATGTCCCTGTCCATCTTTTCCCCGCCACACTCCGATAGACATCCTGACGCTCCGAGGCTTCGAACGGGGTTCCGTCATCAGGCGCGATTTCTATCCAGGACAGGCACTTGCCTTCCGTCATCCACATAACGGTAAATTCCGTCTCCGTAACATTCTGCAGCCATGGACCGGCCACAATGTCCGATCCGTCCGCACGGACATACGATGCGGACACACAGAAGAGGACAGACACAAGAATTGCAAACTTTCCTTTCATGACTTAACTGGTTATAATGAATACGATTACAGTTCCGGGATTGAATATACGGCCTCGTCCACCGTGATATCCGTCCTGATATCAGACATTTCGTAGACAGTCCTTATCCTGCTGAATTCCACCAGTTCCATCCTTACAAGCACGGATGTGGTCCTGTCGTACAGAAGGACTATCTGCGAATAGCCCCTGGCGCTTCTCTTCAGGGCATTGAGGGTCACCTTGCATCCTGCGGAAGTATCCTCGACGCTGATTTCCGCATTGTTCTCCTGCGCGAGGGTCCGCAACTGTCCCCTGACGCAGTACAGCAGGGTAGAACTCAGACTGCGCATGAGGGCGTTTTTCTCCGTATCATACAGCTGCCTGGATTTTCCTCTGGCCATATAAAGGGATTTGCCGTCAATGATGAAGAGATCGGATTCAGGCACGGAATATATCATGGACATCCTGTCCGGTGAAGAGAAATACAATGTCCCTTCCGAAACGATTTCCTTCCCGCTCTGGAGGGTCCTTGTCTGATTGAAATGAGCCTCAATCGTCTCCAGTGCAGTATTCTTCCTCTCGATACGGTCCAGTGAGGCATCCTGGGCCGATACCGTCTGCACTGCCGCGAAAACCGTTATCGCCGCTATGGCTGCTGAAATATACCTTCTCATTGTACCGGGATTTATGAATAGAGTCCTCCGTTGATTGAAATGCATTCGCCGGTAATATATGATGCCTCTTTTGAGGCAAGGAATCCGACCAGAGCCGCCACCTCTTCCGGTTCGCCGAAACGGTTCATCGGAATAGTCTTCTTCAGTTCGGCCTCATCCAACCCTTCCACCATATCCGTCTTTACGAAGCCCGGAGCCACAGCATTGACTGTCACTCCTTTGCGCCCCACTTCCTGGGCAAGGGCCTTGGTCGCGGCAATCAAGCCTCCCTTTGCCGCCGAATAGTTGCACTGGCCGGGCAGTCCCTTCAGACCAGACAGGGAAGCCATATTGATGATACGTCCGTACTTCCTGACAAGCATCGGTTTGAGGACAGGACGGGTCACATTGTAGAATGCATTGAGGCTGGTGCCTATGACCTTTGTCCAGTCCTCCTGCTCCATCCAGAGCATCAGATTGTCCTTCCTGATACCGGCGTTGTTCACAAGGACCTCTATGTACGTATCCGGATTGGCATCCTGCCAGCCTTCGATTGCAGAGACTGCCGCAGCATTGTCGCTGACATCGAACTTAAGAAGTTCCCCGTCACTGCCTGCTTCACGGATCAGGTCAAGCGTTTTCTGCGCTTCCGCGTCATTCGAGACGTAGTTCACTATCACATGATATCCCATTCCGGCCAGCCTTATGCAGACTGCCCGGCCTATTCCACGGCTACCGCCGGTCACCAATGCACACTTTTTCATATATAATTCCAATTTATCCATTATGCTATTCAAAGGTATTGAAATTATATATGAAAATCCCAACCCCCTCCGCTCTGCGGAGCCCCCTACGGGGGGCGTCTCCCTCCTCAAATCCTCCCTCTCCGGGAGGACTTTTCCGAAAAACTACGTTTTTCTCGATATATAACTCCAATTTATCCATTATTCAGACAAAGCTCCTGTCGGTTCCGAGGATTTCGGACGCGAGGGCTTCCATTCCGAGAATTTCGGCACAGGTAAACACAGAAGTCATTGTCACGCCCAGTATTCCATGCAGGTTGAGGCTCTGCCCGGTCATGAGCAGTCCCGGCAACGGGGTCCTCGGTGAAAGGACCGTAGTCATGGGACTTCTCCAGTCCTTCCTCACCCCGTATGCCGAGCCTTCCGGCTCCTTCAGATAACTCATGTATGACAACGGGGTACTTGTATATATCCTGTCAACGGCATCCCGCAATCCCGGGATGCGCTGTTCCGCCAGACCGAGACATTCCTCTGTCTTTGCTTTCTTGAACTGCACGTAATCATCTCCCCTGTGCCCGAAAGGCAGTCCGGCCCACTTCGAGACTTCGCTCCACCACATGGGGGTCAGGATGTCCAGACTTATGGCATCATCCGAACCGTCATACGGAACGGACCAGTTCACAAGGATGCTGTCAGTCCTGCCAGGCCGCGGATTCCACAAATCCGCATCGGAACCGTGCATGTGGATGTTCCTGTTGACATACTTCAGAGTCCCTGGCTTGAGCCTGATATTGGCCGTAAACATCCCGTAGGTATTCTCCAGAGAGGACATCCTGTGCCTGTAGACCTTACGTACGGCCTTTGTCTCCCCGATCAGCGCGACAAGTGCTGCCGGATGTATATCCGAGACCACATAGTCCGCATCCAGCGGTTCCCCTCCATTCACTGTCACTCCGGCCACCCTGCCGCCTTCGACCCTGACGGATGTCACTTCCGCATCCGTTCTCACTTCCCCTCCCATCCTGCGGATACTTTCAGCCAGCGTATCGGTAATCTGCGACCCTCCGCCGCACAGCCGCCACGAACTGCGGATAAAGGAATCGTTTATCTGTGCAAACACATACAGCGGCAGGGAATCCGCTGAAAGTTCCATCTTCAGCGAAGTCCCGGAAAGGACCTTTCTCAGAAGAGGGTCCTTGACAGTCTCTGTCAGGAATCCGTATGCCGGCCTTGAAAAAAGTGATTCCGAAAAGAATCCTTCCGCACTCCGCGGTGAGAAACTGTCAAATATATGGTCTCCGACCTTTTTCAGGAACTCCGTATATTTCCGGATCGCATCCTTCTCATGAGGGAAATGTTCGGAAAGGCGTCGGGCAAACATCCCGTGCCCGCTGGCGAACGGAAAAGACCTGTCCCCTATCACGACCTCGTCAAAACACTCGGGATCAAGTTGCCGCCACGGCAGGTCCATCAGCCCGAAATACCTGAACAGGACATTCAGAGGCTCTCCGTCCCCGAGACCTCCGACATAATGGAATCCTGTATCGAACAACGCCCGCCCACGCACGAAAGTCTGCAGGCACCCTCCTGTCTGGTTGCTCTGTTCCAGTACGGTCACTTTCATGCCATGCCTTGCAAGTATATAGCCGCATTCCAGGCCGCCGAGCCCGCTTCCGATTATTATGACTGACCCCTCCATTATTTTCCTCCGGTTGATTTTCCGGCTCCTTCTGACCTGCCGGTCCCTTCCCCGATGCCTTCCTCCCGGGCACCTCCCTTACCGGATCCGGGATGGCTTTCCTCCGTAACTGCCGCCTCGGACAAGCACCCTGACGGATGGCCGAATCGTCTGGAAAAATAAGGTATCTTCATCATCTGCCTGAACAGGAAAGGCTGTAAGGTGTATGTTATCAATATGGTAGAACCCATCCCTATAAGGGTGCTGATACCTATCGAACTGATGGCCGGATGCGTAGCGAACAGCAGTGACACGACTACGACTATCAGTACGAACGCCGAGAAGAAAATCGCCGCCTTGTGATAGGTCAGCAGCCGGTCATCCTCCCCGCTGGCCTTTGCCAGAAGTCCCTTCATCACGAATATGCTGTAATCCACCCCTATACCGAATATGAAGGTCGCGATGATTATGTTTATCAGATTGAACTGGAGTCCGAAAATCCCCATTATGCCCTTGACTACATACCAACTCAGTCCCATCGGAAGGAAGGCTATCACGGACAGGACCACGCTTCTGAATGAGACAAGGAGGACAATGAACACGAACAGTGTAGATACCCCGAGAATCACATTGAAATCATCGTTGAGTATCCTGACCATGTCGTTCGTATAATAGAACGGGTCAATGACAACAGCCCCGGGACATGCTGCCACGGCATCGCTGACCGCCTTTTTGTCCTTTTCCTGCATCAGGACCGAATCGAAGACCATGAAACGTCCGTCCGGAGTCTTTTCGATAAAATTTGAGACCAGTTCATCCGGGAGGACACCTGCATCATAAAGGGAAGACGGGGCATAGTCCGAGCCGACAAGGGTGAAGAAGGTTTCGAACATGAACGGGTCCAGTCCGTATTTCTCTGCCGAAACGGTGATTTCGTTCCTTACTGCGGCAACCCGCCGTGGAGTCCAGTATGCGTTCCAGGCTGCTATCCTCCGCTCCTGTTCCTTCTCCGGGACAAAAAGCGAAGCGGCACTGGAATATCTGTGCACAAGTCCGGCAGACCGCAGGGAGTCCAGTACTCCTGTCACTTTGCCGTTGAGGACAATGGCTTCATCAAGGGTCCGCCCTGTGGCGGCATAATACATCGAGAAATATCCGTCATTGTTCTTCGCGGAATAAAGTTCCCTCGACTCGACTACCTTCGGCTCGTTGTAGCCGATATTCCTCAGGTCACTGTCGAACGTGACCCATTTCTGGGTATAGCAGCATACGGCACAGACCGCCGCAATGACTGCAAGCAGCCATTTCTTCCTGTCAAGAGGATATGAATTGATTCTGTCTATCCAGGCAAAAGCCCTGTCGTTACGGCGTCTGCTCCCTTCCGTGAAAAAATGCGGAAGAAAGACAAGGGCGAACAGAGTCGTACCTACCATGGCGAGGGAAGCGAAAATCCCGAAATCCCTCAACAGACTGCTCTGCGTAAAAAGAAGGCCCATAAAGGCACCTATCGTGGTCAGACATCCCAGGCAAACCGGAGTCGACTGGTCCCTGAGAAGCTTTTCGGGATCATCCACATATTTGGAATGGGTGAGGACATGGAGACAGTAACTCAAGGCCACACCCAGGACCAGAGCCCCGATACCGATGGCCATGAGGGACATCCCACCCTGAAGCCAATAGACGCAGGCGAGGGCGAAAAACGCCCCATACACCACAGGAAGCAGCAGGAACAGCAGCGTTGACTTGCTCCTGAAGCAGAAACATATCACAAGGCAGATGATGATCAGGGATATTCCGACCGTCATCGCAAGGTCCTTCTTTATCTGCCGCGAATTGAAAACGCTCTGGACCGGATTGCCGTGGAAAAGGATTTCCGCATCGGGATGCCTTTGCGAGAAAGAGTCTATTTCCTTCTCCAACATCCTGACAAGCCCCGACCCGGACTTTGAATCCATTGAATTGAAGTCAGGAGACAGGAAAGCAAGGACGACAGTGGAATCCGGACTGAAAAGGTGCCCTTCGGCCACAGTGAATCCGCCCGGCCGGTCTATTCCCGACAGTATGACTTTCCTCAATGCGGCAGGGTCATAACCAACCATCGTCGATATGCTGCCCTCTTCATCCGAAAACACCATCCCGGCATTCCGCTCCATCTGCCTGTCAATGGCTCCGGCTGCCAGCAAGGCATCGAATTCCCTGTATGCGGAAGTATCCACCAGAGACGGAAGATTCATCAGTGCATAGTCAAGGGTCATCAGCATCATGTCCGGAGAAATTCCGCTCAGGATTCCGGAAATGTATCCCGTGGATGTGTCACGTATTTCAAGAGAGTCGGTGAATTCATCCATATATCCGGCAAGAGTCCCGGCATCCAATGTCTCCTCTCTGCCCCTGATCTGTATGAATATCTTGTCCTTGACCTTCAGGCTGCCGAATGCGAGTCCGCTTTCAGTCGCCGAATCCGTCTGCGGAAGGAGTTTCGAGATATCCTCCTCATATTCCACCTTGAGGCCGAAGAAAACGAACACGGCCATCGTGACTGCCAGAGTACTCCACATCAACCACCGGTGTCTGTGGAAAAACCTGTATATCGCTATGAAAAAACGGGACATATATATTCCAAATCAGAAATTTCAGGACATTCTGCATACGGCCTTCATGGAAAGGCATACCGTACCCTCGCTTACGATGGAAGCCGTCAGGCCGAAACGCCGGGCACCGAGGTCTTCCAGGGAGACATGCACATCCAGACGAGGATGCGTCAGCGGGGATACCAGAGACGTGAACCGGCACTGCCTGATCTCCTCGATATACAGATTTCCGCTGCCGGGACCGCCGGCAACGGAGGATAAAAGGCATTCCTTCCGCGCACATTCCTGTATCATCCGGATATTGCATACCCCGGGAGATACCGGATTGCCGGGGAAATGTCCCCTGTACACCTCACAGTCCGGATTGAGGGATACGGTATATACCGCCTCCCCGTCATTGCGAGCCACCGACTCGACATTATAATAATTTTCAAGCATATCCACTCTCCGCTACAGCACAATGCCGTTCCGCCGCTTCCATTCTTCATAGAAAGGAGGGCAGGACGGTTCGAACTCCCCTTCCCGTGTCGTGAACAACTGGGTAGAAGACGCCGTCAGGATAAGAAGACCGTCTTTCTCCCTCGTCACTTCATAGTCGAACACCACCCTGGCTCCGCGGGCAGGGCGGTACGTTATCTTAACCAGCAGTTCATCATCCACCGTAGCCGTATGATGATATCGCATCTGCATATCGAACATCGGCGCGAAATATCCGCTCTCGAAAATATGCATGTATTCCAGTCCGTACCGTCTTCCGAATGCCTCCCTGGCATCTTCCAGATAGCGGACATAGTTTCCGTGCCATACTATCTGCAAGGCATCCACCTCGCTGAATCTGACCCTGACCCTTACGGTTTCACTCAATTCAGGCATAACCTATTCCTTTATGAATATCTTCATCTGCCCTGAAGCCACCATGTCTCCGGCATATACCTCCGCCGAAAGCAGGGACATCCCGGCTGCACTGCCTAGAATCCGCAGTTCCGTCCTGAGACTTTCCCCTACAGCCGGCAGTCTCCGGATCCTGAATTTCTTCACCTCGGCTATATAGCCCAGTTTCGGAGGACATCCTTCCTTAAAGGTTCCGTAACCCGCAAATGCTGCAGCAGACTGGGCCACATGCTCCACCAGCCCTGATTCGGTGAAACGGCCGTCCTCCACAAAAATATTGTCCGGAAGAACAGTCAGACCCGTCACCGCGCCGTCCCCGTCATAACGGTAGAGGGAATCCACCATCACGACCGGAGGACGCTGGGGAATCAGTCCGTAGATCTGCTCTCCCGAAAAAAGAGGGGTCTCCTCCATCAGCAATGCTGCTCCAGATAGTCATACAGGGCACCGAAAGTCTTGATCTGTGACACATCGGAGCCTTTGATCTTCACACCCGACACTTCCTCTACTATCGCCACCATATCCACGAGGCTGAGGCTGTCAAGTTCAAGGGTCTTCTTGATATCAGCGTCCGGAGTGATATCCTCTACATCGATTTCGAATTCTTCTGCAAGGGCAGAATTGATCTTTTCAACAAGTTCCTGCTTTTCCATTTGTATTGTTTTTTATAATTTTCTGTCTTTCTATAGATTGCGGATAACCAGAGTGGAGTTGGTTCCTCCGAATCCGAATGAATTGGAGAGGAATGTATCGAACTTCTTCTCTATCGTATGTGACGGTATCAGAAGGTGCTGCGAGTCCTCATCGGGATTCTCGAAGTTGATGTTCCCCGCAATGAAACCGTTCTTCATCATAAGCATCGAATATATCACCTCGCTCGCGCCGGCCATCCACATTTCATGTCCCGTCTGGCTCTTTGTGCTCGTCACCTCGACGGTCTTCTCTCCGAATACGTTATATATGGCTTTCGCCTCGTTCGCGTCCCCGACATGGGTGGAAGTGGCATGCGCATTCACATAGCCGATTTCCCCGATACCGATACCTGCCCTTCTGATGGCCATCTGGAGAGACCGCATCGGTCCGTCCACATTAGGAGAGGATATATGGTCCCCGTTGGAAGAGAAACCGTACCCGAGCACTTCCGCAAGGATAGGGGCACCGCGACGTACGGCAGTCTCGTAATTCTCAAGAATCACTGTCGCCGCTCCTCCTCCCGGCACAAGCCCGTCCCTGTCACGGTCGAAAGGACGGCTGGCCTTTTCCGGCTCCGATTCCCTCACTGAAAATGCGGATATTCCGTCAAAGGACCCTATGGAAAAAGGATTTACTTCCTGCGCACCTCCGCAGACCACCATGTCCTGAAGCCCGTTCTGGATCAGAAGGGCACCGAGCCCTATCGCATGCGATCCGCTGGCGCACGCCCCTGACACGGTAAGGTTTATTCCCTTCAGTTTGAAGATACATCCCAGGTTCATCGTCACAGTCGAGTTCATCGACTGGAAGATTGCCCCGCTGCCGCAGAGGGTAGTATCCTTCTTCTCGCGCATCGTATCCACGGCCTTCACCACCGGCTCGGCCGAACTGTCATTGCCATATAGAAGCCCGACTTCATGGGCATTCAGGTAATCCTGGTCAATCCCGGCTGCAGCCAACGCATCGGCGGTAGCACAGTATGCATATTTCGCCTGCTCCGGCATATACACCCTCTGGGAACGGCTCAATACCCCTTTCAGATCCGGAATGTCCAACTTTGCCGTCAACGCCGAACGGAATCCCATCTCTTTCCTCGCCGGATCGAACACTATTCCAGATTTCCCGCTGTAAAGCGCATCCCTTACCTCATCCAGCGTCTTACCGAGGCAGGAATATATACCCATACCGGTTATTACAACCCTATTCTGCATAAATTATCCCTTTTTCAAAAAAATCCTGTCAAGTCTGTCATATATGCCCGCCCGGAGCCTTCCCAGTTTCTCCACCTTGTCTGAGGAAAGTCCGAGAAACCGGATATCGGCCGCAAGCCGGGACACCCCTTTATAATAATCCCACGCAAAAATGAATATTACGGGGAAAAGCAGCACCCATACCGCTGCGGCAAGCCAGCCGACTGTGCAACCGGCGACAATGAAAGTCAGAAGGCCGAACAGCGGAATCCAGAAGATTATGCTCAGGACAATAAGGAAGGTCCCTTCCATCATCCTGTCCTTCATCCTGTGGCCGGAAAAATATCTTGCCACCCCGTACATTATGATACCGGGCCACAGGGAGAATATCCACAAAGGCAGCAGCACCAGTGCAGCCAACAGTTTCAAGGATGTCTTCAACACTCCCGGGCGCCTGTCAAAATGTCTGTCTTCTATCCCGAGGGCCGCAATGCCTTCACGGAAAGACTTCGTGTCTTCATAAAGTCCGGACATGTCCACATCTTCCCTTCCTGTCTCGGCGGTCCCTTCAGGAAGTTCTCCCGTATCAGCCTCCTCCTGCCTGCGCCTCAAGTCATCGAGCACGGCGACGAACTTCTTGTCAGACTCCAGCATGTCCGGAAGATTCTCCGGGTCCGTACCTGAAGCGACGGCATATTTCACCCCGTATGTAGTGCGGAGGAAATCTATGTCATCATAATGGTCAAGATCCTCGATATTAAGCATCATTCCGGAAATCTGCGCCCTGACAAGCCTGTTCACCTCTCTTTGGGCAGTACGAGGCTTCGTCCTGTACAGTTCATAATATGGTGCCAGTGAAACCGGAGTCCCGTACCTGATCATGATCTGGTTGCGTATCCCGAAATAATCGCTGTAATGGTTGCAGGCAGGAAGGATGAATATCTCCTTCTCGAAATTTCCCATCTCGGCTGCCTCGAAAGCCAGTTTCGTATATCCGTAGGAAAACGTCCCGAGCCAACGCTTGTCCTGATGGCCCGCCTCCGGATACATGGCCACCGTACCTCCGTCAAGGAGCGCCTTCTCGGACACCTTGAAGGTCTCGGCATTTCTGCCGAGTGATTCCTCACCTTCATAGGCGATTCTGAATGCCGGAAGCAATCCTATCGCACGCAGGAATTTATTGGCGACCGGATGCAGGGCGAAGACATCCGCCCTGGCGATTATGTTCGGTTTCCTGTCCCTGAACGACATCACTATCCCCAAAGGATCGTTCACCCCGTTCTGGTGATTGGATACTATCAGAAGCGGCGTCCCGTCAGCAGGGACATTCTGCGCACCCACTGTCCAGGTCTTCCGGTAGCATACCTTGTCGTGATAGAACCGGACATACGTCTTGAAAAGACGGTATCCGATTCCCGGCCCTTTCCTTTCTTCCATTATTTTTTGGTCAAAATCCTATTCAAACAGGGGGCAAATATATAAATTTTGCCGTTTCGGACCAAAAAGAGGAAGAAAAACATGACATCAGCCCTCCTTTCCGTAATACCGGTCATACTATCAGTAAAACATATACCGGACATTGGACGGAAATGGCTACCTTTGCAAGGTGAAATTCCGGCAGCCGTACGGAAGCCGGACCCGATTACCAAACTTTTCAGCCATGCAATATATCAAAGACAAGGAATTCGGAGGCGAAAGGCCTCTGTTCGGATCGCATGACCTGCACCTGGACAGCGTAAGGATACTCGCAGGTGAATCCGCCATCAAGGAATGCAGCAATATAGTCGCCACCAACTGCCGTTTCGAAGGGAACTACCCTTTCTGGCATGTCCACGGCTTCACCATACGGAACTGCCATTTCGATACAGGAGGCCGTTCCGCCCTGTGGTATTCCGACCATCTGGAAATGTCGGACACCGTAATAGATGCGCCGAAGATGTTCCGGGAAATGAACGACATCCGGATCGCGAATGTAGTGATGAACGATGCCGACGAAGTGTTCTGGAGATGCCGGAACATCGACATCAAATGCCTCGAACTGCACGGCGGGACCTATCCGTTCATGTTCAGCAGCGACATCCGCGTGGACGGACTTGAAAGTGACAGCAAATATGTATTCCAGTATGTGAAGAACGTGGAGATACGCAATGCGAAAATCACTACGAAAGACGCCTTCTGGGAAGTGGAGAATGTCACCATCTACGACTCCGAACTGAACGGGGAGTATCTCGGATGGCACTCCCGCAACCTCAGGCTGGTCAACTGCCACATCTCCGGCGAACAGCCGTTGTGCTATGCACACGACCTGGTCATCGAGAACTGCACTTTCGACCCTTCATGCGACAGGGCATTCGAATATTCCACCCTCCAGGCAGACATCCGCGGAGCCATCACCAACATAAAGAACCCGACGTCAGGCCGTATCATAGCCGACTCCATCGGGTCCGTCACCCTTGACGGGAACATCAAGGCTCCAGCAGACTGCATCATCGAGCAGCGCTGATTCCATGATGCCCGACAAATCCGGAAGCGTTATTTGCGGATTATGGCAATGGTACCGTCGGTTCCGACCTTGATGATTGAAGAGGCCGTTCCGACGGATCCCTTTTCCAAAGACGGATCAAGAGTATAATCCGCCGCTTCCCTGACCTGTTCGGAAATATCCGCATACCTTTTCGGTGTCGGTTCCCCGGAAAGATTGGCGGAAGTGGACACTATCGGACGTCCGAACCTGCGGACCAGTTCCCTGCAGAAATCCGCCATGGGGATTCTGATTCCCACGCTGCCGTCCTGGGCGACGACATTATGGGCCAGACCGCCGTTCTCCTTGCCAACTATGGCATCCGGATAGACAATCGTCATCGGTCTGTCGTTGACCTCAACCAGTTGGACCGCCATTTCCGGTACTTCCCTGACATATCTTGCTATCATATCCAAATCGCTGGCAAGCAACACCAGAGACTTGCTGTCGGAGCGTTTCTTTATTCCGTAGATTTTCGATACGGCATCGGGATCCGTAGCATCGCATCCGAGTCCCCATACGGTATCAGTAGGATACAATATCACTCCGCCCTTACGAAGGACATACACCGCTTCCGATAAAAAACTGTTGTCCATATCTTCAATTTAATTTAAGGTTCAACATCTCCCTGCAATTCAGGCAGGTACATTTCCGCTATCACAGGATAATGATCCGAATACGGGCGGCGCGGAGTCTCATGGGAGACAGCCCTGAACGCTTTCGGGTACAGCACATAGTCTATCCTCAGAAGCGGCCACAGGAGAGAGAATGTCGCCCCGAACCACTCCCCCGCCTTTCTGAAACTATCATTTCTGCCCCGTGACAGTCTGTAATAGGTGTAAGACATCGGGGTATCATTGAAGTCCCCGCATACAAAAGCCTCAACCGGACTATCCGAAATATGTTTCAAGACGAGATCCACCTGTCTGGGACGCATGGTGATTCCCCTGCGCATCTTGTATTCTGTCTCCCTGAATACCTCCCTGCCTCTTCCGCTGACAGACCGCAGCAGACCTGAAAGGGAAATATTGTAACTTTCAAAATGGCAATTATACACACGGCAGACCCTTCCTCCCAGGGAATAATCGGTGTACAAGGCAAGATTCGCGCTGTCATCGAACTTGACAACCCCCTTTCCCTCCGCCTTCATGCGGCTGAGAGTCACATTGCCGTAATAGCCGTACCTGCTTCTATAGAAATAATACTCCGCCCGGTAATCCTTCATCCATCTTGACAGGAATGACTTCACACGCCCCACATCCGTAGTGTAGAATTCCTGAAGACATATTATATCAGCATCCTGATCTTCAAGAAAATTCCTGACAGAATCGGTACATGCCCGTCTCCCTCCGGATATTTTCCGTTCATCCGCCTGCATGAACCTCCCGACATTGTATGAAACGACTTTTATCCTATCGGCATCCGGGACAGCGTTTTCCTGCCGGCCATTCCCAGGGAAGCGGAAATAGCATCCGATGAAAAACACGGAAGGGAACAATGCCACGAGCGGGATGACACATGATCTTGAACGGCGTTTGAGAGCCCACAGAAACAAAAACAGATTGACAACGAAAAGAGGCAGGAACATCAGCCCGAAGATATTGAATATCCATGCCTTGGCCGGATTCACCACCATAGACATGAATGAAACGAACTGCAATCCGGCCAGCACCAGCATGACTATACGTGCCGATACCCCTCCGAAAGTCAACGGTTTCCCTTGTTTCTTCCGGGACTTCCCGCCTCTGCTGTTTCTGCCCTTGCGTCTTCGCATCTCAATCGTACCTCTGGTACAGTCTATTCCTGCGTTTCCAGTACATTATCAGCAACCAGCCGAAGAGCATACCCCCGAGATGGGCGAAATGGGCGACTCCGCCACCGGTCCCCGTTATTCCGGTCAGAAGTTCTATGGCAGCGAATATGATTACGAACCACTTGGCCTTCAATGCTATCGGAGGGAAAATCAAGGCCATCACGGAATCCGGATACAACATTCCGTATCCGAGCAGAAGACCATAAATGGCACCCGATGCACCTACGGTCGGAGTAAGTTTCAATGAATGAAGAGCCGCAGCGGCACCTGCATTCCCGGCAGCGATCTGTGACATATAATGCTGGGCCTCTATCCACTGCACTCCCGTATGCAATGCAGCCGCGCCAAGTCCTGTCACAAAATAGAAAAGCAGATACTTTTTGGTTCCCCACTGCCTTTCCAGCACGCTTCCGAAAATAAACAGGGTGTACATGTTAAAGAATATATGCCAGAATCCGCCATGCATGAACATGTGGGTGATCACCTGCCAGGGCTTGAACAACGGGGATGTCGGATAGAAAAGCGCAAAATTCCTTATCATGAAATCCTGATTCAGCGAAGTCATGATGAAAATCAGGACATTTATTATTATTATGCTTTTGGTAGCGGGAGGCCATGAACTGAGAAAGCCGCCCCTGTTGTAACTGTAACCGTAACCCATCAATAATCAGTTAAAAATTTGTACTTGTCCTGTCTCCTGCCGCCTTGTCAGAACCTTTTGTCCAGTTCTTCCACTGCCAGCATCGACATTGTCCTGTGCCCTGAACTTGTATATTCGGCATTGGCACAGGCGAACAGCGTGTCTATCAATCTTTGTGCCTCGACGGCAGATGTCATGACATCCCCCTCGGCCGCACCTATTTTCGCGAACTTCCCGGCCATGGCGGACGCCATCATTTCCGGCAGATCAGGATGGCCGTCAGAAAGGGCAAGCAGTATATCGGCAACCACCGTCTTCACCTTCCCCTCTTCCACCGAATAGCCCTCCGGCACCCCGTTCACGACAACAGTATCCTTCCCGAAAGGGGCTATGTCAAAACCAAGCGAGGCAAGCAGGGAGGAATACTCGTCAAACAGGGGCATATTTTCCACCCCGACATACACTGACACCGGGAAAAGCGCAGTCTGCGTAGTATGGGCATTGGACGATATCGCCTTCAGGAACCTTTCATACAGGATCCTTTCCTTCGCCCGCCTGATATTTATCACCAGCAGACCGGACTTTACCTGGGTCAGGATATATTTCCCCTGAAGGATTATCACGGATTTTGACGGCAAGGTCTTCTCTTCGAAGAGCCGGCCGTAATTGTCCGACTGCGACACGAATCCGGAATACTGTCCGGCATAATTCCGCGAATCCTGATACCCGGAATCCGGCCGGACGGGACCGCTTCCGAAGTCTGCCGGCCGGACTGCATCCGCAGAAGGCATACCCGCACCGGTGTCATGTCCCGTTCCGGCATATTGCGGCACTGACGGTGAAAGGCCATCATCCGCAAAGGGATTATAGTCAGGATCTACGGTAATTCCCGGTTCAGTCACCGGCCTGTATTCCGCGTAATGCTTTCCGATCACAGGTATGTCCGGAGCCCCCTCCCTGTCAAAATCGATGCTGTCTCCGAAAGAATTCTTGCCGAGAGTCTCCCTTATGCAGGCATATATAATCTGGAAAATGACATTGTCATCTTCAAACTTGACCTCCGTCTTTCTCGGACTGACATTCACATCCACTGAATGCGGGTCCACTTCAAGATAAATGAAATATGACGGGATCACATTATCCGCTATCAGGTTCTCATACCCTTTCATGACTGCCTGATGCAGATATTTGCTGTAGAAATACCTGCCGTTGACGAAAAGATACTGGTTCCCGCGACCTTTTCTGGCAAGATCAGGCCGGCCGATATAGCCGGACAGATGCACCACCGATGTCTCTGCCTTGATATCGACCACGGCATTAGTCACATTCGTGCCCAGCAGGTCCTGAATCCTGAATTTCAGGGACATGGCAGGCTTGAGGACATAGAGGTCCTTGCCGTTGTGGGTCAGGGAAAAACCTATATCGGGTCTTGTAAGGGCTATCTTGGTGAACTCGGAAATGATATGTTTCAGTTCCACATTGTCGGACTTGATGAACTTCCGTCTCGCCGGAACATTATAGAAGAGGTTCCTGACAGAGAAACTGGAGCCTTTAGGAGCCGCCACCAGTTCCGTAGACCTGTGTATGGAGTCCGAAAAGAAGACTTCACAGCCTGTTTCGTCCTCTTCCCTCCGTGTCCGCAACGTAACTTCCGAGACGGCGGCAATCGCAGCAAGTGCCTCTCCCCTGAAACCGAATGTATGGATGTCCATAAGGTCCTCGGCAGTCGCTATCTTCGAGGTCGCATGCCGCTCAAAACACAATACGGCCTCATCCGGAGACATGCCGCAACCGTTGTCTATCACCTGGATCAGGGTCCGGCCTGCATCCGACACCAGGACAGCGACATTGTCCGCCCCCGCATCGACTGCATTTTCCATCAGTTCCTTCACGACGGAGGACGGTCTCTCGACCACCTCCCCCGCTGCGATCACGTTGGCTATACTTGACGGTAATATTCTGATATCCATCCGACAGCCCGCATTAAAGTAAAGAAAAATATTTCGCAATCATGATCAGCACGACGAAAAACAGGACAAGGCCTACAATACCGATTATTCTCTGTGCTTTTCCGGCAGACCGCGTGCGCTGGTAATTCCCGTTGCGCAGACTGCCCTTGATATAACTTCCCGGCACGTACGGCCCGTTTTTGAGCGAGCCGTCAACGTGACCGAATTTTTCTTTCAGAGCCTCCTTTTCCTCATCATAGTAGCGTGGCCTGTAACGGAAAACCCTGTGCTCTGTCGTTCCGAAGAATCCGAAATTGAATCCCATAGCAAATTCTACATTTAAGGTCAGTCTGCAAAATTACTAAAATTTTCAAGAAACTGTAAACCTGGACGACTTTGGCTTTGACGATGGAAGATAAATTTATTATTTTTACGGCATGGAAAATTTCAGAATCGGCAACGGATATGATGTCCACGCCCTTGCCCCCGGGCTGCCATTGATGCTGGGCGGCATAGAAATAGAAAGTCCCGTCGGATGCGTAGCCCACTCGGATGGAGACGTAGCCATCCACGCGCTCTGTGACGCTCTCCTCGGAGCCCTTGCTCTCGGAGACATAGGAAAACATTTTCCAGACAATTCGGACGAATTCAGGGGGATAGACAGCAAGATACTGCTGGCCAGGACAATGGAACTCATCAAGGCAGAAGGCTACAAGGTCGGTAACGCTGACATTACCATAGCCTTGCAGGCTCCCAAACTCGCCCGCCATATCGTGCGGATGAGGGAGACTCTTGCCGGGATAATGGGGGTCTCCGTCTCTGATGTCTCGGTCAAGGCGACGACGACGGAACGACTGGGTTTTGTCGGGAGAGGCGAAGGATGTGAAGTATATGCTTCCGTCCTGTTGTACAAATAACACCTGATTTCTGTGATTTTTTTGCAAAACGCATTGCTTTTTCAAAAAACCTTCGTACATTTGCAGTCCCAAATCCAAGGGGGGGACAGATATTGAGATATGGTGTAATGGTAGCACTACAGATTCTGGCTCTGTCAGTGAGGGTTCGAGTCCTTCTATCTCAACAAATCCAGACAGCACCGTCAGCATGACGGGAAGTCTAACGACAACTCGATGGCGGGTTAGCTCAGCTGGTTAGAGCGCATGATTCATAATCATGAGGTCCGCAGTTCAATCCTGCGACCCGCTACAAGAAAGCGACATCACAGAACCCTCTGTGATGTTTTTTGTATGCCCGGACGCAGTCCGTCAAGGACGAAGAAGAATCTGCGGCGGGGTGGACATTTTGGGTGATGAAATCCGGATCACCTGGAAAAGTATGTGTCAGGCCCCAAAAATCAGGCGTAGATATTACAAAGTCTGAAAAGGAAGTACTTAACATCCAAGATTCCGCGGAGTTGCCGTCTGAAAGCCTTTATCTTGGCATTGAAGGATTCGGCGGAAGCGTTTGTGGAACGATTGTCGAAGAAGTTGAGTATGTTCTCGTAGTGATTGTAGATCGTTTCCTCGATGGTACGGAAAGTGTCTATCCCGGACTTCTGCACATCATTGAACCATCTGGCCAGTTTGGTGTATGCCACGCCCTTGACCTTTGTCTTTGAATATATGAGTCTCAATTTGTGAGCGAGCGAATAGGCATTCGCTATGTCGGGATATATGTCGAACAGGAGCCTTGCCCTGACTTTCTGGGATTCCGTCCATTTCTCCGGAGACTTGTACAGGAGGTATCTGCTCCTGAAGAGCAACTGTTTCAGCGTGTCCCCGTTCGGCAGCACCTCCGGCATGTACTCCCTGCCATCCAGTCTGGCCTGCCTTATCTGCTCGTTTTCCCTGTCCATCGCATCCCACCTGAACTTTATCCTGAGTTCCTGCACGGCGTCCAGTGCCAGTTTCTGGACATGGAAACGGTCTATGACTTTGACCGCATTGGGAAACGCCCGGCGACTTATCCTGTTCATAGAGCCCGCCATGTCAAGAGTGACCTCCATGACCTTCTGCCTGATGGTCATCGGTATTTTCATCAGGGCGTCCAGCACCTTGCCTGATTCCGTGCCCGCGATTATCGCCACTATCGTCCCCTTCTTCCCGTGTGCAGCCTTGTTGGTCACTATCGTGTAGAGTTCCCCGTCGCTCAGGCTCGTCTCGTCTATGCTCAGGCGATCTCCGACGTTCTCCGGAAAGACAAGCCACTGGTCTGCGTGCTCTTGTGGATTCCAACTCCTGTAGCCGCTCAGATGATCCTTGTACTGCCGCTCCAATTGGTCTCCGTCTATATGATATGGCCGCTCCAGACTACGAGCCGCTATCGGGCAGTTGTCCAAATATCCCTTTTAAAAAAGCGGCAAACTCCTTCGTGTGCCGTGTCCCTTCCGCCGTCAGGTCATACCTGTTCCCATCGCTCTTTCCTGTCGTCCTGTCTATCCAGCGTCGGCGCTTGACTACCAGTGTCACTTTCCTGTCCCTTATCGGAAAGTCATTGATGCGAGAGGGCTCATAGAAGCCGTTTCGCTCATATTCATGCCCTTCCTCAGCCTCGTGAAACTCGTCTTTCTCTTCAAAGTGGACAACTAGTATCTCCGGCTGTGACTCTATATGCACTATCTTGAAATGGTCAGTTATTTCCTTGGGAAATAGGCTCCCCAGAAGAAATTCATACAATTCCTGTGTCTCCATGGTTTATTTTTTTTGCAAAGGTAATCCTTCCTCCTCAAAAACACAGGGTTTCCCCGGTGATCCGTTATAACCGATTACGTGGAGGGCAAGCAGACACTGAATCAACTTGCCGTCAAGTACGGGGTCAATGAGAAGACTATCCGCCGCGATTTGGAGGACATGCGTTATGTTCATAAGATAGCCAAGTACAAGGATGTGACCATTCAGATGGACACGACCTACTGGGGTCGGGACTTCGGACTGATGGTGATCCGTGATGCCCTGCGGGGCAATGTCCTGTGGCACAAATATGTCCGTCATGAAACAATCGCCCAGTATGTGGAGGGTGTTGACTGGCTGAAAAGCAACGGGTTCAGGATATACGGCGCCGTAATAGACGGGATGAAGGGGTTGCCACAGGCTCTGAAGCCGCTCCGTGTACAGATGTGCCAGTTTCACCAGATGCTCATCGTACGCAGGTATCTCACGCAAGACCCTGAGATAGAGGCCTCACGGGAATTGCTGGAGTTGGTGAACGGCATTACTGCTACGGACAAGGAGAGTTTCATCGGGGCATTCGGCGAGTGGTACGACAAGTACAAGGATGTGGTCAATGAGAGGGTTCATGACGGGAGAATTAAGCGGAAAACGCCTCCGTACATGCGCCCGAGACTGCGCAGCGCATACCTGAGCGTCAAGCGCAACATGCCTCTTCTGTGGACTTTCTACGACCATCCGGAGACTGGGCTTCCCAACACAAACAACGCTCTTGAGGGGTTCTTCTCCGACCTCAAGACAAAGGTCAGGGTTCATAGCGGGATCAGCAAAGAGCACAGGAAGAAACTCTTGGACGAATACATCAGAAGACATTATTGATGCCGGCACCGCCGCCGGAATATACGACCTCCGGCGGCTAAAGACCAAGCACTGCGCCGAGCTCGTTGGAGCGGCTCGCTCCGTGCTTGACTTTTGCCGTCCCATCACCCAAAATGTCCAACCTTGATTTTTTCAACTCATTTCATCACCCAAAATGTCCAGGTGACCGAATCTGCTGTAAACAAAAGGGACAGGCGATGAAACCTGTCCTTTTCTGTAATGTATCGGCAAGACTTATTGAGTCCTGTGAGCCTTTTTCTCTTTCCTGTCCTGCACCGCAAAATAAATCGAGCCGACTATGGCAATGAGCAGGATAAAACCACAAACGATTATCGTATTCATTTTTCACTTGTTTTATCTCTTGTGAGCCATAAGCCCAGCAAAAGGGTTGCTACTACTGTTATCGCTACAATGACATAAGTCCAAACATTCTGCATATCGCTGAATATTGAAGTCAGCAATATAGCAGTTGCCATATATTTGGCTATATCTAACAGCCAGTCTCCAAACTTCTTCCTCATAACAGAACAAAGGTAACCAAAATTACCCGAAAACAAAACAATCATTTAACTACAATCATTATGAGCACACAATTTATCCCTTATCAAAGGCTCGAACTGAAAAGCATGAGCACCGAGAAAATCATCAGTATCATCCGAATCGCAACAACCAACTATCCCGACACTTTCCTTATCCTTACACCGAGAATAGACCAGACTGGACAAGCCTACTACTGGACTGGACTTCGATACGGTGGATGTACCGAACTTGATTTCATACTCCAGTTGAACCGAGAGATAGAGGCATTCATCCTCTGTTTCCTCATAAAGGGCAAGGACGGTTTAGTGGATGACCATTATCAGAAGCAGATTCATCCGGAGCAAATTTTAAGGTGGAAAGGGATGGCTGAAAGATGTCCTCCTGTCTCCAGATAAAAAACTGACAGATTTTTTAGGGCACGAGATTGAGGTTTTTATAGAGATTGTATTTAAGCGTCCAAAAAATATAGCACTTTTCCAGATAAGCCCGAAATGGATTCTACAACGCGCAGGGGAGCGTCTACCTTACCGAGAGAAACGATATAGCAAACCTTTACAGAGCGATAGAGGCACTGAAAAACACGACATGGTTCAGAGATTACGTCAGAGACATACGGGCATTCAAGGTCGAGGATTGGAGCGACTTTACACCAGTATTCAAGGAACTGTGACGGCATACAGACTTTAACGATACGCCCTCTTGCAGCAATGTAGGAGGGTCTGCTGTATATAGAGGTCAAGTACACGAGCATAGTATCAAAACAACCTTGTTCGAGGTCTCCATTTTTGGGAAGGACCCCGGACAACGATATTTTGTAATATCTTGTCTTTTAATAAAATACGAATCCGGTTTGTTCGCGGTCCCGCATTCCTTTTTTGTTCCTACAGTCCGCTCACTCATTCCGTGCCCATCCATTCCCGTCACCTGCCTGTCCATCCTGTTTTATGGTTTATCCTGTCCTTCGCGACACACATCTCAGGAGATATGCGCCCCGATGATGCCACTGGAGCCGTATATTAAAGGTTGCCGGTGCATATCTCTTGAGGCACCAGATTCTTCGCTGACGCTCCCTTAGAATGACAGAAAAATCGCTCAGAATGACAATGTAGCAAGCACTCGGAAGGACAATGCGGCAAATGCCCGAATAGATATTACACCAGCGCCCGATAAGGTCAGGGCGAGACTTCTTTTCCTGCAAGAGACACAGGCCGGTGATCCATGTTTTATTCCTCAGAGAATCTGGGCCGCGTGGTTCTTCGTATCCACCTTGTCTATTATCCGTTCCACCACCCCGTCCTCCGAAATAATGAACGTCTTGCGCAGAGTCCCTTCCGTGACCTTTCCGTACATCTTCTTTTCTCCCCATGCACCGAAAGCCCGCAGCATTTCCGTTGAAGGATCAGACAGAAGAGTGAACGGCAGGGAATTCTTCTCCTTGAACCTTGTATGCGAAGATACACTGTCCTTGCTCACTCCGTACACCTCATAGCCGGCAGATTCCAACGCATCGAAATTGTCACGCAGGTTGCACGCTTCAGCCGTACATCCGGGTGTACTGTCTTTCGGATAGAAATAAAGCACGACCCTTTTCCCTGCAAGATTCTTGTCCGTAACCGTATTGCCGTCCTGGTCCTGAACCTGGAATTCCGGCATTCTGTCACCTTCTTTCAACATAACCTTTACTGATAATATCAAGAACAGATTCCCTTCTGCCACATCATCCGTCCGCATATCTCCGGAGCGATACAGGACAGCCCGGCAGCCCGATCCTGTAAAGATACAAAATCCTCCCGAATTCCATCCGGATCCGGGAGGATTTTTATTTTAGAACGGACAAATCAGACTACCAGGTACAGGTCTGCGTCCACTCGTTGCCGAACCGGTCGGTCACGCGGACCTCACCGGAAGTACATCCGTCAGAAGGACGGATACGGAACAGATGTCTGGTGTCGTGAGGGCCCGGCTTGCCTACATCACCACCGCCTCCACCTGCAATGTACTTGTTGTACTCCTTCTCGTACATCGGATCCTTTTCAGTGTAGAGTTGCATCTGACCTTTCAACTCTCCGTTCTCGTACCACTGGGGAGTTCCCCAGAGATTGTCCCAAAGGAATACGTTGGCATACACATATCCGTCCTCCGTATCCGACGGAGTATAAAGTTGCATCTGGTCATTCCCGTTATCCCATATCCTCGTCCTCTTGAACGTCCATGAAGTATTCTTGCCGTCCACATCCATGACTATGAATCCCCTCGGAACCCCGTCCGAGTTGATCTCGCAATCTATATACAAGGCTCCGGCACATCTTGCCACTACATGTGACTCCATACTTGGAGCCTCGCAGCCGACCCTGGCCATGTCCTCATCGGTATAGACATAATGGCCGCTGATATGCAGATGGCCCGACCAGTTCAGGACATCGTATCCTGCAAGAAGATCCAGGTACCTGTCATAGTTGAGCATCCATTCCCGGAAATTACTGTTCACAACGTCATTCGCGCTCGGAGAATGTGTCATTATCATCAGAGGTGTGCCCTTATCCACATATTTAAGGTCATTCTCAATGAAACTGAGGACCTCCTCATCAAAACAGTCCTGGACCTTTTCCCAGTAATTATCATACCAGAAGATATTGTCCAGGAAAAGATAGTGGATCTTGCCGATATTCAAGGAATAGTTGTTCGGTCCGAAATCACGGCAATAATATGCGGTAGCCCTGTAATCCGGTGAATAGAAATCATCCACAATCGGCGGATAATTCGTATTCTGGGCGCAGAACTGATCGTGGTTGCCGGGAATGTTCATGGTCGGGATACCGATTCTGCCGAGATACTGCTTGACAGTGGCATTCTCGTCGGCATCGTCGAAAGTCACGTCCCCGAGATTGATGATATACAGGGGAAGATCAGTCTCATCCTTGTATTTTATCAGGGAATTGACCACATCCTCGTATGCGGCATGGGATCCGGACTGTGCCGTACTGATCTGAGGGTCTCCGCAGAACAGTACCTGATAACGGTCCGACGAACCGGAAAGAGGCGTGAGAGGAAAATTGAACTGCTGCACCTCTTCTGTCTCCAGATCAAGTGTCTCATACCCGTTGAAGCAGTATGAAGACCTGCTGACAGGAATCTCGTAACCGGAGGGAACCGACACGAACACGAACCTCTGGGTCTTCAGATCCGTGGCAAGCCAGTATCTTCCATTCTCGTCGGTAAGGGTGCAGAGACGTCCGTCACTCACCACCACATCCGGCATCGCCCTGCCGGTGGAACTGTCCCAAACCACTCCCTTGACTGTCATTCCGTCCTTGTCCGGCACATCTAAATCCACTTCCGGCACCGCACCTCCGTTACCGGAATTCCCTGTTGATCCGTTGTTCTTGCTTTCCCCGCAGGATACGGAGATGACCAGCAGCATGATAATACCAAAAATCCTTTTCATTCAAATATACTTTTAAAGTGCCAGTCTGACATATACCGTCTTATAGTCGAACGTCACGTTCCGTGTACTCCCGGTAAAGAGAGTAAGCGGAAGGACATAGTCATCCGGGTCCAGACCGTCCGCCCTGAAAGAATCTATCTTCAGTTCAAGAGGCATGTAGACCTGGTTGTTTTCCTGTGTATCCATAACGATTTCAGGCTGCGGCAGCGACCAGTATTCCTGAGGAAGCACCTGGCAGTCCATATCCTGTTCGATATTGTATATGCGGCAGGCGTTTTCGTCCGCCTCTACCCTTACTGTGATATTGTCACTGTTGTTCCCAGCATTATAGATGCACAGATTCACATAGCCTGACCCGTCAAGATCATCGGCGGACACTGTCAGTACAGGATCGGTCGCCGCCTGGACGAAATATACCTTGGACTCTATATTGTCCTCATACAGTCTGTACTGCTGCTTGGAACATCCGGCAAGCACTGACATGCAGACAGCAGCAACCGCACAGAAGATTATTCTTGTCATTTTCATCTGATTCATTTTTATTGTTATCAATAACCGGGATTCTGCACGAGACGGAAGTTGACCTCCAGTTCCGAAAGAGGGATGGCAAGCCATACCGACTTCGGATATTCGAAGATACGGGTACCGCTCTCACGCATCTTGGCGATGGTGTTGTATTCCTCCGGAGTCTCGCCCTGTATGTTGAGGACATCCGGCACTTCCCCGAGCCAGTCCTGTGCGATGTTCCACCGGCGCAGGTTGTGATACAGACGGGCTTCGCATGCCAGTTCGGACATATTCTCCTGATGAAGGGCCCGTCTCATGTCTTCTCCGGACGGCATTCCGCCAGCCTCGGCCCATGCATCCTCGAAATCCGGAAGCCCTGCACGGTTACGTACCTTGTTCAGGTATTCAAGACCCTGTGCGCTCAATTGTCCGTCATATTCGAAATCCGCTTCCGCATAGTCCAGATACAGTTCGGCAAGCCTCAGGTACGGGAATGGATACTGGGCGAAGGAGAAGGACTTGTCCGCCTCATTGTAGGTGGTATTTATGGAAATGAATTTCTGGAGCATGAAACCGGTGCAGCTGCCGCTGTACTCCTGGGTCACGTCTCCGGTATATCCATGCTGCTCCCCGGCACGCATCCTGAGTGTCAGGTCCTCCTGACTGTTGTACGTGTATGTACCCCTGTCATAGCCGATAGTGGCGTAGAAACGGGGATCCCTGTTCTTGCACAGTTCAGCCACTTCATCTTCGCCCACTGTCAGCAGGCGGTTGGCGGCATAGCCGTCCTTCGTCCGGGGATCGGCCCACAACGGAAGGCCCTTGTCTGTCAGGAAGGCTTCCACTATCTGCAGGGTAGGATTCATGTATTCCCTGAAACCGTCGGCTGTATATCCGTCCCCTTCCTCCGGATTCCACTGGCGCGGAGGAGCGATCATCTGCATTGCATTGTTGGACGGAGTCTGCGCCCCAAGTGCAAAGATATACTCCGTATTCGAGGACCAGTCCTCTTCTATGAAGCAATTGTAGTAGTTCTGCCTGCCACGCTCGAGATCACTCTCTCCGGAAGCATTGGCATATTCGTAAAGTCTGTAGCCGTTGTCTTCAGCCAGTCTGATGGCTTCCTCTACCGCCTGCATCGCCGTATTCCATTTCTCCCTGTCATATTCGGTGGAGATAAGAGGGGTTCCGTCATAGTTCAGGAACGATGCGTATGCCTGGTTGCCGTTGACCAGAGGACTGGCGGTATAGATCAGACATCTTGCCTTGTAGGCCTTGGCCGCTACCGATGTGGCACGGCCGAGATCGTTGTTGTCCACATGGGCAGGGAGCATCGTAGCCGCCCTGTCGAAGATCTCAGCCACAAACTGCGCGCACTCGTCCCATGAGGACCGCGGCAGCATCAGTTCAGACTCATCCGCGTTGAGGGATATTTCATGGGTTATCAGCACGATGGGGCCATAATACTGCATCAGAGTCCAGTGAAGATAACCTATCAGGAACCAGGCCTCCCCCTTCATCTGATCCTTGGCGGACTGGGTCATCCCGGGTACGGTGTCGATGTTGTTGAGGAAAGTATATGCAAACCGGATTCCATTGTACAACTGGAAATTGTTTCCTCCGGCCGGAATGCTCCCGCCTCCCCACATGTTGAAATATGTGTTGTTCGGGTTCTCTTCCCCATACAGCACGCTCTTGTACGGAAACCATCGTGTCGTTCCGTTACTGCCTGTTATGAGATCCCCGCCAGCACAGAGATCCGGAGTCCAGCGGTGTGTCGTATTGTTCGGGATGAAGTTATATATGCTGTACAGAAAACGTTCCGCCTGCATCTCCGAAGCAAACGAGTCCTCAAGCGTTGCCGTATTTTCCGGCACCACATCCAGAAAACTGCAAGAGGACGCTACCGCTGTCATGAACAATAATGATATTATCTTGCTTTTCATTGTCTTTGTAATATATTTTCTTTGTTATTCTTCTCTGGTCTCAGAAATTGAACTGTACGCCCAACTGCACTGTCCTCTGCAACGGATATGACAGACCGTTGCCGCTTCCCATCTCGGCATCCCAGTACTTGAACGGCGAGATGATGAACAGGTTGGTCCCTGAACAGTAGATCCTTGCAAAATCCTTGATGGTATAGCCTATCTCCAGGTTCTTCAGTCTCAGGAAACTTCCGTCCTTGATCCAGAAAGTGGAATATTCCGTATTGTTGTAGTTCCAGTCATAGTCAAGACGTGGATAGGCCGCATTCGGATTCGGGTTCTCCTCTGACCAATGGTCCTGTGCTATCCAGTCAAGCATGCCGAAACCTGACTTTCCCGTGTCCCTGAACGGGTGCATGTTCTTCATGTTGATGGATACGCGGGCACGTCCCTGGAAGAAGAACGAGAAGTCAAGGTTGCGCCACTGGAGGCTCGCGCCGAATCCGTACATGATTTCCGGCACTTCCGGAAAGCCTATGTAGGTACGGTCATTGTCATCAATCACTCCGTCTCCGTTCAGATCCTTGTACTTGATGTCTCCCGGCATGTAGTCCGGCATATAGGTCTGACGTGGAGAATTGGCTATGTCTTCTTCTGACTCGAACAGGCCTTCGGCAACCAGACCGAATACGGTGTTGAGAGGCTTGCCGATCTGGGAGGTGTACGGATACTGCTTGTAAGGGGACTCGTCATTTTCCACGACTTCATTATGGGCGTAGGTGAAGGTTCCCCTTGCCGTTACCGACCAGTCGCGGTCGATGATCTTGCGGTAGTCTACCGACAGGTCGACACCGCGGTTCAATACCGCACCGAGGTTACCGTAAGGTTCAAGCCCCTCGAAACCGGCAGTTGCCGGAAGAGTGTTCCTCTGCATGAAAATCCCGCTCCTGTACTCCTCGAAGAAATCGGCTATCACAGTCAGTTCATCGAAAAGACCGAACTCCACACCCAGGTCGTGCTTGCGGCTTATCTCCCATGTCGCATCCTCGTTACCGAGAGTGGAAAGGTAGTTCATCAGTTTGCTTTCATAATTGTTTCCAGTCGCGAAAGCAGGCCATGAACCGCCTGAAAGCGGGGAAGAACCCGTCCCCATCGTCATTTCTGACACATAAGGGAACCTCTGGTCCAGATAGTCGTTACCCGAATAACCGAAAGAATACCTTACCTTGAAGAAATTGAACCAGTCCTTGATGCCGCTCCAGAAATTCTCGTTGGATACGATCCACCCTGCAGCCACAGACGGGAAAAGTCCGAACCTCTGTCCGCTTATGAAATTCTCCGAACCGTTGTATCCGAAGTTCGCCTCAATGAGATAGCGGTCATCGTAACCGTAGGACAGTCTTCCTGCAAGCCCCTGCTCCATTTTAGGAAGGGATGCATAGTAATTGGACGGCTGGTTGTCGACCGTCTCTTTCTGATGATACAGGAGAACGGCACCGACAGTGTGTTTCCCGAATGTCCGGTTATACTCCAGGTTGGCCTGTACCGTCAGTTGGCGCAGTCCGTTCTGCCCTGTGGAAAGGGAAATGTAGTCGGAACCCGGGGTTCCGATATCCACCAGGCTGTATGTGTACTGTCCGGCCACATTGTCATAATCCCAGTCGTCAAGTCTGTAGAAATGCGGAGTCCTGGAATAGGTCCTCCTTGAATATGCCTTGTTGTAGAAGGAAGCCTGCGCCCATATCTTGAGGCCTTTGGTGATGAACCTGAGGTCCTGGTCTATGCGGAGCGAAGCAGTCGTATAGTTCGTATAGTTGTTGGAATATCCCCTGGCCAGTTCCGCATAGGGGTTGATGTCGGTAGTGTCTCCGTCCCAGGATGGGGCGTTACCGAAAACAGTGTAGTCGGCACCTTCAACCCACCCGGACGGATAGACAGGAGCGAACGACACCGGATTGGCCCGCATGCTCCAATAGAAAAGTTCTGAAGATGAAGCCTGCGGCCTGTATGAATATATCATCTGGGCATTCAGTTTCACGCTGGCCACGGTCGTACTCGTTATCTTGGCGGTAACGTTGCTCTGGAAGGTGTATTTCTGGGCATTGATATTCGTCTTGAACGGAGCATCGGCCACATTGTTTATCATACCGCTTTCGTTGTTGACGGATGCATTGAGGAAATAGTCCACCCTGTTGCCGCCGCCTCTGATATTGATGTTCAGGTTTTCTGCCACACCCATATCCTTGAAGAGCATGTCGTACCAGTCCACGTTCGGATAGATGTACGGATTGATACCCTGCGCCGTGCTCTCAATCTTGTCATTGGAGAAATAGCGGACCTCACCGCGGCCGGTACGTGCCTCATTGTAATTGTTCATGTATGTGACACCATCTGCGATTTCCGGAATGGCCGTCGGCATGGTGACTGTCGTATTGAAATTGACGTTCACCGACATCCTGTCTGCCACACGGCCGCTCTTGGTGGTGATGATCATCACACCGTTCGCTCCCCTGGAACCGTAAAGTGCCGTCGCAGAAGCGTCTTTCAGGACAGAAAACGACTCTATGCTCTCCGCCGGGATTCCGTTCAGGATCTCCGCATTGATCTCCACACCGTCAAGGATATAGAGCGGCTCGGTGCTCGCTCCGAACGTTGATATACCGCGGATCCAGAAACTTGCACCGTCCGCCCCCGGTTCTCCGGATGACTGGGTGGCGATGACTCCGGCAATGTTGCCGGCAAAGGAAGTCGAAAGGTTGCTCGACGGGGTCTTGAGGACGCCCGGGCTCACCGATTCGACGGATGAAATCATCGTCTCCTTACGCTGCGTGGTACCGAATGCCACTACCACGGCGTCTTCGAGAGTCTGGGTGGACTCGTCCATTGACACCACCTTGAACACTATATTGTTGTCCCCGACCCTCAACTGCTTGGTGAGATAACCTATGGATGAAAATGTAACTGTCTTAGTGTCATACGGTACCGTAAGGGTATAATTTCCGTCAAGGTCAGTGGTCGTACCGATTTGGGTACCTTCTACATAGACTGCAGCCCCGATTACCGGCTGGTTGTCTTCCGAAGAGATGACTGTACCTGAAAGCGTGATTCCGGTATCCTGGGCAGATACATTCAGGCACACGAATGAAAGGAACATACAGATAAGCGCAACCTTCCCGCCAAGATTGGGAGAAGCCCACCCTTCTGTCCTGATTATTTGCATAGATAATTCGTCTTTAAGTTGTTAATAAAAAACCGTCCTGAAATCCATCGGCAGTCTCCTGAAAATTTCAAGGAAGGTCCTGCAAGGTCACGAGCGGCAGTCGAAGAGAAATCGGTCCTTGTCACAGGTTTCAATTTATAACAAAATCGCAACAAAAATAGTTACCCACCCCTTGAAATAAACAAATAAAATTACAATTTTTAAGAAAAATTTGGATTCCGGTATTAAATACTTATCTTTGCACGGCAAGGACATTGCTGATGTCTCGGAGATTTCATCCTATGATACGGTCACAGGTGCAAGGATATTTTAACACATCTGAGACAATGAAAAAGACTTATTATTTTTCCTTACTGGCTGCTGTATCGGCTGCAGTCATGGGAGCATGTACCGAAATTGTCCCGGAAGTCTATGAGAAAGGCATCTCGGTGGATGTCGCCGCTCTCAATTTCCGGTACGAGGGAGGGGAACAGATACTGAAAGTCACTTCCAATAATCCGTGGACAATGGATATGGGCGGCTGTACTTGGATTACAGTCAGCCAGACTTCAGGAGACAGTACGGAGAAGGTCATAATCGAATGCGGACAGAATCCCGACCCTGCACAAAGCCGCGAAGCCACCCTTACCGTAACGTCCGGCGGTTCTTCCAGAGAAGTGACCGTCACTCAGGACAGGATGAAGACTTGGATCGAAATCACCGGAGAAGACGGTCTGGACTGCAACGGAGCCACTTTCGAAGCGTCCTCCTTCATGCTCGTGAATCCGACACAGACCGTTACGCTGACTGTAAAGTCCAACGGGAAATGGACTGCGGAACTTCCGGAAGGCATTTCCGCAAATCCTGAAACAGGCGGAGAGGACGGTACTGAAAGCGAGACAGAGGTTACGCTCACAATTGACAATACCGATGTAGTTACCAACAACACATCCACGGTCACTTTCAGTTGCAGTGACGAAGAGGCCGTGTACAATATAAAACAGACCTGTTCGTATTCCAACTGTTATGTAGTGGCAGGACCGGGAGAATACAGCATCCCTGCAGGAAAGCCGGACGGGACATTGGTAACCGATGCAGTGAAGGCCACATGGCTTTACGAAACGGAGGCCGGACTTATCTCGGATACGGAACCTGCATACTCTGACGGACGGGTGACTTTCACCGTAAAGGAAAGCGCTGCCGAAGACAGGCTGAAAGGAGGATACGGAATCATCGTCCTGACGAATGGAGCGGATGAAATCGTGTGGAGTTATCTCATCTGGTACACCAGGGAAATCAAGGACGTCCAGATCGGTGACTACAAATGGCTTGACCGCAATATCGGGGCCTGGACAGACAACCTTCCTGTGGCTGACTTCAACAGCAGGCTTGACCAGTCATCTTTCGGATGCTACTATCAGTGGGGAAGGAAAGACCCGTTCCCGGGACCAAGTAACGAGAAATTCAAGGTAAGGGATTCCAGAGAGAACGGAGATTTCGGAAATTTCACCATAAAGGGCAGATTCAATGCAGGCAGATTCATGGATGACGGTTACAGCGTTTCGGCAGAAGGCGGAGAACCGGAAGCGGCGGATTTCTTCTCGAAGAGCGAGTTCCATCCGATGAGTGCGGAACACAGTACCAGATATCCGTGGCAGTTCGCCCATAAGGATTACATCACCAATGATGACAAGAGATTGTGGTCAGATGCACAGAAGACGGTCAACGACCCTTGCCCTGCCGGATACAAGGTACCGAACATGGACCAGATGAACAATCTTACCGCAGCACTCCAGAGCGTTGAAGGCAGCAAGACGGAACCTTTCCTCTTCGAGGACGGGCAGGGATCCTGGTCAAGAGTATATGTCATCGACGGAGAGGAAGTCTTTTTCCCGTCCAACGGGATAAGGGAATGGAGCCTGCTCACAGGTGATGTAGGCAAGATGATGCAATACTGGACATCCACTCCGAAAGAGGAAGTCTGGGAAGACAGGGACGGTTCAAGCCGGGCATACATGACCTATGATTACGGGGAAAGCGACCAGCGCGTCAACCGTGGTCTTGCCGTCAGGTGCGTGAAAATGTAAAACCACAATCGCACCGATGACTACAAATGACTATCCGTTTATGAAAAAGTTTTTTGCACTTTGTATTGCATTCTGCGGGCTGATACAGTCCGCAGATGCTTTCAATGATTTCTTCACTCCTGTCAGAAACACGGAATTGCGTGCTCCGGCGGTACCACTGCTTACGTCCGACCCGTTCTTTTCCATCTGGTCTCCCTCCGACCGTCTGTATGACAGGGACGCTATCCACTGGTCCTGTACGGAAAAGCCGCTTACCGGTGCTGTACGTGTCGATGGAGAAGTGTACCGTTTCATGGGAGAGCCCGACAGTACGGTTCTTGCATTCTCACGTGCTGCAGCGCAGAAATCCGTGGATGTCCTTCCTACGCAGACCTATTATACATTTACATGCGGGCCTGTGGAACTTGACATCGTATTTACAGCCCCTATGCTTCCGGATGACCTGGATCTGCTGTCAGCTCCGGTGAACTACGTTTCCTACCGGGCGCGGTCAATTGACAGGAAATCCCATTCAGTACAGATTTATCTTGAGGTCACTCCCTGGATGGCTGTCAACACTCCTGACCAGCCGACTGTGGCCGATGCGTTTTCGGAGGCAGGACTGTCATATCTCAGGTGCGG
>CALVAE010000016.1 GCA_944325465.1 uncultured Bacteroidales bacterium | reverse complement strand
TCCATTGCCGTGGATTTCTGTTTGCTGCCATGAATTGTCTTGCAAGGTCATATATATGCATTAAAGCGTCCAGATCGGATTTGCTGGCCTGTCGTATGTGAAAATTACTTCGGGATTCCATTGGATGTCTTTCGTTTTGAACGGCAAATTTAACTGATTATACAATTAATTTATATTGCAATGCCCGCTACCGTAACGAACACGTGTCGCTGTGGAGCATCACGGAAAGTGACAGGCAGTACTAGTGCTTTGCATTTACGTATTGCCTCGCCACAAATACCGCACAACCCAACAGGGCCAGGCAAGCCCCGATGAAATAGGAAGCATGGAATCCGCCGAAACTGTCCGCCCAGTAGCCTCCGGCGAATATGCCGATGCCGATACCCAAATCCCAGGCGGTCTGGTAGGTTGAGGTAGCAGTGCCCCGTCTTTCGGGTGTGGTCATCCGGACGAGCAGTGTGTTGAAGGCCGGATGCAACGTGCCGAACGAAAGTCCCTGCACGAAAGCGATACCGAGGTAGGCACTGACGGCAAGTTGTGCATTGTATTCCGACAAACGCCCTATGAAGGACAAGTTTGTGTAACTTGCTGCGACCAGAAGCAAGCCACCGATAATGAGTTTGCCCGTGCCGCCTTTGTCTGTCCATTTCCCGGAAAGGAATCGTGAGATGCCCAATCCTGCCGCCATTGCCGTGTAATAGACTCCACTATTGAAAGAAATGGAGATCTCCTCGGCATACAAGGCGATATACGCTGTTGTCATGCCGTATGGAATGGAGGCAAGCAGCAAAGAAGAGGCTTCCCATATACCCTTGCCCAAAATCAGGTTCTTGACGGAGAACTTCCGATGCTTGACAATCTTTCCGTCCGGTACTTTTACCATCCAGGCCATTCCAAAGCCTGCCAGACAGACAAGGAAGAGCAGAATGAACAGCATCTCGTAGGAAACACGTCCGTGCAAGGCAAGTCCGGTCATAGGTCCGATGCACATGGCAAGCGTATTTGACAAGCCGTAAATACCCAGACCTTCGCCCATCCGGTCGCGCGGTACGATTTCACTGGCTATCGTGTTCCCGGATACGCTGGTCAGACCGAATGCCAATCCATGGACTATACGGAAAACAATGAATACGCCCAATGCTGCGGCAAAGGCATACCCGCAAAAGAGGGCGGCAAACGCACAATAGCCCAGCAAGTACAACGGCCGTTGCCGGAAAGCGTCCAGCAGGTAACCCGCTATCGGGCGCACCACGATGCAGGCTACCGAATAGGAGGCGAGAATGACTCCAGCCACCGAATAGTTCACTCCGAAAGCATCGCTCAGATAGAATGGCAGCAGCGGCATCAGTGCATAGAACGAGAAGAACATCAGGAAATTCGCCACAGACAGGCAGCAGAAATCTCTGGTCAGCAACCGGTTTTCTTTATTGACTTTTCCCATGGTTTATATTAAGACAATGACTAAAAACAGACAGACCAACTGGATAGTTCCCGAAGTCATCATGAACAGCGTGAATACCCACTTCCCCATCATTCCGATGGCACCGCCCGCCCACAGGACCGCTCACAGCAGGTGCAGCACCTTCAGTGCTTTCAGCCCTTTTGTATTTAACTTTATCATACTCAATTTTTTGTTTACCGATTATTCTGGATTTTCCTTTCCTGCATAAAACCTGTAAATGCTTTCTAAAAAAAGGATGCCGGTACGGCGTATTTCTTCCGTCTGTCCGAAAGAGCCTCCCAATATCTCGTCGGCGATGGATTTCACTTCCGGCATCAACGCTTTTGCCTTCCCGGTAAGGTAGATGCCGTTCTTGCGTCCCGTCACGGCTTTTCGGATGACCATTCCCTTCTTTTCCAGGATGTCGATGCTGCGCTTGATGGCGGCGGCGTCTTTGTGGAGCAGTCTGGCAAGCCTGTTTTGGCTTATCCCGTCCTGCTCGTCCAGGAATCGCATGATGATGTATTGGGAATGTGGTAAGTCGATACCTTTTTCCTTAAAAGAGGCGCCCAATGCGGAGGACAAGGTCCATAGTGCACGGTCCAACAGGAATCCCAATGAATTTACGGTTACTTCTTCCATGCCTGTCTGTGCTTTTGGGGACAAATATAATCAAAACATTGATTAGTCAATATAAATTCTGCTTTTCGGAGATTATTACAGATGCTTGGCCGCATCACTTTTGGACTTGGCATCGGAAGATGACAGCAGACTTTCCAACATATCATAATTAGGTACCGTTGGAAATCAAAACTGCGACACCTGTCGCGGTTACATAAGGAAGAATTTACTTGTTGATAGAATATCAGTAACATTCATTATCTATCAAGAAATATTTGTGGGCAAATGCGACAGATAAAACACATACAAGATTATGATAAATCCAGATCGATACTCGCCAGAAAACTTATTGACGGGAATAAGTTTTGGTCATACGACCGGGAGTCTGTCCTACGCAATATCTCAGATGAGGATATAATAGAAAAAACCCTCATATATCTCGATATAGACGATATAAATATTCTTTTTAGAATATACCCGATAAGGGAAATCAAAAAAGTATGGGCCATGACAATGGCTTTGCAGGACAACCGGTACAAAGATTTGAACCGGTTCATAGCCGGATGCTATTTCGGAGTGAAGAATCCGGATTCATATTTGAAGAGAGTCAAGTCGCACGAGTTGAACAAGAAGTGTCAATGACCGGTATTACAGATAATATAGAGAAAATTTTACCTGTACTTTCAGAAGCCGAGTGTCTGAAAGGGTGGACTTTGGTCGGGGGTACTGCTCTTGCGATACAGATAGGCCATCGGGAGAGCGAGGATCTTGATTTCATGAAGTGGAATTTTAAAGGCGACTGTTCAGTTGATTGGCCCATGATCAGGTCCAGTTTTTCGTTGGCGGTGTCAAACTGTCTTTTTTTATAGCAGACTGCCGGAATCCATTAAAAGATACGGTTCCGTTTACGGGGAACATTATCCTTGCAGATATAGATTCCATTGCCATAATGAAAATGGAACTTGCTCTGACACGTGGAAAGTACCGTGATTATTATGACCTTTACTGCATATTCAAAAACAGGCATGACATTGTTCCTATGGCAACTGAAACAAGCAGATACACTGGTCATATAATTAAAACTAAATTCATTCTTTCTACTTTGACCAATAAGGAACGATTTGCTAAGGATATGAGATTTCAGCAGTTGAATCCCAAGTATGATGTCGATGCAGTGCAGATTGAACAATTCTTCAGGACTGAAATTGCTTCAGAACTGGAAAGTTCAATGAAAAAGAAATAAGAAACTTACGGATAGAAGAAGGCGAACTACAGCGGCTGAAAGCGATGTACCGTCATTCCCGTCAGGAAGTGGACGGGGATTACCTGTTCGTGCCGATTGTGTCCAGGGACGGCGGACGGTATCATACCGTTATCAGGACGGAATGCACCGCTTTACGGTTCGTTTCTGACAACGTAACGTTTTCATTTATGGTTTCGTTCTGATCCGGGACGTATTTCAGTAAAATAGTTACAAACGCAGATGATATGTCTATCCTGCCTGGTCTTGTGTCGCAGTATCTTTGCAATGTGGAAATAAATAGGAAGAAAATATGAAAAAGTTATTCTTAATCCCATTGATGCTGATGGCGACACTTGTTTTCTCGTCGGCTTGCAGCGTAGCAGCCCGTGATTTCCTTTCCCGTCTGCCGATGGAAGTCACATTGGAGGACTACAACAACGGTACGGAAAAGATATTCTATCCCGACCCGGCACTCGGTCTTGACGATACTCCGCGCGGTTGTGCTCCTGTCGCCGGGGACATTACTATCTACGAGCCGTGGGGCAATGTCGCCATCTTCTGCCGTGACTGGCCTGAAAGTAACTCACTTATCAAAATCGGACATATAGACGGTGACGGCATCGATCTGTTGCAAGGAACGGAAAGTATAAATGTAAGATTTGAAAGACAATAATATATGGTGAAGAAATTTGATACGGTACGGAATCTATTGGCCGCATTGCTCCTGTTCGGGCTGTTTTCCTGCGGCGGATCAGAAAAGGACAGGCAGCCGGGCATGTGCGCCAAGGACCCGATGACAGAGAGCGGTATCGTGCGTCTGTCCAAAATCGAGGTGTATCCGCAGTATCTTGATGAATATGTGCAGTATGCGACGGAAGTGGGCGAAATATCACTGCGCACCGAACCGGGCGTGCTGACCATGTATGCCGTCGCCGAAAAGGAAAATCCCTGCCGGATAACCATCCTTGAAACATACGCAAGCAAGGAAGCATACGACAAACACATCGCTTCCGCACATTTCCAGAAATACAAGCAAGGGACACTGCACATGGTCAAGTCATTGGAACTGTCAGACCAGACTCCGCTCAACCCTGCTAACCGGATTAACAATTTTATGGAGTAACGTAATAATAATCAAATAAGAACAGAAAATGTCCCCGAGGCGCGATTCCATCTTTTTCAGAATGCCAGCTGTTTTTATCGAATGAAATTTGTTTCAATCGGCTCTTCACATTTTGGATATTCCACTCCCATCCGGGTCGCCATTTCCTTGCATTTCAAGAAAAAAGCCATGTTCCGTCCCAATGTCCGCATAATCTGCATCCCTTCCAAGTCGTGTCTGACTTCATCTGGAGTATTCCCATGCACCATATTCCAGTATTGCGAAGAAACGATGGGCATCTGGGACATCAGGAAATACTTGTTCAGCTGGTCTAATGTCGCGGTTGTTCCGGCCCTGCGTGCCGATACTACCGCTGCAGCGGGCTTCAAGTAGAAACGGTTTGTTCCCCTGCAAAGTTCACTGATGAAAAGCCTGTCCATAAAAGCACTCATCGCACCGTTTGCAGAAGCATAATACACCGGAGAACCGAAAACGAAACCATCATAATCACCAATTATAGAAAGACAATCGTTTACAGTGTCGTCCCATACACATTGGTGCAATGTCATACACTTCTGACAGCCCAAACAACCGGCTATAGGTTTGTTGCCGATGTGAAAAATGTCCGCACTCACCCCTTCTTCTTCAAGAGTGTGTGCCACTTCCGACAATGCGGTAAAGGTGCATCCGTTCTTGTTCGGACTCCCGTTTACAAGTAATACTTTCATAATTTGTCCTTTGTTGTTATGTTATACTTCCTGTTCATTTGTCCCGTCCTTTTGCGGAGCGGATTTCCCGTATTTTTCTCCCCATGCCAGCATCGCGTCGAAAATGGGAATGAGCGTATGGCACAGTTCCGTTTCCTTGTATTCCACCGTCACAGGGGTGGTAGGATAAACTGAACGGACTATCAGTCCCATGCTTTCCATGATTTTCAGTTCCCGTGAAAGCATTCTTGTGGTCAGTTTGGGGATGCTCCGCCCGATATCCCTAAATCTGCGGTTGCCACATTCGCAGATGGAGCAAAGGATCTGCACTCTCCACTTGCTGCCTATTACATCAAGCGTATCTTGCAACGCTTGAAAATTGAGGTCGCATTTTTCTTCCATGTCATATCTGTTATTTGATTACAAAATTATATCAAATATACAACATAAGCAAAAATAACTTTAACTATTCAAAACATTCTAAACGGATAGTGTCTCATATACAGATAATCTTCAAAATTCCTGCGGATTTCAATGCTGTTTTTGCGCTAATGCGATAATTTTGCATTGCTTCTCCCAGAAAGTCATCCTAAACCTGCTTATTGAAAAGGAAATCCCTCGCCGTGACTTCTTCTGTAAAAATGTTACAAACACCGGTGATGTGTCTATCCGGTGATGCCTTATGCTGCTGTATTTTTGCAAATGAGAACATTTACACGTCCGGGCCGGATTGGCAACGTGACGGTAACCTTATCTCTGGACAATAAAGAATAACTGTAAAGGAATACGATTATGACACTTGAAGAATTCAAGGATTTTGTGAAGACGGGCAAACCGCTCGACACGGAAGAGATACACCGGTTTATGGACAGCATGAGCGGTGAGGCGAGGAAAATCACGTTCAGACTGAACACCGCCTATCATACACCGGAAGAGGTGCGGAGCATTCTTTCCGAACTTTTCGGCAGGCCTGTGCCCTCCACTTTCCGTGTTTTCCCTCCGTTCTATACGGATTTCGGGAAAAACATTGAAGTGGGCGAAGGTGTGTTTATCAATGCCTGCTGCCATTTCCAGGACCATGGTGGCGTAACCATAGGGGAGGGTTGCCAGATAGGACACAACGTGGTGTTTGCCACGCTCAATCATTTTATGGAGCCTGAAAAACGCAAGATGACCTATCCTGCCCCTA
>CALVAE010000015.1 GCA_944325465.1 uncultured Bacteroidales bacterium | reverse complement strand
AACGACTTCGTGACAGGCTCTCTGGCCTGCGATCGGGGCAAGGCAATAGTTCCTGCCACAGCCCGTCTTCTGAATGCTGCCAGACAGGCAGATGTCCCAGTAATATTCTGCAATGACGCCCATATAGCAGGCGTTGACAGGGAACTTACAATATGGGGCGACCATGCCATAGCAGGCACAAAAGGCGCTGAAGTCATCCCGGAACTCGAAGTTTCCGACAAAGACTACATAGTTCCGAAGCGCCGCTACAGCGGATTCTTCCAGACAGACCTGGACATTCTCCTGAGGGAACTCGGGGTAAAGACGGTTATAATGACCGGACTGCATACCCACATGTGCGTACGCCACACTTCAGCGGATGCCTTCTGTCTCGGGTATGACGTGGTCGTGGCAAAAGAGGCTACCGACTCCTTTACCGAAGAAGACTACAAGGCAGGACTGGCATACCTGAAGACCTGCTACGGGGCAGATGCTTTCAGCAACGATGAAATCATCGCCGCTTTCTGACAAAGGACACGGCATTTGCGATTCATTCATGACTTAATATCCGGATAAGCAATTATCCGGAAGAATCAGGCGGGACGACCTGTCGCTCCCGGTTTGACTGGGGGAGGAAAGTCCGGACAGGAAAGGGTACCCCGCTGCGGAAATCGCAGAGGGGAGAAATCTTCTGATATCCGTAACAGAAAACAACCGCCTTCCTTGAAGGTAAGGGTGAAAATGTAGGGTAAGAGCCTACAACCTGCAGCGGTGACGTTACAGGGGTACGGATCCGGGGCCTGCAAGACCAAATATACTGGCAGATGAGGGCGACCCGTCCGATGCCAGGGGGTAGGTTGCGAAGATAAATGACAGGATAAAACAGAAACCGGCTTACGGTCCCGCCTTTTTTTCATATCATTCCAATGAAGGTTACGGCAGACTGCTGATCTTTGTTCGCAACGAATAGGAATAAGGGACCGGATAATCGGCATCCGCCCTGTCAAGCCATTCCGCTGCCAGCCCCTTTTCCCCTGTTATACAGCACACTGCCGCAATATTGTATTCCGCATAGGCACGTTTGCGCATATTTCCGGTATCCAGAAGGGACATCCAAATATCCACGGCTTCCTTGAACCTGTATTCCGAAACATATTCAGCGGCCAGATTCCAGGCCCCGCCTGTATCATAATAATAGAACACGAACCTCTGGTTGGACCATGCGGATACGAACGGATGGGCGCTTGTCCTTCCCACTTCAAGCCCCTGTTCTCCGAGGTCAACCGCCTGCTTGAGAGAACTGTCACCCTTGAATATCCGGACAGTATCCTTCTGGTTCATGGCATCATATACATAAAGGCTGATTTCGAACGGTATTTCCGAAACCGAATCCTCCGGCTTGCCGATTGATTTCAGGTCAAACAGGAAAGCCACATCCACACCGGTATCCATCAGCAGGCTGACCATGCTGTCTCTCGAAGCGTAATCGGCTGTCTCCTCCTTCTCAATCCTGTACATGCCGATGTGAGGCTCGCCGTTATAATAGTCCTTTTCAAGGGCCAGGGTAAAGCCTTCGGCGACAGAAGACATGAAAACGGAATCCCTGCCGTCATCAAGATAGGTCACGGAAATGTTCTTCCCTGACAGATCAATACCGGAACGGGTCGGATTGCGCATATCGACTC
The DNA here is from genome assembly GCA_944325465.1 of uncultured Bacteroidales bacterium. Classification (GTDB taxonomy): domain Bacteria; phylum Bacteroidota; class Bacteroidia; order Bacteroidales; family UBA932; genus Cryptobacteroides. Next base: position 42,556 of record CALVAE010000015.1, on the reverse strand, counting down.
CCAATGAAAAATACGTGGGGCCGCAGGAAACCGCAAGAAACGATACGGCCACAATGACGGCAAAGGATAAATCTTTCATAATCGCGACTTTATTTGGATACCGGCTCCGCTATCAGGTCATATTCATCGGCACCGGTTATCTTCACTTCAATGAACTCCCCGACAAGCGAATTCGGTTCTACCCCGTCAAACAGGGCCGGAGAATACCTTACAAGAATCTCGCCATCCACTTCCGGACTCTCGAATTCACTTCTGCAGACGAATATTCCGTCCACGAAGTCATCTATGATGACCTTCTCCTCCGAGCCTATTCTCGAACGGTTGAAAGCAAGGGAAATACCGCTCTGAAGGGACATCAGGGCATCATACCTCGACTGCTTTACCTCTTCCGGCACATCATCCCTGAAATGCGCGGCCCCGTAGGTCCCTTCCTCTTCGGAATACCGGAAAGCGCCAAGCCGTTCAAAGCGTGCCTCCCTTACAAAGTCAAGAAGTTCACCGAACTCTGGTTCTCCCTCTCCCGGATGCCCCACAATCATTGTAGTCCTCAGGACCACTCCCGGAACCCGTTCCCTCATTTTCCGGACCAGGGATCTGGTCCACTCCCCCGTGACATTGCGCCGCATCCTGGAAAGTACGTTGTCAGATATATGCTGGAGAGGGATATCGATATAACGGCAGACCTTCGGATTTTCCGCCATCTGGTCAAGGACATCTTCCGGAAAGTCATCCGGATAGGAATAATGGACGCGGATCCACTCTATGCCTTCTATCCATGACAATTTCTGAAGCAGTTCCGCCAATGCCCTCCTGTGATACAGGTCGAGTCCGTAATAGGTAGTGTCCTGGGCAATGACTATCAGTTCCCTGACGCCGCCTGCGGCAAGGGAAGCCGCTTCAGCCAGCAGATCCTCCATCGGAACCGATACATGCCTTCCCCTGATGTGAGGAATCGCACAATAGGAACATCTTCTGTCACAGCCTTCCGAAATTTTCAGATAGGCATAATGTGAAGGTGTCGTCAGGAAACGTCCCGGCCTTCCGTCCCCTTCCACTCCGAATGCCTTCAGCAAAGGGGAAAAATCAGTTGCCCCGAACCACGCATCGACTTCAGGAATCAGGCCCGGCATCTCCGACGAATACCGCTGGGACAGACACCCGAAGACATACACGGCCCCCGCTCTCCCTTCCTGCTTCATCCGGACGCATTCCAGAATCGTCTGGATGGATTCCTCCTTCGCATCCCCTATGAAGCCGCATGTATTGACCAGAAGAAAATCCACATAGTCCCTCTCCTCGCCTTCAGGCACTATTTCATAACGGCCTTCAAGGCAGGAGAGGATATGCTCGGTGTCCACCCTGTTCTTGGAACACCCCAGGGTTATCGGCTGTACGGACTGCACTACTCCTCCTTTGTACTGTCTTTATCTGCACTCCCGCCTTCCTCCGCCTGATCCGGATTCTCAAAATCAAGGGATGCATACTGTTTAAGGCAGTTGTACCATGCCACCACCTTTTTCATGTGGGAAACATAGAACCTGTCCCTGTCATATCCCGGGAGTGCCTTCGCGAAGAAATCCTTCAGTTCTTCGGATGAAGCCTTCGCAGCCGGAGCGTCGTTTTCTCCCAGTTCAGCCTTCATTTTCAGGAAAACGTCCTGCAGTTTGGCTTCCCCGTCATCAGTATAGATCGATATATCAGCCAGGGACGATATCCTGCTATTGACACCGAACGAACTTCTTTTCCCGTCTGACAGGGATTCCACTACCGCTCCGTTTCTTGCCTGGGCGATATAGCGGTACAGACCCGGCTGTCCCGGGATTGACAAAATTTTTGTAAGATCTGTTTTCATTTCCGATAATTTGAATCTATAAATTGATCAACCTTCCTCCTGAGATCATCAGGAGTCCCATCATTGACTATGATAAAACCTATTTTCCCGTTTGCTTCCGAAGACAATTCCCCCTGGGCCTCCATCCGTTTCCTGATGGATTCCGGCGGCACTCCATCCCGAGCGGCCGACCTGCCCAGGCGCACCTCTGCCGGGGCGGTCACCAGAACCGCCGTATCAATCACGTCCCGGAAAAGAGGCTTTTCCAGGATAATGGCCGATTCTATCACCACCGCACCGTGGCTGGCCCGTCCCGCAGTCTCCGGAGAGTCCTTCCAAGCCATGAAATCCTGCAGTACGGCAGGATGTACTATGGACTCAAGCAGCAACCTTGCCTCCGCATTACGGAATACTATTGAAGACAGGCGCTTCAGATCGAGTTTCCCGTCTGCAAGAAGGAAACCGTCAGCCATACCTTCCGCCTCAGGGACAAAATGAGCCATCTTCTCCCGGATCCGACCGGTAAGTTCCATGTCCCTGACATAAAGGGACTTCGTCCTGCCGTCGGAATCATATACGGGAAATCCCCTCTCTTCCAGAAACCTGCAAACCAGAGACTTGCCGCTTCCTATCCCTCCTGTAACCGCAATTGTCCTCAACATATCACCTGTCGTTAACCACACATTCGAAGATCTCCGGCTCCACGGAATATCCTATGATCCCGTCAGGCAAGGCATCGGTACGCGGCACGCACTTCCCTCCCCTGGAATTCAGGAAATCGGAATAATCTATGTAAAAGCCGACACTGTCTTCCGGATTTCCCTTATACGGGAACGTACAGAGGAATTTCACATCCGCATAAGACGGATAGACCATCATATACTTGCCTTCCGGCACATTGCGCCCCGACACCGGGACCGTCTTCCGGATTTCCACGTAACGCACCACTTCTCCCGAATACCTTACGGCATCGGAGGAATACCTTATGCCCCTGATCTGTTCCAGACGCGATATCCCGTGGATTTCCGACCGGATATCGGACAGTTTGATAGGATTGGTGTACACATAGTCTATCTTCTCAAGCCGGTACGGTTCACCGTAGATTGTCACGGAATCCGGTTCCACCTCCATTTTCCCCACCAGCGTGTACTGGGGCATGAACTCCAGTTCGTGTACGGGTCTCACAGGGACTTTCCTGAAAGTCTCATACGGGAAACGGAAGAAAAGGGTATCGGTAAGATAATATTCCAGGGAAACATTCTCCCCGAAAATCACATGGGTGTATTCCTGAAGATCCGCCGTCGTGACATAGAACAGTTCTCCGCCGGCACTGTGCATCCTGTCAAAATTCACCTGCACCGGGGATTTTTCATTCATGGACTTGATTCTGATGATGTTGTATCCGCTTGTCCTGCACCTGGCAATGACATCGCTGCTGCCTGAAGAAACCGCAGAATGTCCTTCGATATTGCATCGCGCCTCGACAGGGACCTGCAGATAATCGACATAATCGAGGGACAGATTGTAAAAAAACCAGATACTAAAAGCCAACAGGAGAGAAAGCAGCAATACCGGCAAATCTCTCCCGTTGATATTCAGTTTTTCAAAGATTCTGGCGAATACTCTCTTCATCCCTCATGACTGAGATGTTACTGTTGCTGGGTCTCGGAGAAATCCTTGACGACCGAATTCTTGTCCACCTTGATCTTGACATTGTTGTCCACTTCCAGAAGAAGGGTCTTGTCCTTGACTTCAAGGACGGTTCCGTAGATGCCTCCGATAGTCACGACCTTATCCCCTTTCTTCAGTCCGTCGCGGAACTTCTGGAGTTCTTTCTGCTGCTTGCGCTGAGGACGGATCATAAAAAACCACATCACCACGATGATAAGGATGAGCATAATCCACATTGACCAACCGCTCCCCTGCTGGGTTGTGGTTCCGGTTGCCGTTCCGGCAGCCTGCAAGAATGTAATGAAATTCATTTTTCCGTACTTTTATTAAATTTACAAATCAAATGTCAAAAATAATCAAATTTTCCGAATCCTGCCATCATCCGCAAGTTTCTGGATCAGCCTGTCAAGAAGTCCGTTCACGAAAATATTGCTTTTCGGCGTCCCGTAATACTTGGATATCTCGACATATTCGTTGATGGTGACCTTCACCGGAATGGACGGGAAGTTCTCCGCCTCGGCCAGGCCGGTGATGATAAGTGCCATATCGGTGGAGACAATCCTGTCCTGATCCCAGTTGGAAACCGCTTCGGAAATCATGTCCGAATACCGCTGGCGGCCGGCAAAGGCATTCTGCAGGAGTTTGTGGGCAAACTGCCTGTCGCTTTCCATACCGGGAATCTTCTTCATGTCGCTCTGGTAAAGCGGGTAAAGATGCCAGCGTTCCCCCCTGGAGAAGGACTCGAATGTCCTGCAGCAATACGTCAGCGCATAAGCCAGGTCATCATTCCACCAGATGGACATGTCTTCAAGGATCTGTTCAAGTTCCGGACTGTCAACGAATTCCTCTTCGAAGATCCTTGTAAACAGGCGGCAGTCTTCCGCCAGAGACGATTCTCCGGAAGCCATGTACCTGGCATAATACTCCTTGCCGGTAACCGAAGCATATATCTTCTTCAGAAACAGGTCATACTGCTCCCATGAGAACTTCCGCCTGGAAAATGCCTTTACGAAGTCCGGATCCTCGTCCAGAAGTCTCGCGAGGGCATTGTCGGCAAATTTCATATTAGGATTACGCTCTTCCTCAGTAGGATTGAATTTCCTTCTTGCAATCTCTATCCTCTCCCTTGCCACGGCGGTCAGAGGAGAAACTATGCCAAGCATGAAAACATACAGGTCCCTTGTCGCTTCGCAGGACATGTCAAGTTCGGATTCGGCCTCGGCCAGCGTGCCTCCGCCGCCCAACATACTGCCGTAAAGCACCTTAAAGACTTTAATCCTTAAAATTCGTCGATTAAGCATATTTCAAACAAAAATTTAAGGCAAAGATATATGCAATTTCAGAAAAATCCTTAACTTTGTAGAGATTTACTTAAAAATTCATGCAAGATGTACAGTGAGGATTTCGATGGAGCCAATGCTCAGGAGCGTTCGGGAGAGGATGTCTTCTCAAAACCTGTCAGGGCCGGAAAAAGAACCTATTTCTTTGATGTGAAGACCACCAAGGGAAACGACTATTACCTGACAATCACCGAAAGCAAGCGCAAGGTGGAAAAGGACGGCAGTTTTGTTTACGACAAGCACAAGATTTTCCTGTACAAGGAAGACTTCGACAAATTCACGACAGGCTTGCAGGAAGTCATCGACTACATAAAGACCAACTGTCTGAAAGAGGAAGACGGCCCGGCATCGGAAAACGGCAATTTCACAGATGTGAACTTCGAGGAACTCTGATTCCTGACGACATATCAAAGTGGCTATATTTTAGTCACTTTTTTTTGTCTCCGGCCACCCCGCCGCAACATATCCATAGAGATCCCGTCCATCAACATACGGTAACAATGAAAGATTACGGTTTCATCAGGGTAGCCGCCGCCGTCCCGAAAGTCAGGGTGGCGGACGTGGATGCCAATGTAAGGGAAATCTGCAGGATGACCGACCAGGCCATCGCTGCGGGAGTGTCGCTGCTAGTTTTTCCTGAACTCAGCCTGACAGGTTACTCGTGCGGAGACCTTTTCGGGCAGGACCTGCTGATAAGGAAAGCGGAAGAAGGTACGGGAATCATCGCCGGACACTGCAGGGGGAAAAGGATCACCGTCGTAACCGGCACTCCGGTCAGATACGGCTCAAGACTGTACAACTGCGCGACCGTGATATCCGGTACGGACGGAGTATGCGGCATTGTCCCGAAATCATACCTTCCTTCATACAATGAATTCTACGAAACACGCTGGTTCGCCCCCGGAGCCGGCTTTTCTCCGGTAAAGACCGAATATGCAGGATATACATGCATGATGGCCGCCAACCAGATTTTCCATCTGGGAAACGGCTGCACATTCTGCATCGAAATATGCGAAGATCTTTGGACACCTGTCCCGCCTTCATCGTACCACTGTCCCAACGGGGCCGAACTCATCCTCAACCTGTCGGCCAGCAATGAAGTCATAGGCAAGCATGCATACAGGAAACAACTGGTCAGCCAGCAGTCGGCAAGGACAATCTCCGGATATGTCTACTGCTCTGCCGGATTCGGGGAATCGACCCAGGACCTGGTATATGCCGGCTCCACCCTGATATATGAGAACGGGAGCCTGCTTGCAAAGGGGACCAGATTCAGCATGGAACCGTCCCTGACAATCGCTGACATGGACTGCGGTAAAATCAGGATACAGAGACAGAAGACAAGTACATTCACAGCCTGCACCCCTGACGGAAAGCCGGTTACCGGCATCCCGTATATCCATTCACAGGCCGGTGAATCCGCGGAAACGGATTTTTCGGCACACCTTTACAGAAAGATTGATCCGTACCCGTTCGTTCCGGAAGGAGACGAAACCGGAATCAGATGCCGGGAAATCATCTCCACCCAGGTCCTTGGTCTGGCATCCAGACTGGCGCACATCGGCTGCAGGACAGCGGTAATCGGAATATCGGGAGGACTGGACAGTTCGCTTGCACTGCTGGTGACCGTACTTGCGGCAGACAGGCTGGGATGGACCAGGGACAGGATAATCGGAGTCACGATGCCCGGATACGGCACTACGGACAGAACGAAAGGCAATGCGGAAGACCTGATGGACGTACTCGGGATAACCTCCAGGAAAATATCCATTACGGCTGCCTGCGACCGTCATTTTTCCGATATCGGGCATGACGGTTCCATACATGACACCACATACGAGAACTCCCAGGCAAGGGAACGCACGCAGATACTGATGGATGTAGCCAACCAGACAGGAGGCATCGTCATAGGCACCGGAGACCTTTCCGAACTTGCACTGGGCTGGGCGACCTATAACGGCGACCACATGTCCATGTATGGAGTGAATGCCAGCATTCCGAAAACCCTTGTCAGGCATCTTGTCAGATGGGCGGCGGAAAACCATTTCGCCGACAAGGAGGCGGCAGCCTCAGGAAAGACAGGCACGTCAGGAGACAGGTCCGCAAGGGAGATTCTGACGGATATAATAGAAACACCCATAAGTCCGGAACTTCTGCCTGCCGATGAAAACGGTCGGATTTCCCAGGTGACGGAAGATCTGGTCGGCCCTTATGAACTGCATGATTTCTTCCTGTATCACTTCTTCAGATCCGGATTTTCCCCGGAAAAGATATACTTCCTTGCCTGCAAGGCATTCAGTCCAGACGAAACGACCGGCAGAGATGGCGGGCTCTCCAGACACTATGACAGGCAGACCATAAGGAAATGGCTGGGGATTTTCATACGGAGATTCTTCGGCCAGCAGTTCAAGCGGAGTTGCCTGCCGGACGGGCCGAAAGTGGGAAGCGTAAGCCTCTCCCCGAGGGGAGACTGGAGAATGCCGTCAGATGCAAAGCCTGACATCTTTCTTGACAACCTTGACAATGCCCCGGAAACGAAGACAGCAGAATAAACAAAGGGATTATAGAGATGAAATACGCGAAATGGATAGGAGGAGGTATCGGATGGGCACTCGGAGGGCCGATAGGCGCTCTGTTCGGTTTTGCCCTCGGCTCCATGTTCGATACTAATGACAAACCTGCAAGACAAGGAGGAAGCAGACACCGCACTGCTGAAGGTGACTTCAAGATGAGTCTGCTCGTCCTGATTGCGTGTGTGGTAAAGGCGGACGGAAAGACAAGCGACCCGGAACTGGCAACGGTAAGGAGAATCCTTGTAGCCAATTTCGGGAAGACTGAGGCTGATGACGCGATGTCGATTCTGGACAGACTTCTCAGACAGAATATCAACGAGACGGAAGTCGCAAGGCAGATCGACCGCAACATGAACTATTCCTCCAAACTGGAACTGCTTCATATCCTTTTCGAAATCGCGTACGCGGACGGAGAAGTGAATGCGGATGAACTTGCCCTGCTGCAGAGGATAGCCGGTATCTTCGGCATATCCTCCATCGATTTCAACGCCATCCGCGCCCCGTACACCAGGCAGAACGATTCGGCATGGGCATACAAGGCACTCGGCATCGAAACCTCAGCCACTGACGACGAGATAAAGAAGGCATACAGGAAAATGGCGATGAAGTACCATCCGGACAAACTTGCCGGGCTTGGAGAAGATGTGAAGAAGGCAGGTGAGGAAAAATTCAAGGCCGTCAGGGAAGCCTATGATTTTCTGAAAAAGGAACGCGGTATCAAATAAAACTATATGGAATCTCCTCTTAGAACAGACATATCATCCGAAATCGGGAAACTTGGTGCGGTACTTCTGCATTCCCCAGGAGCGGAAGTGGAAAACATGACCCCACGCACCGTACAAAGGGCACTGTACAGTGACATCCTCAACCTTTCCATAGCACAGCAGGAATATTCCCAGTTGTACGGAGTCCTTTCAAAGGTAGCCCGCATATACGAGGTAAGGCCACTGCTTTCCAAGGTACTGGATAATCCCGGGAACAGGGAAGAACTGATAAGCCGGATATGCAGGACCGAGGACGCGATTCCATATTACGGCAAACTGCTGGAGATGGATTCAGACAGCCTTTCGCGGGTTCTGATCGAAGGGCTTCCTGCAGAAATCAATTCCCTCACCGCGTATCTGAAGAACGAATACTACGCACTGTATCCGCTGTATAACTTCTACTTTACCAGGGATGCCGCGGTAACTCTCGGAAACGGGGTCATCGTATGCAGGATGGCCAATAAGGTCAGGATGAGGGAATCCGTGATAATGGAGGCCATCTACAGAAACAGCGGATGCTTCGACTGCCGGATTACGGATGCCAATGTCTGCCACGCAGCCGACTCTCCCGTCACAATGGAAGGCGGCGATATCCTGATTATAAAGGACAACATCCTGCTGCTCGGGAACGGTGTCCGCACCTCGTCCCAGGGAATAGATTTCATGCTCGACCAGTTCATCCGGAATCACAAGGAAGGGGAATACAATGTTATCGTACAGCAACTGCCGCATTCCCCTGAATCCTTCATACACCTTGACATGGTATTCACCATGCTCGACACGGACAGATGCATGGTCTTCGAGCCCCTCATCCTTCACAATTCCCAATATCAGACAGTCATGATCAGGATAGAGGACGGGAAGGTAAAGTCCATCAGACCGGAAGGGAACCTCCTGAAAGCCCTGAAAAGGCTCGGGGTAGATCTGAAACCCGTCATCTGCGGAGGGGAAGACGAATGGGATCAGGAACGGGAACAATGGCATAGCGGAGCCAACGCATTCTGTATCGCTCCAGGACAGATACTGACTTATGCCAGGAATATCCACACGCTCGAAGAACTGGACAGGGACGGTTTCAGGATAATCCCGGCCGCCGATATCATTTCCGGAAAGGCAGAAATAGCAGGAAAATGCGCCATTACGATCGCAGGATCAGAACTGCCCCGGGGCGGAGGAGGAGCCAGGTGCATGACCATGCCCCTGACAAGGGAAGCCGTCCGGTGGTAGGCACACGGACGGCTTCAGGCCGATTCAAAGGGATGCTATCATCCTCGTAAAGATTTCCGTCATTCTGTCGGCAGCGGCATCCGCAGCCCTGACTACAGCATCCCCGTCATTTACATAGTCTTCCGCATAATCGTCATGAGCCTCATTGGTTATGACCGACATTCCGAACACCGGAATCCCGCAATGACGGGCGACGATCACTTCCGGAATCGTCGACATTCCCACAGCGTCTGCACCGATGAGCCGGAAATACCTGTACTCGGAAGGAGTCTCGTATGACGGGCCTGTCCCTGCAAGATACACTCCTTTCCTCAGCATAAGATGCAGGTCGGATGCAATAAGTTCCGCCTTTCTGATAAGTGCCGGGTCGTATGGTCTGGTCATATCCGGGAATCTGGGGCCGAATTCGTCAAGATTCTTGCCTATCAAAGGGTTAGGCAGAAGATTTATATGATCCCTGATTATCATGAGATCTCCGATATGATAGTCGAAATTGACTCCTCCGGCAGCATTTGACACAAAAAGCCAGCCCACGCCCAGAAGTTTCATTACCCTGACAGGCAGCGTAACCAGATCCATCGGATAACCTTCATAATAATGGAAACGGCCCTGCATCGCCAGCACGGTTTTTCCTCCCAGTTCTCCTGCGATGAAATTCCCTTTATGACCGATGGCGGTCGATTCCGGGAAACCAGGTATTTCCCTGTACGGAATCACGACGGGATCAGCGATTCTGTCGGCAAGTTTGCCAAGCCCGCTTCCGAGCACTATGCCGACAAGCGGTTTCATTCCTCCCAGACGGGAAGCCACATATTCTGCGGCTGCATTGATTCGTTCAACTCTTGGATCCATAACCTGATATTCTATATGATCATTTCCTTATTTTTTCCAGTACCTTCCTTGCCTGCGAGAGTATCTGTCTTTCATCAGGGACCACCCTGTCCTTCATGACAAACCTGCCCTTGCAGATGACAGAGGAAATGCTGTCACTGTGGGCCGAATAAATGAAATTCGCAAGGAACGGGGCGTCTGACAGGAAGAAGGAACTGTCCGTATCCACTATCAGGATGTCCGCTCCTGCCCCTTCCCTTATACAGCCCGTATCAAAACCAAGTGCAGCGGCACCGTTCGCAGTCGCCGCCCCCAGCAGTTCGCCAATCGGCATTGCCGAAGGGTCATTCCTCCATGCCTTCTGGACCATTGCCGAAGTCTTCATCGTCTCCAGCATATCGAGATTGTTGGAGGATGCGCATCCGTCCGTACCCAGGCAGATGTTCGCCCCTGCCTGCCGGAGTTCATTGTATCTGAAACGGTATCCGGACGCGAGTTTGAGATTGGAGTTTATATTATGCACGCAGTTTACCTTCCTCGCCCCGAGAATCTCTATATCCCTGTCATCCAGCCATAAGGTATGCGCCGCTATGCAGTCCGGCCCCAAGACGCCGAGACTGTCAAGATACCGGACAGGCGTCAGTCCGCGGGCCGCAACGCAGTTTCTGACCTCTTCTTCCGTCTCCGCAAGATGGAAATGCAGCCTGAGACCGTGCCGGCGTGCAAATTCCGCCGTCCAGACAATCATTTCCTCACTCACCGAATATATGGCATGAAAACCGGCGGCAAAGGATCCCGGCGCCCAGGACAGGGACTCTTCATAAGTCTTCATTATCCGTTCCTTTTCCTTCTCCGCCTCTTCCCTGTCGTTCCGGTCTATGACCACATACGAGACGACAGGCCTCAATCCCATTTCCTCCGCCGCCCTGTATCCGGCTTCCGTGAACCAGTAGTGGTCATTGAATGAGGTCGTCCCGGTCTTCAGCATCTCGATGCACGCCACCTTGGTCGCCCAATATACATATTCGCTGTCTATTCGGGATTCCACTTCCCATATCCTGTCCAGCCAGTTCCTGAAATACATGTCCTCTCCCAATCCTCTCATCAGGGACATGGCCGAGTGGGTATGCATGTTCACGAAACCCGGCACGGCCGTCTTCCCTGTGCAGTCAACCGTTTCCGTATCCGTACCGGGTATTCCTGCAGTCCCCGCCGTAACTATCCTTCCGATTTTCCCGTTATCGATATATATGTCCGACCGCTTGCCGTCGAGACCGATATTTTTCAAAAGAATCGCACCCATAAACCTCCCAATAATTTCTCAAAGATAAACAATTTTTTCTTTTCCATTTATCGTAATATTTTGTATTTTTGACCCGCATTATGTTAATATTTATTATCAAATATGGCATTTAAAGGAGCAATAGAAATTGATACGGCCCATTGCAAAGGTTGCGGTGTGTGCGTAACGAACTGTCCCACCGGCAGCATCCGGCTGTCCGGAATGGTCAACAGTAAAGGATATAACTATGCCGAGATGACCGGCGACGCCTGCATAGGCTGCAGCGCCTGCGCACTGGTATGTCCTGATTCGGTAATCACAGTATACAGAGTTAAAATCTGAGCGATATGGCGGAAAAGATCTTGATGAAAGGAAATGAAGCGATTGCCATATCGGCAATCCGCAACGGAGTCGACGGATATTTCGGATACCCCATCACTCCACAGTCTGAGGTAATGGAGACCCTGATGAAGGAAAAGCCCTGGGAAACCACAGGGATGGTAGTGCTTCAGGCCGAAAGCGAAACATCCTCGATCAACATGATTTACGGCGGGGCTTCGTGCGGGAAGAAGGTAATGACCTCTTCCAGCAGTCCGGGAGTCAGCCTGATGTGCGAAGGCATCAGTTATATGGCAGGGGCCGAACTCCCGTGCGTCGTCGTTGATGTCATGAGAGGCGGCCCTGGTCTGGGAACGATCCAGCCGAGCCAGAGCGACTACGACATGATTGTCAAAGGCGGCGGGCACGGTGATTTCCACAATATCGTCATAGCCCCGGCATCCGCTCAAGACATGTATGACTTCGTCGACTGGGGATTCGAACTTGCCTTCAGATACCGCAACCCTGTAGTCATCCTCTCGGACGGCATCATAGGCCAGATGATGGAAAAGGTCGAACTGCATCCTGCAAAACCGCGCAGGACAGCGGAAGAAATCCTGGAGGCTGCCCCATGGGCAGTCACAGGAAAGCCGGCAGGAAGGCCGCGCAACATCATAACCTCCCTTTCCCTCGATTCCGACATACAGGAAGTGTTCAACCAAAAACTCGCAAGGAAGTACGCCGAGATCGAAGCCAGGGAAGTGAAATACACCGAGCACCTCACGGATGATGCGGAATATCTTTTCGTCGCTTTCGGATGCTCGTCAAGAATCTGTGAAGCGGCAGTGGACGAACTCAGGCAGTCTGGAATCAAGGCAGGTCTTCTGCGGCCCGTCACCCTTTATCCGTATCCATTCGGAAGAATAGGAGAACTTGCAGGACAGGTGAAAAGCATCATGAGCATCGAACTCAATCTCGGCCAGATGGTTACGGATGTCCGTCTGGCAGCCGGAGGGAAATGCCCGGTGGGATTCTACGGACGTCAGGGAGGAAATATCTTCACGCCTGAAGAAATCGTGGAGGCATTTAGGAAATTCAACAATCTGAAATAGGGATCATGGATATAGCAGATATAAAAAGACCGGAAAACCTCGTTTACAGGAAGCCGGCACTCATCACAGACAATGTCATGCACTATTGCCCGGGATGTTCCCACGGTACCGTACACAAACTCATCGCAGAGGTAATAGAAGAGATGGGAATACAGGACAGCACGATCGGTATCAGCCCTGTCGGCTGCTCCGTATTCGCGTACAACTATATCGATATCGACTGGGAAGAAGCGGCCCACGGAAGGGCTCCGGCACTTGCCACGGCGACCAAGAGGCTTTGTCCGGACAAGCATGTATTCACATACCAGGGAGACGGTGATCTCGCTTCCATCGGAACCGCCGAGATCATACACGCCTGCAGCCGGGGGGAAAACATAGTCGTAATCTTCATCAACAACGGAATATACGGAATGACCGGCGGACAGATGGCCCCGACCACCCTGATTGGCATGAAGACCTCCACGACACCATACGGAAGGGATCCAAAACTCAACGGTTTTCCTATGGTCATAGCGGACATGATCGCCCACCTCGACGGAACGGCATACATTACAAGACAGTCTGTCCACACTGCCGCCGCGGTCAGGAAAGCCAAGAGCGCTATCCGCAAGGCGTTTGAATACAGCGAAAAGAACATAGGCCTGTCCTTCGTAGAAATAGTGGCCACATGCAATTCAGGCTGGAAAATGAGTCCGGTCGATGCTAATGCATGGATGGTGGAGCACATGTTCAGAAAATACCCTATCGGAGACATAAAGGACGTATTGAAATAAACCGTCACTCCGGGAACAGATGTCATCCTGAGCAGAGACTGTGATCCTGGAAACAAAATGTCACTGCGGGAACAGACTGTCATTCTGAAACAGACTGTCATTCTGAGCGTAGCGAAGAATCTGATAAACACATAATGATACCATGAAAGAAGAAATCATAATAGCCGGTTTCGGCGGCCAGGGGGTACTGTCCATGGGGAAAGTACTGGCATATTCAGCGATCATGCAGGATATGGAAGTCACGTGGATGCCTTCCTACGGTCCGGAAATGAGAGGCGGGACAGCAAACGTAAGCGTTATCCTGAGCGATTCGAAGATCGGCTCCCCTATCGTAACCAGATATGATACCGCAATCATCCTCAACCAGCAGTCCATGGACAAGTTCGAAAAGACCGTCAAGCCTGGAGGACTGCTGCTTTATGACCCGAGCGGCATCACAAGACATCCGGAACGCAAGGACATCCGCATAGCGCAGATCAACGCAATAGAAGTTGCCGCCAGTGTCGGAAACTCCAAGGTCTACAACATGGCGGTACTCGGAGCCTTCCTGAAAATCAAGCCTGTCGTCAGCATGGATAACGTCAGGAAAGGGCTCGCCAAATGCATTCCTGCCAGATACAGCGATCTCATATCACTGAACGAGAAGGCTATCAATGAAGGGCATGATTCCGTTTTGATAATTAATGAAATTTGATTATCTTTGCGCAGTAGTCTAAAGAGGACCCTGAAATATGCTCGAAGACATAAAGTCAAGTATAGAAAGGCTGATAGCCGCCTACGAAGCGGTAAAGGTCGAGAACAGAACCTTGAAAGAGGAAATCGGACAGATCAGGCTTCAGAATGAGGACTACAGGAAGCAGATAGACGAGTTAGAAAAAAGGATAGATAACCTTGGTCTTTCCGGCGCATTTCTTGGCAAGCCAGGAAACGGGGAAAAGGCGAAAGAAAGTATTGACAGGCTGATCAGGGAAATTGACAGATGCATATCACTGATGGAGGGATGACAATGGAACAGAAGATTCGTATCAGGATAGCATCCAGAGAATATGACCTCAAGTCAAATTCTCCGGAACAGGAAGAGATGATCAGGAAATCCGCATTGATACTCAACAGGATGATAGACACCTATCAGAGCAAGTATCCGCGCAAGGACATGATAGACATACTCTCTTTCGTTGCCCTCAATCAGGGAATCAGCCAGATATCCCTGATCCAGAAGATGGAGGATATGGAACGTGAAAGCAGGGAATTGCAGGCGGGTATCGAGAGTTATCTTGAAAATATTTGACAGTGAGCCGTTAGTTACTTACTTTGCTGAAATCAACACCATTTAAGTAACCGAGTTACTCGAAGAGGAAAGACGGACCTATGTGACCCTTACGGGGATTCCGCATTGCGGGACGGAGGATGTCTGAACTTGTCATTCGGAGCTCAAATCTTATTTATTTAAGATTTTCTGTCAATCAGACTAACGGCTTTTTATCTAACTGACCGGCCGGCTTCCACAAGCTGGCCGGTTTTTGTTTGTCCGGCTGACAACGCATTGGAACCATTATTAACTTTATTTAAAACAATATGGCTATAATATACTATATCATCACGGCGGTAGCAGGTGCGGTTCTGGCTTTGGGGTGCTACATCATCATCCGGAAGAGAATGCTCAACGGGAAAAAGGAGGAAATACTTGAAAAAGCGGAACTTGAAGCGGAAAAGATAAAGCAGGAGAAAATCTTCCAGGCAAAGGAGAAGTTCCTGCAACTCAAAAGCGAGCACGAGCAGTACATCAACGAAAAGAACAACCAGATCCACGAAACCGAGAACAGGCTCAGGCAGAAGGAGAACAGTCTGAATCAGCAGAATTCCGAACTCGGGCGCAAGCAGAAGGAGACTGATGCCATCAGGGAAAACCTGAAAAACCAGGTGGAACTCGTAAACAGGAAATCGGAAGAATACGACAGGCTGAGGGCCCAGGCGATAGAGCAGATTGAAAGCATAGCCGGCATGAGCGCAGCCGAGGCAAAGAACCAATTGATGGAAAACATGAAGGCCGAAGCGCGGTCCCAGGCACAGTCATACATAAACGACGTGATGGATGAGGCCCGGCTTACTGCCAGCAAGGAAGCCAAGAGAATCGTCATCAACACGATCCAGAGAACGGCATCCGAGACTGCCATTGAAAATGCGGTCACCGTATTCAATATCGAAAGCGACGAGATCAAAGGTCGGATCATAGGCCGTGAAGGCCGTAATATCAGGGCTCTGGAAGCGGCTACGGGAGTGGAGATAGTCGTCGATGATACACCGGAAGCCATCCTGCTGTCCGCATTCGATCCAGTAAGACGCGAAGTGGCAAGACTTGCCCTTCACCAGCTGGTTGTGGACGGAAGGATCCACCCTGCACGTATCGAAGAAGTGGTGGCAAAAGTACAGAAACAACTCGAGGACGAGATCATGGAGACGGGAAAAAGGACCTGCATCGACCTCGGGATACATGGAATGCACATAGAACTGGTAAAACTCATCGGGCGCATGAAGTACCGTTCCTCATACGGACAGAACCTGCTCCAGCACTCCCGTGAAGTCGCCAACATCTGTGCTACAATGGCCTCCGAACTGGGTCTCAATCCCAAGATTGCAAAAAGGGCCGGACTTCTCCACGATATAGGTAAGGTATCCGATGAAGATCCGGAACTTCCGCACGCTGTTCTCGGCATGAAACTGGCCGAAAAGTACAAGGAAAAACCGGAAGTATGCAATGCAATCGGAGCACACCACGAAGAGATAGAGATGACTTCGATAATCTCGCCTCTCGTAATGGTCGGAGATGCCATCTCGGGAGCAAGGCCGGGTGCCAGAAGAGAGGTCATAGAATCATACATCAAGAGGCTGCAGGATATGGAGAACATAGCGAAGTCCTATCCTGGAGTAACCAAGACCTATGCAATCCAGGCCGGAAGGGAATTGAGGGTTATCGTAGGAGCCGACCAGGTAAGCGACAAGGATGCGGAATCACTTTCAGGAGAAATCGCGAAGAAGATCCAGGAAGAGATGGTTTACCCGGGTCAGGTGAAAATCACCGTCATCAGAGAGACAAGGTCCGTTGCATACGCAAAATAAAGACTACAACCCATAACTCCAAACGAACGAAAACAATACAGAAATGAAACGCATACTGGCTCTGGCGTTTACCCTGCTACTAGGCATAGCAGGGTTTTCGCAAACTACAACGGTGACATGGAAGACGGATGTACGGCAGAAGAATGACAGCCTGTACACCATTGTCTTCACAGGGCAGATCATCGACGGCTACCATACATACGGTACCGTGACCGAAATGGGCTACCCTGCCGGAGCGGAATTCTCCCCTGAAGATTCAGGCTACAGCATTTCCGGACCGATGTATGACCTCGGCACGAAGACAGACTACGAAGGGGAACAGGTCTATTTCAATGAAATCATCCTTGCCCAGGACGTCACTGTCAGCAAGGAACAGGTCAAGGTCAACGGAGAACTCAACTGGCAGAGTTGCAATGAAGACTACTGCAACATGCCGGAATACTGGGAATTCAGTGTGGACATCAAGGCCTCGCCCGCCATATCCCAGGGCTCGGCAGGCAGCGGTGAAAGCCATAGAGGATTCAACTGGGCGATTGTCATTGAGGCAATACTTTGGGGATTCGCCGCACTGCTGACGCCATGCGTCTTCCCTATGGTACCTATGACCGTATCCTTCTTCATGAAAGGGGCCACTTCCCCGGCCGCAGGAAGGTTCAAGGCATCCATGTACGGACTTTTCATCGTCCTGCTCTACACCGTCCCTATCTCACTTATTATCCTCATTACCAGAATAGTAGGTGGAGATGCCGTGACGGCGGACATCTTCAACTGGCTGGCGACGCATTGGCTGCCGAACATAATCTTCTTCATCGTATTCATGATCTTCGCCGCTTCCTTCTTCGGAGCCTTCGA
Source organism: uncultured Bacteroidales bacterium (assembly GCA_944325465.1). GTDB lineage: Bacteria > Bacteroidota > Bacteroidia > Bacteroidales > UBA932 > Cryptobacteroides. The sequence goes on along the minus strand of CALVAE010000015.1, from coordinate 24,865 downwards.
GATCGTGCTTCCTTCAAAACTGGTCAACAAAAGCGACAAGGGTGTGGACAAGGGCGGCCTGCTCGGGACGTTCTTCATGGCCCTGACCCTGGTGCTCGTATCTTTCTCATGCACCGGACCTATTGTAGGCTCCGTGCTCATCAAGGCTACCCAGGGTGAATTCTGGGAGCCGATGATCGCAATGCTCGCTTTCTCCCTCGCGTTTGCCCTTCCGTTCACCATCCTTGCATTCTTCCCGTCACTGCTCAAGAACATGCCGAAGAGCGGAGGCTGGCTCAATTCGGTGAAGGTTGTGCTCGGATTCATCGAGGTGGCCCTCGGATTCAAGTTCCTGAGCGTTGCCGACCAGACCTATCACTGGGGGTTGCTTGACAGGGAGGTCTACCTGGCCATCTGGATAGTCGTGTTCACCCTTCTGGGATTCTATCTTCTCGGCAAGATCAGATTTGCAAATGACGACAAGACAGACCACGTATCCGTCAAGAGGCTGGCTCTTGCCATCGCTTCATTCTCTTTCGTAGTATATATGATTCCGGGAATGTTCGGCGCCCCTCTCAAGGCCCTGTCAGGATATCTTCCTCCTATCACGACCCAGGATTTCGTTCTCGGGCAGAATACCGGAAACGGCCCTGTGGCTGCGACAGTATCCGAAGTGAAGACAACCGGTGAAAACAAATACGATCTTCACCTTCCGCTCGGACTCCAGGGCTATTTCACTTTGGACGAAGGGCTGGAAGCAGCAAAAGCAGCAGGAAAACCTGTATTCGTAGACATCACAGGACACGGATGCGTCAACTGCCGTGAAATGGAATCACGGGTATGGAGCGACCCCCGCGTCCTAGAAATCCTCAACAACGACTATATCGTTGTGGCCCTCTATACGGATGACAAGCAGAAACTTGCAGAGGAAGACTGGGTGACTACCGATACAGGAGACGTCCTGAAGACTCTCGGTAGGGCCAATTCATACATCGTCCGCACCAGATTCGGAGTAAACGCCCAGCCTAACTACGTGCTTCTCTCCCCTGAAGGAGAGCAGTTGGCCCCAGTCCGCGGATATGACCTGGACATACAGGGATTCGTCGATTTCCTCGAATCAGGACTGAAGGAAAACTGACGGTCTCAATCAAACAACAATGCCATATCCCTGTCCAGCATCGGTCCGGATATGGATTCAGGAACAAATCCCCAGCCTCCCAAGGTCGGGGATTTTATCTTTTCTGAGTAGATGCCCCCGTTTTCAAGGATATATCCGTACAGCAGTTCCCTTATTTCCGGATAACGGGCCACTACCCTTTCATCTATCATGGACGTATCTATCCCCGCACCTTCCTGCATCAGTCCACCGCCCCCGCTTGCACGGTATGAGGTCATGGCCACATTGTAGACGGCTGACTCTGAAAACGGCCGGCCATCGGCAAGGGACTTGACGGATACCCTGCCGCCCGCAGGTTTTGTCACATCAACCGTATAGACCAGACCTCCGGCCGAATCGAAATTATACGCCCTGCCTACGAAAGACCAGCGGTCCTGTCCCGTACGGGGATCCGGCTCGCGGACAATCTTCAGAAGATTCTCCCCTGCCTTGCCGGTCACTGTATTTATCCAGGTATCATAGGAATATTCCAGATAATCGGTTATCTCCTTCCCTGTCATTTTAACGACAAACAACTGGTTCTCGAAAGGATATATCGTAAAGAGATCATTATAGAGAAGGGTTCCAGAGCGAACCTTTCCGTTGAATGTAAGCGGGGCGGCAAATGATATCTCCGCTTCCGGCACTGACAGGGATACCGTATGGAGAAGATCCATATACGGGCACATTCCCCTGTAGGCCTCTCTCGTAAGAAAATCTGTGTCAAGTTCCCCTACCGGCTTGAGGGTGAATGCTTTGACCGCTTCATAATCGCTATGGAACATCTTTTCCATCTCCTGGTCCACCGCGTCCTTGCGGACCGGAACAAGTTCAGCGGACAGGGATCTTGCAGTGCATTTCCCCTTATCCACAGTCAGTCTTATGACACCATGACCTATGTTCCTGCAGTGACTTCCCGAATTTATCAGGCAGATACTGTCATTCTGGCCGACATAGGGCCTGTGATCGTGCGAACAGATCAGGAAATCAACGCCTTTCAATGTCCTGAACAGATCAAGCCCCTGGTTCTCGAGCATGGAACCGTCCCCGTTGCCGGTTCCAGAATGGACGGCCGCAATCACGATATCAGGTTTTTCTTCCGCACGGACCATATCCACATAATCCTGGACATAAGGAACCAGGGACCTGAATTCCATTCCGCTCCAGAGGTTTTCCGTAAGCCAGCCCGGTATGCCTGGATTGGTAAATCCGAGTATCGCCACCTTTATCCCCTGTTTCCTTACAATCACATAATCCTGAAAATACGGTTTTCCATTGTCCGTTCTGACCGCATTTGCCGCAAGAAACGGCACCTTCATCCCGTGGCGGAGCCTGTCATATACCGGATGTCCGGTCTCGATGTCATGATTCCCGACCACTACCGCATCATAGCCCATATATTCAGCAATCCTTGCATACAGATGATCGGAGACCGTATCCACATAGTTGTAATAATATGCCGCATTGTCACCCTGCAGACAGTCACCGGCATCAATGAACAGGACATTCTCAGGACCGACAGCCCTGCGCACGCTGTCCACATAATGCGAGACGGCCATAAGGGACGGCCTTGTCCTATCGGAGACATAGGTCGAATCGAAATAGGTCCCGTGAACGTCATTGGTAGTGAAAAGATGGATGGTATATTCTCCGTCCCGTGGTCCGCAGGCAGCCGCAGACAAAAGTACGGGCAGGAGGAAGGCAGTCTTCAGTTTCATTTGCAATCGGTATGGTTATTATGTTATTGTAATATCACGCTATCTTCTCTTCAAGGCCGTACTTGAAAGCAGTTCCTGAAGGTTGAAAATCAGGGATACCTGCTGATGGAACCCTGCATATCCGGATTCAAGGAAATGGGCGGTCAGTCCGACCCTGAGATAGAGGAAATCAGCGATCCGCGGCTCATAATAGACTTCCAGCCTGTCATATAAGGCCAAAGACCCTTCTCTGTTGTATGCACCGTCCTTCCCGAACCTGCTGTCACTTCCTGAAAACAGCCTGTAGAACGGATCCCCCCAATACAGTCCTGTCCCGTATTTGTTGCCGCCTGCGTCCCTGCTGTCATAGTACGGCATCATGTCACAGCCCATGAAAAAGCGGTTCCTGATTCCCACATTCCAGTTACGGATATCAAAGACGGCCTCCCCTCCGCCCGGGAAGACATATTTTCCTATATTAAGCCTGTCCTGCTGCGCCCCCTGCAGCCACCCTAAGGTAAGGCTCAACTGCTGCAGAGGCACAAACGGTGCAAAGTCAAAGCACACCGACGGATTCACCAGGATATTGTCCACGACCCCGTCCACGGTTGCGCTGCAGGCATAATGGTACATATAGGCCGTATAGCCGAGAGACAGCCACGGCAGGACGCTTGACTTGCCATGACTGAACAGCATAAAGCGTTCCCTTTCGTATGTTCCGAACATCCCCATCCAGTCGCAGCCCACCTCATAATAAGATTTCGGCCGGCTGAATGTCAGAAGAAGCCCTTCATAATTATTGTCATAGAATTTCAGGGAATCCGATATGAAAGCAGGGGAATATTCCCTTGACATCGAGTACCTTTTGGAAAATATTCCTGCCGTCAGGGAAAAGTCCGTCTTTCCCATCCGCCTGTCCATCCTGTAGTACAGGGTCATTTCATGAAAGAGGTCAGCATTACCGTATCCCTTGTTTCCCGGAACCAGACCGTCAGGAGATGCGTCCGGTCCCCTGCCGAAATCCTTCATGACATCCACGCCCAACATTACCCTGTGCTGCGTGCCGTCGTTCTGTTCCACCCCTATGCCTACCTCCGGAGTAAGACGCGCGCCGAAGATTGTCATCGATGTAGACAGGTCCGACCTGTTCTCCCTGTTGTCGAAATTCATCTCGAAATTGACATCGTATGCAAAACGGACCTTACGCACACCTGCAGCACCGGCTTCCTTATCCTCAGCCTTATCGGACATCCGGCCCGGAGCGGCAGACATTACTCCTGACATCAGCAAGGATGACAGAATGGCGAACATAAAATGCTTCATCATAATCTTTTCTGGCGGACCGTCCTGCGACTGCTTCGGTCCGGCGGCAAAGATAAGGAAATTTAGTATATTTGAAGCCGCAAACCAATCGAAACCGATAAAGAATATGAAACCGGGACTTATCGTCATACTGATTGCCTCCCTTGTCTTTCAGTCCTGCGGCAGGATGGTAGACTGGATGCCTGTCAACCTGATAATCCAGGTCAGGGATGGTTCAGGGAAGGATATTCTTGACCCTGCTGTGGGAAATACCTGGCTGGAGGGCACCACCATCACTTTCAGGGGAGAGACAGAACCGCTGCAAACGGAGCCTGCCACCAAAACATATCTGCCTCAGTTCTACGGATTCCGGCTGGAAAAGGGAGACGGGAACTATCAGTTGGAATACGGGGAGATCGACGGGGAAATTGAATACAGGGACGAACCGTTCACCATACATTGGGGAGACGGAAGCGAAGACATCATATCCCTCACAAGGCGGCTCAACTACATAAGTATCTCCGCGAAGACAAAATGGAAACTGAACGGGAACAAGACATCATCACCGATAGTCATTACCAAGGATATCCAAGAGTAAGACAATAACGCCATGATCAAACTTCAGACTCCGGTGACGGACGTGAAATGCCGGGTCCCGGTCTCGTACGGGGACAGGATACTGATGCTGGGCAGTTGTTTCACTGACAATGTGGGACAGAAACTGGCCGACTATGGTTTTGATGTATGTATCAATCCTTTCGGGACGTTATACAATCCTGCATCCATATCCCGGTCGGTGGAAAGACTTGCATCCGGGACGCATTTTACGGAAGAGGAATGCGTGTGGATGGGCAGCGGAGCCGACAAGGTCTGCTCCTTCTGGCACCATACCTCATTCGCCCGAAACGACATGGCGGAATTTCTGGAAAACGCCGACAGACGCCTCGATGAAGCATCCGCCTTTTTCCGCACCTGCAACAAGGTCATAGTGACTCTCGGTACCGCATGGTGCTTCAGATATGTCGGAACAAATCAGTCTGAGTCACGGAAACGTCCGGAAGCTGGACTCAGCCGGTCAGGACCTTCTGATACATACGTGGGACAGATTGTCAGTAACTGCCTGAAGCGCAACGCAAGGGAATTCAGCAGGGAGATGCTGTCAGTAGAAACGGCTTCCGGACTGCTGGAAAACATTCTCCGGTTATGCGGCGGACAAGAAGGGAGCGGATTCTGTAAAAAAGACATAATATTTACAATCAGTCCGATACGGCATCTTGCAGACGGTGCGCACGGCAACCAGTTGAGCAAGTCCACCCTGCTGCTTTCTGTTGACAGTACGATAAGGAATACAGTACTCAGGACCGTCAGCCGGCCGGAACAGCAGTCCGTCCCTGAGAAGACCGGACCTGTGGCGGACTATTTTCCTGCATACGAGATAATGATGGACGAACTCAGGGACTACAGGTTCTATGCGGAAGATATGGTACACCCTTCCCAACAGGCAGTAGACTACATTGCGGAAAGATTCCTGGACTGGGCCCTGCCTGCCGCGGGAAGACCTGTCCTCGAAGAGAACATCAGAAGATACAGACAAAGCCGGCATCGCGACAGAGGCTAAACGGCCCAAAGCCTTCGCAGCCGCTCAGGATGACAGAAACCAACCTGTTCTGGTCGGCTCCTGTCAAACTATCTGCGGCGCAGGCCTCCCCTGCGCATCATATTCTGAAGTCCTCCACCCATCACGTTCTTCATCATGGACCGGGTGGTCTCGAACTGTTTCAGAAGACGGTTCACCTCCTGGACAGTGGTGCCGCTGCCATCGGCTATCCTCTTACGGCGGCTGCCGTTTATTATTTCAGGCTTTTCCCTCTCTGCCGGTGTCATTGAAAGGATGATGGCTTCGATTCCCTTGAAGGAATCATTGTCCATTTCCACATCCTTGAGGACCTTGCCCATCCCCGGAATCATGGATGCCAGGTCCTTGATATTTCCCATTTTCTTGACCTGCTGGATTTGGTCATAGAAATCCATCAGGGTGAACTGGTTCTTTGCCAGTTTCTTTTTAAGTTCACGGGCCTGTTTCTCGTCAAACTGTTCCTGCGCCTTCTCCACGAGGGTGACCACATCTCCCATTCCAAGAATCCTGTCTGCGACCCTCGTCGGATGGAAGACATCCAGAGCCTCCATCTTTTCACCTGAACTGACAAACTTGATCGGCTTGCCTACAACCGCCTTGATGGAAAGAGCAGCACCGCCTCTGGTATCACCATCCATCTTGGTAAGTACCACTCCGTCGAAATCGAGTCTGTCATTGAACGTCTTCGCCGTCTCTACCGCATCCTGTCCTGTCATCGCATCGACAACGAACAGTGTCTCTGTCGGACTGACCGCCTCCTTGAGGGATGAAATCTCATCCATAAGTTCATCATCCACTGCAAGGCGTCCGGCGGTATCTATTATCACTACCGAATATCCCTCGCTCCTGGCCTTTGCTACTGCTGCCTTCGCAATCCTGACAGGATCCTTCTCTTCAGGGACGGTAAATACCGGCACCCCTACCTGATCTCCCAGGACCTTCAACTGGTCGATTGCCGCAGGACGGAAAGTGTCGCACGCGGCAAGCAGCACCTTCATTCCTTTCCTGCTCTTGACATTCAGGGCAAGTTTTGCGGAAAAGGTGGTCTTACCGGAACCGTTGAGACCGGCCACAAGCACTATCCCCGGATTGCCCTTGACATTGATGTCGTATGACTCGCTGCCCATCAGCGCCGCAAGTTCGTCATGCACGATCTTGACAATCATCTGCTGCGGTCTGACTGCAGTAAGGACATTCTGGCCGATGGCCTTTTTCTTCACATCATCGCAGAACTGCTTCGCTATCTTGTAACTGACATCCGCATCCAGCAGGGCGCGGCGGATATCCTTGAGGGCATCCGCTATATTGATTTCAGTAATCTTGCCTTCTCCCTTGAGTATCTTGAAAGACCTCTCGAGTTTTTCTGTCAAATTCTCAAACATATTCCTCTGTCTTTTTTATTCCTGAAAATATTCTGTCCGGAGACGTGCCCCGTGCATATCGTCCGAATACACAGCCGGAGCCAGATTCCTCATGTTATACCGGCTGGACATGGACTGGCCGTAGGCTCCCGCCGAACGTATCGCCATCAGATCCCCCCGCACGCTGAAAGGAAGGAAACGTCCGGCTCCCCATACGTCACTGGACTCACACACCGGGCCGACCACATCATAGACCTGTGACTGGGGCAGATTGGGCCTCAACCTTGCCGACAGATTCTCGATCTTATGGTATGCACCGTAAAGAGCCGGCCTTATCAGATCGGTCATCCCCGCATCCAGAATAAGGAAATTCTTCGTTTCCCCGACCTTTACGAAAAGCACTCTCGAAACCAGCGTCCCGCACTGTGCCACTATCGAGCGTCCCGGCTCCAGATGCAGGGTCTGCCCCGGACGGCGTCTGATTCCCTCGTCCACTGTCCTGAACCATGTCTCGAAATCGGGCACCGGCTGCCCGTCGGGATCCTCATAGTCCACGCCAAGACCGCCTCCGAGATTGATACTGCCTACCTGTACCCCGTGATCCTCAAACCATGACACTATGGAATTGACACGCCCGCACACAAGGGAAAAGACATTCCTGACGTCCGTAATCTGCGATCCCACATGGAAATGCAGACCCTGGAAATCCAGCCATCGGCATCTGCGCAGCAGATCCGCAAGCGCAGTGAATTCATGATCCGAAATCCCGAACTTGTTCTCGTACGTCCCCGTGGTGATATATCTGTGGGTATGCGCATCCACTCCCGGATTGATACGGACCGCTATCCTGGCCCTCCGTCCGAGACGCGCCGCCATTGCATTGATTATGTATATCTCCTGAAGGGATTCGCAGTTGAAAGCGGATATGTCCGCCCTTATCGCCTCCGCGATCTCCCCGTCACTCTTCCCTACCCCTGCAAACACCACCTTGTCTGCCGGAAAACCGCAGTCAAGGGCATGCATCACTTCATTTCCGCTGACACAGTCCGCCCCGATTCCATTTGAGGAAATATATTCGAGTATCCGTTTTTCCTCATTGGCCTTGACTGCATAATGGACATCAATCCCGTATCGGGACGACAGTGCGGAAACCTTCCCGACCGTTGTCCTGAGCAAATCCATATCATAGAAATAAAAAGGAGTATCTACCTTTTCAAAGAATTCTATATTCTTGACGTCCAGCATTTTATCAGCCCGTTTCAAATTAATGGCAAAAACGATTGCAAAAATAGGGAAAAAATCGCTAATTTCGCGCCTTGAAGTTTAACAATATTAATATTTTGATGAAAATGGAAAAAGGACCTATTTCACAGTTTATCACACACCATTATCGTCACTTCAACTCTGCTGCCCTGATCGATGCCGCAAAGGCTTACGACGAGCACATCAACAAAGGTGGAAAGATGATGCTGGCCATGGCTGGCGCAATGAGCACCGCTGAAATCGGACTCTCTCTCGCAGAGATGATCCGCAAGGACAAGATCCAGATCGTCTGCTGTTCGGCGAATAACCTCGAAGAGGACATAATGAACCTCGTCGCACATAACCACTACTACAGAGTGCCTCATTACCGGGATCTTACCCCGGCCCAGGAAAAGGAACTCCTTGACAATCACATGAACCGTGTCACTGACACCTGTATTCCGGAAGAAGAGGCGTTCCGCCGTCTTGAAGACCACCTTGTGGATGTCTGGAAAGACATGAAGGCCAAAGGGGAAAGGCTTCTGCCGTATGAGGTAATCTACCGCCTTCTCCGCAGCGGGGTCCTCGAAAAATACTACGAGATCGACCCTAAGGACAGTTGGGTAGTGGCGGCATGCGAGAAGAACATCCCTATCATCGTTCCCGCATGGGAAGACTGCACTACAGGAAATATCTTTACGGCCCATGTCATCAAGGGTGAATTCGACCCGCTGATGATAAAGGGAGGCATCGAGACCATGATGTTCCTGACCGACTGGTACAAGAACAATTCGGCAGGAGAAGGTGTCGGATTCTTCCAGATAGGAGGAGGTACCGCCGGCGACTTCCCTATCTGCGTAGTACCTATGATGGAGCAGGATCTCGGCTGGACCGGTACCCCGCTCTGGGCATATTTCTGCCAGATTTCAGACAGCACGACATCATACGGCTCATATTCAGGTGCCGTTCCGAACGAAAAGATTACATGGGGGAAACTGGATGTCGACACACCTAGATTCATCGTCGAATCCGATGCGACAATCGTTGCCCCTCTGATGTTCGCATACATTCTCGGCTGGTAACCGCCTGCTGCACACAGGCGTCAGCCCTGCACAAAAAGACGAAATGGATTTCTTGACCGACCTGACTGACATCAGAACCATACAATGGCTGGCATGTGCGGCTTCGTGCATGCTGGCTTTTATATTGCTGGTCATCAAAATCCCTCATACGGAATATACGAAAAGGCTGAACAATGCCAAGGTCACGATAGCCGTATCATTCCTTATCTGCGGATTCATGATGGCTTTTTCCCTCTATGAATATCCGGCAGTATGGGAATATGAAAAATTCTCGTCACTGACAATGCTGATCACGGCATCCTTCTCCACGATGGCCATATCGTACTCAATGATAAACATTCTGGATGACAGGACAGTTCCCGGCAATACATTCATCATCAACACCTTCCTGCTTACGGCAAGTTCGATAGCCCTCCTGGGGGCATTTCTCGGAGGACAGAGCAGGTGGCATTTTGCAATCGCCCTCACTGTCTCCCTGCTGCTGTTCATATCCCAGAGCACCTACTACATACTGAAATTCGACAATGCCTACAGGAAATCGCTTAAAACCCTGAGCGCATACTATGACGAAGATGAAGACCACAAGATAAGATGGCTGCGCTTCTGCTACATCATAGCAATGCTCACTGATATATTCCTTCTGGTATATATGGTCCTTCCGAACGGTTTCATGAAGATATACATTGCGTGGTATATCCTGTTCATCCTCTATTTTTCCGCCAATTTCATATCTTTTCTCGGAAGCCACAAGATCGTTCTCGACGCCTTTGCACACAGGACCCTTTCCGGACAGGATCTGTTCCCGCCGAAGACACAGAAGTTGAAAGACAACGAACCGGCCATCGACAGGAAACGGAAAGAAATGGAATTCCGGAAAATTTCCAGAAACATCAAGGAATGGATAGCGGAGAAAAAATACAGGGAATACGACAAGACCCGTGAAGAAATAGCCGGGGAAATGGGCACGACAAAAGAAATACTGCAACTATATTTCAACACGGTGATAAAGCAGGATTTCAGGAACTGGAGGACCGAACTCCGCATCAACGACGCCAAAAAGATGCTTCTTGAAGACAAGCAGGCCTCAACCAACCTCGTAGGAGAGATGTGCGGATTCAGCGACAGGTCGAACTTCCACACCCAATTCGTGAAACTGGTAGGATGTTCTCCGAAGAAGTGGAGGGAAACGGACGGAAAGCCCGAAAAGGCATAACGCCTCCACGGGATCAAGGAACACCGCTGCACCGCCGGCAGAGGGCTATCTCACTCTGATCATTTCCACCGGCTGCTCCTTCACCTCATCAAGAGGATGCGTCTGGAACCTTACCTTGCCGAAATTGACGGAAGCCAGATCAATACACCTGATACCGGTATTCCAGGCCGTCCTGTAATAGAACTTCAGGGCTGCCTGATCGGAAGCGGCGGTCCACTGGGTAGCGCTCGGAAGGCCTTCAGGTATATCTGACTTCTTATGCTCCAGACCGATAGGGATATTGAAACTTTCCAGTATCTGGAAACACTGCATCACGGTCTCCGCTCCGGTATCTGCCTGAGGTGTGGCACTCTGATAAAGGGCGGCCCTTACGAAACGGGAAGGAGGCGTGACATCCCCCGGAATCCCGAGGAATCCCGCACCTGCCCCGAACTGTCTGAGCGTCACGCTATCGTTGAGTTCCTGAGGCCGGACATTGCCGGTGTACAGATTGACATAATTGTTGAGATTCTTCATCTGCCAGTCGAAATCCGGGGAATTGGTAAGGACTCCGAGCCTGTTTTCATAAAATACCGGTCTGCCGTCAATGCATTCAAGTACCACCATCCTACCTGACGGTTCGGAAATTCTCCAGTGGACCGTCCCGATACGGCTGTCCAGGGAGACAAGGTCTATTCCCGCAAAGGCCTCCTTCATCTCATCTATCGAAGAGAAACAGGAAAGGACCCAGGAAACGAACTGCATGTCAGACAAGGTATTCTCCTTGTTATCAGGATTGTATTCCACATATTTTCCATAGCCCGGAAAGAAGAACAGTCCCGCCGAAAGACCTGTTTCATTCATGCCCTCTACCACAAACTCCGGCCGGTCGGTACAGATACCTGCATATCCGTACCTTGCAGTGAATGACATACCGTCAGCACCTGTAGGGGTAAACGAGACATGGTTGTGTCCGCGCGGGGCAATCACGTAACTGCTGTTAAGGACGGATCCGCCCCATTCCGTTGTCCGGGCAACTACCCGGCTGCCGTCCTTTGCAGTCAGGGCGATACCGGTACAGGCATCTATATCGGACGGGATTGCCGCCATGGCTGCAACCGCCGCCAGTATCACAAGAATCCTTTTCATATCACGGGAAATTTACCGGAAAGATAGCAATTTAATATTCCTGACGGAAATATTTCCGGAAAAATCAATTATAATTTGTTACCTTTGTGTCCGGTACTAAACCTGATTTTTCGATGGAATATAAGTTAGGGGAACAAGCCCGTTGTGCTGTAATAGGATACGGAAGTTGGGCGACAGCCATAGTCTCCCTCCTTGTCAAAAACGAGAAGGAAGTATGGTGGTATATACGGAATGATGACGTCCTGGAAGGACTGCTGACAGAAGGCAGGAACAGGAAATACATGAATGACATCGAATTCGACAAAGGTGCCATCCACCCGAGCAAGAACCTTGATGAAGTGATAGAGAATTCCAAGATTGTCATAATGGCGGCTCCCTCCGCCTACCTCAAGGAATTCCTTGCCCCGCTGACCGTCTCTCTCGAAAACAAATTCGTCATATCGGCCATAAAAGGCATAATCCCGGGAGACTACAAGACGGCAGCAGAATATCTGCATGACAGATACCACCTTACATACAAGCAGATAGGCATCATATCCGGGCCGTCACATGCAGAAGAGGTCGGCAGGAAGAAACTGTCATACCTTACGGTTGTCTGTACGGATCCCGACAATGCCCGCCTGATAGGAAGCAAACTATCGACGGACTATCTCAAACTGTCGTATTCGACAGACATCTACGGAGTCGAATATGCTGCGATCATGAAGAACATCTACGCAATTTCCGTCGGCATTGCGGCCGGCCTCGGATACGGAGACAATTTCAGGGCTGTCCTGATTTCAAACTGCGCGAAGGAAATGACCAGATTCCTGAAAGAAAGTTATCCGGACCACAGGGATACCATGGATCCTGCCTATCTGGGAGACCTGCTTGTCACCTGCTACTCCAACTACAGCCGGAACAGGAGGCTCGGGCTGCTGATAGGAAAAGGCTGCACGGTCAAGAGCGCACTCAACGAAATGACCATGGTTGCCGAAGGCTATTTCGCATCCGACTGCATAAGACACATCAATTTCCGGCATAAGGTAGACATTCCTATTGCGGACATGGTGTATGATATCCTGTACCGCAATGCCCTGCCGAGGCAGAAAATGAGAGAACTTGCGACATTGCTTTAGAATATGGAAATCAGAAAAGAATATCTGGACAAGAGCGGAGCCGAAGTATGGCAGACAGTGGTGGACTACGTAAAGGAACACGGCAGTTTCACTTCCGTGACAGGCATCCGGTATTCGGCCACGTTCGTAGGCAGTTGTATCTTCATAAATGGCGGGACACCCGGGACAAAACGTGCAAATGAGGGGGAATACCTGACAGACAAGGATTTCATGGCGGCATACGACATCGTCAAGACTCTGGACGAAATCAACACGGCAAAGGTCAAGCCATACATAAAAAGGCAGCAGACCCCGTTCATCGGGCTGCTGGTATGTGCAGGAGTCATTGAACTTTAGACAGGACGTACGGCGGAAGATACAGGAAGATTACGGAAAAGACACATAAAAGAATACGCAATGAAAAAGAAAATCATCATCGGAACTATCCTTACGGCCATAATTGTGCTTGTCGGATTCATATATTTCCGGTTCTACTTCGTATTCGGGGAAGGGGTAAAGGCCGGAGACCTCAACTTCGTGGTCTATAAAGGCTACGTATTCAAGACATACGAAGGCAGGATGATCCAGGCCGGGTTCAGAGGGGCCCAGAAAGGGGCTTCAGGCAATACCATCCAGTCATATGAATTCGACTTTTCGATAACGGACAAAGCCATAGCCGATTCCCTCATGCACTGCGGAGGAAAGACCGTGGAACTCCACTACAAGGAATATCTCGGTGCGCTTCCGTGGAGAGGACAGCAGAAATATATTGTTGACGGTATAGTATCAGTACGATAAAGATATGAAAAGATTCTTTACAGCAGTCACCGCAACGGCACTTGCGGTGGTTTCTTACGCCCAGGTTCCGGGGATTCTGGAAAGACATCCGGCCAATTCCCTGGAAGACAGGCTCCTGACAATGGAAGAGACCATCCTGTCAAAGGATATCAAGCCGTCTTATCCGGAATACTTCTGGCACCAGGACGGCAAAGGCTACATTGCGGTCAAGGACAGCAGGTCGACCGCTCCCCGTCCGGAATATGAGGAATTCACCAGGGGCAACGGACTTTATCTGAGAGACAGTTCGGGAACAGTGATACCGGTAGCGGAAGACAGCAACCCGGGCATTGTCTACGGACAGATAGTCAGCAGGAACGAATTCGGAATAAATACCGGAACCTTCTGGGCTCCGGACAGCACAAGACTCGCCTTCTACAGGAAAGACGAGACCAGGGTGACCACCTTCCCGCTTCTTGACATCGGCACCAGGACAGGGGACCTGCTTCCTCTGAAATATCCCATGGCAGGAATGACTTCCGAAATATTACGTCTATGCGTCTATGACATGGCCTCCCGTGACACCCTGCATATAAAAGTCACTGACTTCGGCCCTGACAGGTATCTTACGGGAATCACCTGGTCACCTGACAGTCGCAGCATTTTCATTCAGGTGCTTGACAGGTCCCAGAAACATCTGAAACTCAACAGGTATGATGCTCTGACAGGTGAATTCGTCCAGACAGTGCTGACAGAGGACAATCCGAAATACGTCGAGCCTCTCGATCCCCTTTATTTCGTGAAAGGCAGCAATGACAGATTCATCTACAGGACGGCAAACAGGGACGGATTCAGAAACCTATACCTGTGCGACCTGGACGGTGTCATATCCAGGCTGACAACCGCAAATGCCGATGTCGCATATCTTGACAACGACGGCCGGTATGTCTATTATACGTCAGCCGAGGTCTCCCCTGCCGAGAACCACCTCTTCAGGGTGGATATGAAGAACGGGAAAAAGATCAGGCTCACCCGGGAGGAAGGATGGCACGAAATCAGCCTCAGTCCGGACTGCAGACAATATATAGACTATTTCAGCAGCATCAACAACCCTGCCCAGGTGGACCAGGGCTACACGGACGGAAAAAAGTCATGGACCCTCTACAAGGCAGATGATCCGACCGCCGGATATGCCTGCACTGAAGTGCTTTACGGAACAGTAAAAAGCGCTGACGGGAAATATGACAACCATTACAGGATGATACTGCCAAAGGATTTCGACCCTTCCAGGAAATATCCTCTTATCCTCTACGTGTACGGAGGCCCCCACGCCCAGATGGTCAGGAACACCTTCCTTGCCGACATAAGGTTTTGGGAAATGTACATGGCCCAGAGAGGATATATTGTCTACGTACAGGACAACCGAGGCTCCCAGAACAGGGGACTGGAATATGAGCAGACCATCCACAGACAATGCGGTCAGGTGGAAATGGAAGACCAGATTGCCGGAATGAAGATGCTTATGGACCTCCCGTTCGTCGACAAGGACCGCATCGGAGTACACGGATGGAGTTACGGCGGATTCATGACCATCTCTCTGATAACGAACTATCCGGACATATTCAAGGTCGCCGTTGCCGGAGGACCGGTAATCGACTGGAAATGGTATGAGGTGATGTACGGGGAACGCTATATGGAGACGCCGCAGTCCAATCCGGACGGCTATGCCCTGACAAGCCTTATCAACAAGGCTCCGGACCTCAAGGGCAAACTGCTTATATGCCAGGGTGCCGTGGACAATACGGTAGTATGGCAGCACTGCCTGAATTTCATCCAGACATGCATAGACCACAACATACAGGTAGACTTTTTCCCGTATCCGAAAGCCCAGCATAATATGTACGGCATGGAAAGGGTCCATCTCATGGACAAGGTAACTGACTACTTCAATCTGTATCTGTAAACGGATTATACCGAGATGAAAAGCATAAAGGAAATATACAAGATAGGCAAAGGGCCGTCAAGCAGCCACACTATGGGCCCTCACAGGGCTGCAAAAATATACCTGGCCCACCATCCCGGGGTCTCTTCATTCAAGGTGACACTGTTCGGCTCCCTTGCCGCGACAGGGAAAGGACATCTTACGGATACGGCCATCGAAGAGGCGCTCTCCCCTGCCGGAAATGTCAGTATAGAGTGGCAGCCGAAGATCTTCCTGCCGGCCCATCCGAACGCCATGAAAATCGCCGTCGAAGACTCAGAAGGACAGGCAAAGGATGAATGGACTTTCTACAGTGTCGGAGGCGGTGCCATAAAGTGCGACCAGTTGGAGATAAACGACAGTCCGGACATTTATCCTCTGAACACCATGACCGAACTGCTCAACTGGTGCAACGCAAACGGAAGGGCATACTGGGAATACGTGGACAGTATCGAGGATCCTGAGATATGGGACTACCTCCAGGAAGTCTGGAAAGCGATGCAGGCAGCCGTTGAACGGGGCATCGACCAGGAAGGGGCACTGCCGGGACCGCTGCGCATGCGGAGAAAGGCCGCCAATTACTTCATCAGGGCAGAGGGCTATAAGGATGTGCTCAGGACGAGGGGACTCATCTTCTCCTACGCACTGGCCGTCAGCGAGGAGAATGCCTGCGGAGGGACCATTGTCACCGCTCCCACCTGCGGGTCCTGCGGAGTGCTTCCCGGGGTACTCTACCATCTTAAGAAGGTCTATGCATACAGCGACAAGAGGATAATCCGCTCACTGGCCACAGCCGCCCTTGTGGGCAATGTCGTAAAGCAGAACGCCTCGATATCCGGGGCTGAAGTCGGATGTCAGGGAGAGGTCGGAGTCGCATGTGCGATGACAGCCGCAGCCGCCAACCAACTGATGGGAGGCAGTCCGTCGCAGATCGAATATGCGGCAGAAATGGGACTGGAGCACCATCTGGGAATGACCTGCGACCCTGTATGCGGTCTGGTGCAGATCCCATGCATCGAAAGGAATGCATACGCCGCCGCCAGGGCTCTTGATGCGAATATATACGCGCTGTACACTGACGGACTTCACAGAGTGTCATTCGACCACGTGGTCAGGGTAATGAAACAGACCGGCAAGGACCTTCCGTCACTCTACAAGGAGACCGGAGAAGGAGGTCTTGCCAAGGAACTTCAGGCGTCCAATATCATAACAATAGATCCGACATGTTCAGAATAGGAATAATAGGGGCAGGGCACATCGCCGTGAAGATGGCCGTTACGATAAACGCAATGCCTGATGTGGAAGCATATGCAGTCGCATCCAGACAATATGACAAGGCTGCTGCATTTGCAGGACAGTTCGGATTCACGAAAGCCTATGGTTCCTATGAAGAACTCGTGAAAGACCCCGCCGTTGATCTTGTCTATGTCGCGACCCCTCATTCCCTCCATTATCGCCACGTCATGATGTGCCTCGACCACGGGAAAGCGGTACTCTGTGAGAAAGCATTCATGGCGAATGCCCGCGAGGCCGCGGAAGTGATAAGGATTTCCGAAGAAAAGGGCATCTTCCTGGCCGAAGCCATCTGGACCAGATATATGCCTTTCAGCAAGACAATCAAGGAAGTCGTCGACAGCGGGGCGATAGGACGGCCCATGATGCTGTCTGCACACCTGGGCTATCCCGTGGCTGACAAGGAAAGGCTGATCCGTCCGGAACTCGGAGGAGGCGCACTGCTGGATCTGGGAGTATATGCCCTGAACTTTGCCTTAATGATGTTCGGGACAGAACTTTCCGACATCTCTTCATCGTGCATGAAGTCGGATACGGGCGTGGACCTGCAGAACAGCATCACCCTCAGGTACACCGACGGCAGGATTGCCGACCTCCAGTCCACAGCCCTGTGTGCAAGCGACCGTCAGGGCATCGTATGCGGAGACAAGGGCTATATCGTATGTGACAACATCAACAATCCGCTCAAGGCGGAACTTTATGACGCGAATCATTCTCTTGTCCGCACATACAACGCGCCTGAGCAGATTACAGGATTCGAATACCAGGTCCGAGCCTGCATTGAAGCCATCGGCCGGGGCAGGACGGAGACTGCTTATATGCCTCATAGCGAGACACTGCTGGTAATGGAAATCATGGACAGCCTCCGCTCCTCATGGGGAGTACATTTCCCCAATGACAACATCCAGGCTGCCGATACATAGAGTACAGGCAGCCTGGATTACATTGGAAACGGCCGAAACCGGCCGTTCATTCCTTTACCGGTCGTAGTTGGCTGTGGTCTGTGCGACTTTGGCGGCGGCACGGGCGAAATTCTCGGAACTGTCTGCATAAAGGATCGCACGGGACGAATTTATCAGCAGTCCCGCATGGTCATTGGCTCCGTTTACGATGACCTCTTCCGCAGAACCTCCCTGTGCTCCCACTCCCGGCACAAGCAGGAAATTGTCCGGGCAGAAAGTTCTGATCTCCGCCAGTTTGTCCGCCTTGGTCGCCCCTACTACAAACATCATATTATCAGGAGTCGATATCGACATCATCTCCTCGATGACAGCCTGATAGAGCGGCCTGCCGTCCTTGACGGCCATCTGGAACTGCGCTGCGGAAGCATTGGAAGTAAGAGCGAGTACAATCGCCCACTTGTCCTTGTACTCCAGGAAAGGAGTAACGCTGTCCACTCCCATATACGGAGCCAGAGTCACGGCATCGAAATCCATGGTCTCGAAAAAGGCCTTCGCATACATTCTTGCCGTATTTCCTATATCCCCTCTTTTGGCATCCGCTATGATGAACATTTCCGGATAACTCGTCCTGATATAATCCACTGTGGCTTCCAGCGCCCTTATTCCATCTAGTCCGTATCCTTCATAAAAGGCAAGGTTAGGCTTGTAAGCCACACAATACGGAACAGTAGCATCGATTATCGCCTTGTTGAATTCCACTATGGATCTGGCCTTTCCCTTGAAAAGCTGCCCCATCGCCGCCACTTCCCCTTTCAATGCATGGGCCTTGATATGTTCCGGCATTTTTGAAAATTCGGAATCAAGTCCGACACAAAGGACTGACTTTTTCTTCAGAATCTGCGCATATAACTGTTCTCTATTCATAATCCATCCTATTATATAATGTTCATTTCATCAGAAATATCTGTAGAACAAGGCAATGGACTCCATTCCCGCAAATAGTTGGCTGAGCAGGTAACTTTCATTCGGAGAATGGATAGTGTCCCTTTCAAGACCGAATCCCATCAGCAGGGGATCAATGCCGAGTATTCTCTGCAGGTCCGCAAGAATCGGGATACTGCCTCCGCCTCTGCTAGGCACAGGCTCGACTCCGTATACTTCCGTCATCGCACGTGACGCGGCCTGGTATGCCTTTGACGAAATCGGTATCAGGAATCCGTTTCCGCCATGACAAGGAGTCACCTCTACCTTCACATAATCCGGCGCTATGGCCTTGAAATGCTCTTCGAAAAGACGGGTAATCGTCTCGCTGTCCTGATTCGGGACAAGGCGCATAGATATTTTCGCATGGGCCACCGAAGGAATGACCGTCTTGGCCCCCTCTCCTGTATATCCGCCCCATATTCCATTGACATCAAGGCATGGTCTGATTCCTGTCCTTTCCAGAGTGGTATAGCCTGCCTCTCCTTTCACTTCGCTGATTCCAAGGAATCTCTTGTATTCTTCAAGATCGAACGGAGCCCTTGCCAATTGCGCCCTGTCCTCATCGGAAAGATTCACCACATCGTCATAGAACCCCTTTACCGTAATATGCCCGTCCTTGTCGATCAGAGATGATATCATATCGCACAGGACATTGATCGGATTGGCTATGGCACCGCCGTAGTGGCCTGAATGCAGATCCTTGTCCGGACCAGTAACCTTCACTTCCACGTATGACAGGCCGCGCATTCCGCAGTTAATGGAAGGGACCGACTCCGATATCATTGTAGTATCGGATACAAGGATAATGTCCGCAGAGAGTTGGTCCTTGTGCTCCTTGGCCCACTCCGCCAGGGACGGACTTCCGATCTCCTCCTCACCCTCGAAGATGAATTTCACGTTATGCCTGAGGCTGCCTGTCGCCACAAGGTATTCAAACGCCTTTAGGTGCATGAACAACTGCCCCTTGTCATCATTCGCTCCCCTCGCATATATGGCACCGTCACGGATTTCCGGCTCGAAAGGATCGGATTTCCACAACTCTATCGGATCGACCGGCTGTACATCATAATGTCCATACACCAATACGGTAGGGACATCGTCCGAAACATGCCTGGAGGCGAATACTACCGGGTGTCCGGAGGTCTGACAGACCGAGGCTTCATCCGCGCCCGCCTCCTTCAGAAGTCCGGCAAGCCGTTCCGCACAACGCTGCATATCGGGACGGTGCTCTTCAAGAGAACTCACCGAAGGTATCCTGAGCAAGGAGAAAAGTTCCTCGAAAAACCTGTCACGGTTTTTCTCGATATAATCTTTCATCGTTTCCATCTGATCTTTCATATTTTTCCTATACATTGATTTACCTGTTGATGGTCCGGCTAAAGTCTCACCCCGACCCCTACATAGAACTGACCGCGGTGCGCCGTCCCACGGTCTGCCATATCCCCGGCATACCTGTTCAGCATACCGTAATCATATCCGACCTTTATGTCAAGGAAACGGACTACCTGCAGGCCTACGCCTCCGCCGAGCATCATGTCGAACCTCTGCCTCTGACCTTCTGATTCCGGATTGAAATAAGTGTCCACCACCGACTGGAGGGCATCGGAACTTGACTTGATTTTCCCGTTATAGTAATTGTATGAAAATTCTCCGCCTACATTCTGGCCCATAACCGATCCTGACACAGAGACCTTATCCGTGGATGACAGGCCTATTGAGAAAGTCGGACCTGCGAAAACGTACAGTTTGAGGATATCCTTGGGCACAAGGTTGAAGCCCACCTTGACATGAATCGGGATTGCAAGAAAGTTCTCGGTAAATGTAGTGTTGGCCACCAGACCGGAGATTTCCGCAATATCCTCAGACCTGAGGAGATGCTGGTAATAGATTCCCGGCTGTATCGAAAGGATATTGCCTATAAGCCTGATATTGTGGTCGATCCCGACCGCAAAGCCGTTGGTCCCCGATGTTGACGGGTTTTCCGCCCCATCCAATCTACTGTAAGTAGTCGAATTCATATAACTGACATTCACGCCGAACTGCGCGAACGCATCCGTGCATGCAACAGCGATTGCCACTGCCAGCACGACAATCTTGAATCTGGTTTTCATAACTGTCCCGTTTAATCTTATACGCAAATATACGCAGAAGCCGAGAGCAATGCAAGTTTACTTGCAAATTGCCGAATATATGCTTAAAGAACCATTATCGGAACAGTCATATATCCTGCATCCGGAAAATTCACGGCCAGATAATCTTTCAGGTATTCCTGCGTGTCATCGGCTATCGTGGTATCCTCTTCCCGAGGAAACATGTTGAAGACAAGTGCTTCAAGACGTATACCCCTCGATTTCACGGCTTCAAGGGCAAGCAAGGTATGGCTTATGCTGCCAAGACGGCCAGAAGTGACGAATATAAGCGGATATCCTTTCTCCCTGACATAATCGATGGTCAGCAGAGATCTGGTAAGAGGGACCATCAGCCCGCCTGCACCTTCCAGCAACACAGCATCATATCTTCTGGAAAGTTCCTCTGTTGCAGCCTCTATCCTGCCGAAATCTATCGGCCTCCCGTCAATCTCCGCAGCAAGATGAGGTGAACAAGGGTATGTGTATATTTCAGGCATAGTCAGCCGCTCCCTGTCTTCCTGAAGGATTCCGCAGCCCATTATCTTCCTGTGGAGTTCTATATCCTCGGAAAAACTGTCATTTCCGGTCTGGACAAGTTTCTGTGTGACGGTCCGTTTCCCCGATTCGTTCCACAATCTGGCCATATAGCCTGTAGCATAACTTTTCCCGGCATCCGTATCGATACCGCTCACAAAATATACGTTACCATTCATATTCGTGTTCCTTATAATCCCGATAATCCGGCATAGGGCCGCAGCCGGAGCCTCGTCCCCTCCGATTGCGGACTCACTGTTCCGACACGACTTTAAGAAGTGCCGATGTCAGAAATGTCAGATCCGCACTGCTGATAATGAAAGGAGGCATCACATATACAAGCCTTCCGAAAGGCCTTACCCAGACCCCTTCTTCCACAAAACGCCGCTGGATGGAAGCCATATCAACCGGATTCTTCATTTCAATTACCCCGATGGCGCCAAGTACCCTCACATCAGCCACCTGAGGGAAATCCCTTGCCGGAGCGAGTTCCCTTTCCAGTTGCTCCCGGATCGAACTGACCCTGGTTTCCCATCCTGAATCAAGAAGAAGCCTGACTGAAGCACGGGCTACTGCACATGCCAGAGGGTTACCCATAAAGGTCGGACCGTGCATAAAGGCATACGGATAATTGTCCGATATCGTACCGGCCACCTTGTCAGTGGCAATGACGGCGGACATTGTCATATATCCTCCGGTCAGAGCCTTGCCGATACACATTATATCAGGAACGACTCCTGCATGTTCACAGGCAAACAGTTTCCCCGTCCTTCCGAATCCAGTCGCGATTTCATCAAATATGACCAGTACTCCCCTTTCCCTGCAAAACCTGACTGCTTCCACCAGGAATTGGGGATGATAGAACCACATTCCTCCGGCTCCCTGCACGACAGGTTCAAGTATCAGTGCGGCTATGTCTTCTCCGTATCTGTCAAGAATATCCTTCAGAGGAGCAATATCCTCAGGATTCCACTGCCCTCCGAACCTGCTGCGGGGCTGGGGGACGAAATACCTGACAGGCAACGCGCTGCCGAAAATACTGTGCATACCGGTAACAGGGTCGCACACAGACATTGCATTCCATGTATCACCGTGATATCCTGAACGGATTGTAACGAAGTTTGTCTTTCCTGTCTTTCCACATGCATACTGGTATTGTACGGCCATCTTCATTGCCACTTCCACCGCTACCGAACCGCTGTCCGCATAGAATATATGGGTCAGTTCTTCAGGAAGTATATCCAGCAGTAATTTTCCCAGAGCCACGGCAGGCTCGTGGGTAAGCCCCCCGAACATCACATGTGACATCCTGCCAATCTGTTCCGTTACCGCCTTGTTAAGCACCGGATGGTTGTATCCGTGTACCGCGCACCACCATGATGACATTCCCTCGACAAGTTCCGTTCCGTCTTCCAGTGTGATACGGCAGCCTGAGGCCGATTTCACCTTGTATGTCGGTAATGGATTCGTTGTGGAAGTGTACGGATGCCACAGATGATCCCTGTCAAAAGAGTCCGTCACCTTATCAAAATCTATTCTAATGTCAGAATGCATATCCAGCCTCCTCTATCATCTTAATATTTGTCCTTATATCCTCTCCTGCAGTCGTGAGCATATCACCCAGAATCGCCGCGTTGATACCGGTCCTGTATGCCCGGACCAGGGTCTTCTCCGGGAATCTGGCGACCCCACCGGCAAAACGCAGATAAGCCTCCGGCAGGATCAGCCGGAAGAAAGCGACACATCTCAATACTTCCTCATCACTGATAAAGGGGGTATTTTCCAATGGAGTCCCCTTGACAGGGCACAGGACATTTACAGGGACCGAAGAAGAGCCTATCCTTTTCAAGGTAAAGGCAAGTTCTATCCGCTGACTTTCCGTTTCACCCATTCCGATGATGCCGCCGCTGCAGATCTGAAGCCCTGCCTCCCTCGCCGCATTCAATGTATCAATCTTCTGCTGCTGGTCATGAGTCGTGCATAATGTATTGAAAAAGGAAGGAGCCGTCTCAAGATTGCAATGATACCTAGATATGCCGGCTTCCCTGATTCTGACGAACTGACCGGCATCAAGCAATCCGGATGACATGCATAATGAGATGTCGCATTCACCGCGTATTCTGCGTGCCACCGTGCACAATCTGTCAATTTCAGCGTCAGACAGGGCCCTGCCGCTTGTCACGAAGGAGAATCTGCCTATACCGTGATTCCATGAAGTCAGGGCAGCACTGACAATTTCGTCATCCTGACTTAATGGGTATTCAGCGGCTCCCGTATGATAATGCGCAGACTGGGCACACCAATGGCAGTCTTCAGGACATCTACCGGATTTAGCATTGATTATGGAGCAGGTGTCAAACTTCAAAGGAGCACAACTCCTGGTGACTCTTTCAGCAGCAGACAGGAGTTCTTCCGTTGAAGCACTGCATGACAATGCTTCCGCCTCCATCTCTGTCAAACCCTTACGTGACGAGATTATCCTGGAGACAATCCCGTCCAGACTATACAATCTATTCATCTCTTGTCATTAGAACGACAAATTTACCAATAAATCGGTAAATTCCAATTCAGATTCTTCGTTGGCACTCAGAATGACAGGGAAGCGCTCAGAATGACAGGGAGGTCCCTCGGAATGACAGTATGACGCTGAACGGAGCCGTTGTTCTGTCATCTTGAACGAAGGCTTTGCTTGTCATCCTGAACGGAGCCGCCAGGCGGAGTGAAGGATCTGATGCACCGACGTATCAAAAAAAGGAGAGTGACTTCAAGTCTTACGACTCAATGTCACTCTCCCTAAAATACCGGCGGTAACCTACTCTCCCACCCTTTCGGGCAGTACCATCGGCGCTGGCGGGCTTAACGGCTCTGTTCGGTATGGGAAGAGGTGGTTCCCCGCTGCCATCGCCACCGGTGTCTATTTGTGCAGGTAGCGCCCTCGCTCTACCCGCTATGCCCCTGGGAAAGATAATCCGGCCTCGAAAGCCTCACTCCTCGGAAGGTCTCGGGCTATTAGTACAGGTCGGCTCTGACATCACTGTCATTACACCTCCTGCCTATCGACGTGGTAGTCTCCCACGGCCCTCTAGGGAACACTCATCTTGGAGACGGCTTCGCGCTTAGATGCTTTCAGCGCTTATCCTGACCGGACGTGGATACCCGGCGGTGCAGCTGGCGCCACAACCGGTTAACCAGTGGTCCGTCCAACCCGGTCCTCTCGTACTAAGGTCAGTCCTCCTCAAACTTCTTGCGCCCACAACAGATAGAGACCGAACTGTCTCACGACGTTCTGAACCCAGCTCGCGTGCCACTTTAATCGGCGAACAGCCGAACCCTTGGAACCTGCTCCAGCCCCAGGATGTGACGAGCCGACAT
>CALVAE010000014.1 GCA_944325465.1 uncultured Bacteroidales bacterium | reverse complement strand
ATGATGGGAAGAAAGACTTTTTCGAGCTCCAGCTCTACAATACAGGCGGAGTCAGATGGAACCAGGGCATTCCGTCTGCGGATCCTCCGGGAGCGGAAGGCCTGAAACTGATATATACCGATGACTTCGACGGTCCTCTGTCGATATCGAATGATGGCAGGGGGGCGAGATACAATGCGCACAAGCCTCGGTTCGGGGATTTCAGCGGCTGGCAGTTCGCAGATGCCGACGGACCGGACAATCCGTTCTTCCAGAGGGATACATATCTCAAGATAGCGGCCCGCAAGAGGCCCGGGACAAATGGCAGTTCAGGACTGATAGCATCTGTCAATATGGATGGCGAAGGCTTCTGGGTCAAGGCTCCGTGCTATCTTGAATGCCGTTTCACTGCCCAGTCCGCTCCCGGCACCTGGCCGGCATTCTGGACCATAACAGGTCTGGATCAGGGATCCAACGGGGATGAACTTGACATTATCGAGGCATATGGAGGTGTAGGCCCCGGCAATCCGAACCATCCCGGATATTCCATCTGCAGTCATTTCTGGGGACAGAAGAATCCGGACGGGACAGACAAGGAGCATCTGGGGCATGTAGTCCCTATGATGGAAATCGGAGGCAAATCCTATTGGTCGACCACGTTCCATACCTATGCTGTACGTATTGACCTCGATTACACTATCTATTATTGCGACAATATCGAGGTGTTCCGTCATCCTACCAACGATGTGTCGCGTGACTTCCCTCATCTGTTCCTTATCAACTATGCAATCGGAGGGATCAGCGGCTGGGGAATAGATCTGGAACGCTACGGCAACGGCACGGATATGTACGTAGACTATGTGAGGGTGTATGCGGAGGAGGAGATTGAGTATTCCATCCCGCGCCCGGTAAGATAGACGCTGAACATATTACAACATAATCACAATCATTATGAAACACTTTTACACATTAACCTTAGGCGCTCTGGCAATGATAATTGCCTTTGCGGCTTGCAAAAAAGAGCCGAACCAGCCCGGAGGAGACGGACCGGTGATGGTGACCGCTTCCTGGACTGCAAGTTTCGAGGACTACCAGTCTGCAACGAAGGCTTCCCTTATGGATGACCTTTCTGTGGAATGGGATGCGGATGATGCGATTTCCGTGTTCTCGAACAGGACCAACTATCAGATTACAGCCGTCTCTGCAGATGGAGCGACAGCAGAATTTTCCGGTGAAGTAGCCGAGTCGGAGACTTATCTTGCCCTCTATCCTTATATTGCGGACGCATCCAGCAGCGGGGACAATATCACCGCCATGCTTCCTGAAGTCCAGACTCTGACAGCGGGAAGTGCCGATCCGAATGCGATGCTTGCGGTAGCAAGAACATCTTCGGAGCAGATGGAATTCAAGAATATGGTCGCTCTTGTCGGCATCCGGTGTACAGGGGATGTAGAGAGCCTTGCACTGTCTGCTCCGGGGGAGGATGACCGTCTTGCAGGAAGGGTACGGTTCAATACCGGTTCAGGACGTGTCACTGCGATTTCCGGTTCAGCCAGGATTGACCTTGAAGGAAATCCGGAAGACGGTCAGACTTATTATTTTGCCGTTATTCCTGGAGAAATATCAGGATTGACTCTGGTCGCAACCAATGCGCAGGGACTTACGGCTGAAATTCCTGTCGAGGAAGATGCCATCACTCTGGAAAGCAATACGGTGACAGTCTATGACATCGACTTTGTCAATGATGTAGACTGGATTCTCCGTCCGCCTACAGGGCAGAGTTATGTCCTTGACGGTGCGGAAGAGGTGAATGTCTTCTGTGAACTGCTTCCTGATCCGAAGGAGGAAGTAGTTGACCTGACCATTACCGGATCGGATGTGACGGATGAGATCATGGCAAAGATCAGCCAGAGGGTAGGCGCAGTCAGCGGAAATGTGGTCTGGGACAATGTCGGTGCGACTACGACCGCCGGATTCTTTGATGTAATCGACTGCCAGGGAGGCATAACCATCAGTAATTGTCCATCTCTCGAGAACGCGGCCGGATTCGCTGCGTACGAGACTGTTGGTGGAGACCTCGTGATCGAGAACTGTCCGTCGCTCGGGCAGGGTTTCGGCTCCCTTGCTGCAGTGGAAGGAAGCCTTGCCCTCAGGAATACATCAGTCCGCATAGGAGAAGGGGCTTCGTTTACGGCCCTTGCTACAGTCGGAGGAGACCTGATGATAGAGGACAACGGTGACATTACATCATTTGCAGGTGCCGCCCTTACAAGCGTAGGCGGAAGCATCAATATCACAGGCAACACTACCCTTACAAGCCTTGCAGGACTTGACAGACTTACCAGAGTAGGCGGAGATGTCATCATTACTGACAACGGTGCGATTCCGACTATTTCGGATGAGACAGGAGTCGGTTACTGTATTATCAGGGAATATCTGAATATGAGCATAGTAAGTTCTACGGCCAGCGTAAGGCTCGGCTCATCTTCCGCTCCTCTTGACCTGTCCACGCTTCCATCATGCGATGGCACGCTCCCAGGAGAGGCACAGAGTTATACGATCACCAGCCAGGCCCAGCTCGAGACATTCCTCAATGCAGGGATAACGGATGAGACTGTCAACAATCTCACCATTACCGGAAGCGACATAACCGCTGATGCCATCAACCGTCTGGCAGAAAGGGTGTATGCAGTGGAGGGAACATTGACTTTGGAAAACCTTACCTGGGCTACGGATCCTACTGTAGAGAGTTTCAGTACCGAGAAGTTCCTGTCAGCAATGGTCCATAACTATATTTTTGATGGAAGCATCGTATTCAGGAATGTTACCGGATCCATCAACCCTAACGGATTCCAGGTCATTCATGAGATCAAGGGAGACCTTATATTGGAGAACTGCCCTAAACTGCTGTTCAACAACTGGCATGGTTTCGA
The DNA here is from genome assembly GCA_944325465.1 of uncultured Bacteroidales bacterium. Lineage (GTDB taxonomy): Bacteria > Bacteroidota > Bacteroidia > Bacteroidales > UBA932 > Cryptobacteroides. The sequence continues at coordinate 7,113 of CALVAE010000014.1, read as the reverse complement.
ATCCATTCAAAAGATCGGAGGAGATTTCCAACTTATAGCTTCCGGAGATTTCTTTAGTGGTCAGCAGTTCCGGTCATTGAAAGAAGTCGGAGGAGACTTTATAGTCAAGGATCTGGCCGATGGACAGTTGTATTTCTTTGATGGAATGGAAATGGAGACAATAGGAGGGGATCTGGTCCTTTCAAATATTCCGAACTTCTGGGGGATGAACGGTTTCGAGACCCTGACCTATCTCGGCGGGAATGTAACGGTCACCGATTATGGCAAGATGCCTGTCAAGAGCGGGGTCGTTGACGGACAGGACTGCGTCGGACTCTGTGTAATCAGGGATCTTCAGGACAACGGTTTCCTGAGCAAGGATGCTGTCATAACCATCAGCGATGATGGAGTTCCTGTAGATTATTCTACAATCCTTTCCTGCTCTGCAACATACGAGGGGGACAAGAGCGGAGACGGTGAGAAGTTCGATGATCCGGACGATGTGACAGGATGGAACTGATAATATAACTTAATGCGATGAAAACAATCAACAAGACCATAATATGTGCGGCTGCAGCCCTTGCGCTGGCAGGCTGTACCAAAGAGATGGAGACACCGGCAGACCAGGAACTCATAAAAATGAGTTTCACCGGAGTTGTGGATCACAATGCAGGGACGAAGACCGCTCTCACATCTGACTACAATGTCATCTGGACACCAGGAGACCAGATATCGGTATTCGCGAACGGGAACAACAGCCAGTTCACGGCGTCCAATATAAGGGCATCTGAAAGCGGACTTGAAGGTGGCGCGGCGACTTTCGAAGGGATGGCCACAGTCGCTGATGTCTACTACGGGGTATACCCGTACAATGAAAGTGCGACAATATCCGGGACTGTAGTTTCCACAGTCCTTCCTACAGACCAGACTGCAGTCGCAGGTTCTTTTGCAGTCGGCTCCAACATCTCGGTAGCCAAGGCAGCAGAAGATGATGTGCTCCAGTTCCGCAATGCCGGAGCCATTGTCGGCCTGACGGTCAATGGAGAAGGAATATCAGGAATCAGGCTTCAGTCTGCAGATGGAGCGGCGGCGATGTCCGGTGCAGTCACTGTGGATGTAAGCGGTGATTTTCCTGTGATGGCTCCGACATCCGGAGCGGTGAACTATGTCCGGCTTGTGGCGGCCCAGCCATCCGACAGTAATCCTGATGCTACCGGCACCCTCACTTCCGGTCAGACCTACTATTTCGTTGTCGCTCCGGGTGAGTACAGCGGACTTCAGCTTGTGTTCGAGAATGCGGGGCTGGATGCGACATACACCACGACCACCGCGGAAGTCGTTACAGTAGGACGTAACGGCAACAAGAATCTCGGGTCGTTCACTGTCGGCGAAGAAGACTGGATTGTCAATGTATATAATGATTATGAACTGAACGGCAAGGCGGAAGTTGATGAGTTTGTCGCATCTGTCCCTGAAGGGGAGAAACTCGAACTCCGCAATCTGACAGTGACAGGACACGATGTGACGGCAGATGTGCTAGGCAGTATTGCACAGAAAGTAAGTGCAGTCCGTGGTACATTGATTCTCGATGGCATAGGATCGGAAAATACCGGTGATTGGTTTGATACCAACAAGTTCTTCCCTCACGTTGATTGTCAGGGAGATATAATTTTCCGAAATATGCCGAGCATTGTCAATCCTAATGGATTTACGGCATATACTGCAATCGGAGGTGACTTCATTATCGAGAACTGTCCTAACTTTGTCCTCAGTTGGAGTTATGATCTTGCCAATATCTCCGAGATTGCGGGAGATCTGATAATAAGAGGAGGCAACAATATGTACGGTTCTCTCTTCAGCAGTCTCCGCAAGGTAGGAGGAAGCATGGAACTTTCCGGTATTACAGGAGTATGGTCGCTTGACAACAATATTGAGGAAGGCTATCCTATGATGCAGATAGAGCAGATAGGCGGTGATCTTATAATCCAGGACAATGAATCTCTCTGGAGTCTGGCCGGATTTGAAAGCCTTATCCATATCGGTGGCAATGTAGTGATCAGCGGAAACAACCCTAAGATGCCGGTATCTTCTGGAGTTGTCGATGGTGATGACTGCGTCGGACTCTGCCTGATCAAGGACCTCCTCAATATGGGTGCCATCAGTGCCGATGCAACGATTACTCTCGCCACAGGCGAGGACAATGCTCCTATGGATATTGCGGATGTTCCGTCATGTAATCCGGACATCACTGCCAAAAGTTATGTGATCATGGGACAGGAGCAGTTGCAGGAATTCCTTGCTGCGGCAGATCCTGAGAGCAAGGAAACCGTACATGACCTGTTCATTACCGGAGATGATTTTACAGAAGCCGCACTAAGGAGTATTGATGACAGAATCGCTACAATCGAAGGAACATTGACGTTCTCCGGAATTGATACGGATACGGACTGGATGAGTACGGATCAGTGTCTGGAATTCATTAATATTACAGGAGGTATCGTATTCTCTGATATAAAAGCGAATATCAACCCTAACGGCCTGAAGATGACAAGTCTGAATGGGGATGTAGTTATCGATAACTGCCCTAATTTCCCTGCGGACTGGGATCCGTTCACCGGACTGAAGGAAGTCGGAGGGGATGTCCGTATCATCGGTCCTATGAGAGGATTCAGTGCAAGATTCTTCCGTGCGCTTGAAACGGTAGGAGGAGATTTCCATATCGAAGGAGTAGATGGCTTCTGGGATTTCACATATAATAATGCTCCAGGTGTCATCAAGTCTGTCGGAGGCGATTTCACCATCATCGACTGCCCTGCCTTCACCCGTGATGCCAAAGGGTTCCGAGGCTTTGATTCCATAGAGCATATCGGAGGAAACGTTACGTTGAGGAATACATCCGTCTCATTCCCTCGCGAATCTACCGATGCGGTAGTAGGTCTGTGTATATTCAAGCATTACATGGAGACCGGAGTCATTTCCGCGGATGCCATAGTCACGGTTGAGGATAGCGGAGGAATAGTTGATATGTCCACTATCACAAGTTGTACCGGGCTTGCTGCTCCTGCCGGAGAGTGATTCCCGAAATGGAATGAAATTCTATGCGTGAATTATTCGCACTTGTACTTATGATCTTTTTCCTGCCCTCCCTTTCCTGTGGAGGACAGGAAAAAGTTTCTTATCTTGTCTTTGAAGATGGGCTTTCATACGATTTCGGAAAGGCAAGGGAAGAAGGGGCTGAACTGGTCCATTCATACAGGTTCACCAATACAGGCAAGGACACTGTAACCATTACCAATATCAATGTATACTGCAAGTGCACCCGAGCGGCAGCGTCCGCAAGGACATTCCTTCCCGGTGAACAGGGAGAAATCCGTGTAGCATTCAGTCCGTACGGTTATCCGGGAAAGATATCCAAGAGCGTGAGGGTTACGACGAAGCCGAAGTCGGACTTCCTTCTGACTTTCACAGCAGATATCATCCCGAGACAGAAACCTGTGGAGGAAGAATATCCTGTTCTTCTCCAATCCGGATTAAGGCTTGACAGGACGGATTTCAAATTCGGAAGGATTACGGCCGGACAATCAAAAAGCATGTCCGTAAGATGCCTCAATACTACTGCGGTCCCCTTAATCTTGCATATAGAAGGTTCCGGTGTACGCACTGGCAGTCCGTCATGTGCATTCAGAGTCTGGCATCCGGGAATAATTCCCCCTGGAGAGAAAGCGGAAATAATAATGACTTATTTGCCAGAACATTCACTTGAGAATGCCGGTTTCTACAAAGACTGTTTTTCCGTCAAAGTACAGGGCTATCCGGACATAACTGTGATATCTGCGGAAATAGCGGTGACAGAAAATTTTGAGGGAAAGGCCGGCGAGCCTGTTCCTGCAGTCAGCATAAGCAATTCCTACCTCAATCTTGATGAAATTCCTGCCGGTTCTCCGGACAGAACGGTTTCGTACACAATCCGTAATATTGGAAAGGCTCCTCTTGTGATTCGGGATGTCGGTTGTCCGGAAGGGCTTGACTGTACGCTGACGAAAGGACTGTCTCTTGACCCGGGGCAGACTAACCGGTTCAGCGTCATTGTCCGGTTTGGCAATTTTCCCTCCGGAAAGTTCTTCCAGACGGTCCGTATCATGACCAATGATCCGGCCAGGCCGGTTAAGGACCTTATGATTTCTGCTAAAATTCTGGAATAAATATTTTACATTTGCAATCGGAATTTTTAAGGGAAGTATGCCTGTAAAGAGATTGTTCATTTGTTTGGCTCTGTTGTTATGGACTTTAACCGCCTATGCCGTCTCGGACAGCAGAGTTGGGTACGGTCTTTCTTTCAAATCACATTCATTCAATCCAGAGGATCGGACAGGACTGTATCTGGATCCGGATAAGAGTTTTTCTTTCAAGGACAGCATGACCCTTGAATTCGATATCTGTTTCGACAATGAAGACCTGAGTTACGGCTATGTGTTCCGGATAGTCTCCGAAAACACGTCGGTCGACATGATATCCAATATCAGGGCGGACAGGCTCAGCATTGTCTGCATAGACAGACATCAGTCTGTGGGGAACGCAGACTTCGATGGTGACTTGCATCTCGAAGAAGGCCGTTGGTATCATGTCCGGCTTTCTGTATCGGGACCCGATACTTTTGGGAAAACGTTGTCCGGGGGGGGGGTATAGAATGTACTATTGACAATGTTTCGCGTCATATTCCTTTCTGTTTGCTCAATCTGAAGAATATCAGGATAATATTCGGCAAGAATGATGACCGGATGTTCTTCACGACAGATGTCCCTCCGATTACTATAAAGGATATCAGGCTGTATGACGGAGACCGGCTATGTTGCTGGTGGCCTTTGGACAGGCATACTGGAAACGATGAATATGATGAAGAGTCAGGAGTCAGGGCCGAAGCCGTCAACGGGATATGGAAAATGGATGACTATTATGAATGGTCAGAAATCCTTTCAGTACAGATGTCTTCGCAGCCGATGGTGGCGTATGATAAGGAAACTTCAAGAGTTTTCATTGCCGGAGAGGATTCCCTGTATATTTCCGATCTGGATGACGGAGTAAAACTGTCTGCTGTCAGGACAAAAGGGTCACCTGTGCATGGGGCAGTCAACCAGTTGGTTTATGACAATGCGGAAGACAGACTTTTCAGTTACAGTATGCATAGCGGTCGGATGGCATTCTACGATTTTGCAGATTCAGAATGGAAAGGCTCTTTCGATGAGACATGGCCTCCTTTGACCGGACATGGCAAATATTATGATTCGGATTCATCCAGATTGTACCTGTTCGGAGGATATGGCAATCACCGTTATTATGCCGGACTTGCGGAAATAGATGTCAGGACAGGAGAGAGAGTAGTCCTTGATCTGTCATCATCGGTCATTCCGAGATATTTCTGTTCTTTCTGCACGGATACTGCCGGCAATTTCATCGTTCTTGGAGGATTCGGCAGCCGTTCAGGTTTTCAGGAGGAATCTCCGATGTTCCTGCATGATGTACTTAAAATCGATCGACGTACTGGACAGAGTACGGTTCTGGGGCGGTTCAGGAATAATGACGGTCCTGTGCTGTTCAGTTCATCAATGGTTTTTGACGCCGGACATAAAAGTTTGTATGCGTTGGCTTTCAATAGTTTGAGATTCAACACATCATTGAGACTTGTGTCCTTGCAGCCGGATGTGGATACTCTTAAGTATTATTCCGAACCGATAGAATTCCAGTACCACGATATAGATTCTTATTCTGAACTGGTGTTTAGTCAGGACAGTTCGTGTCTGTATGCGATTGTTGCAAATGCCAAGCAGAAGGGGAAAAACATGGTAAAAGTGTACTCGCTGGCATACCCGCCTATATCGGCAGATGATATACGGCAGCCTGTACCGAAATCGGATAGCAAAGCCGTAATATGGATAATGTTTGCCATGGTAGCCCTGATGACCGTGGTCTCGGCAGGAGTAGTGATTATGAGATGTCGGGTTCGTACGGTTCCTGTAGTGCCGGAGTCGGGGCGTGAGTCCGATTCCGAGAACCAGGTCCTTCTTCCGGAAATCCATAAATTACAAACGGTACCGGAGTCTGCAGAATATAAACCTGTAACCGGAGCAGGAGGGACCGGATATGTCATTTCAATTCTTGGCGGATTCAAGGTTACCGGTAAGGACGGCAGGGATCTTTCAGCGAAATTTACTCCTAAATTGCGATCTTTATTCGTATGGCTTCTGCTCAGGACAAGAGGACTTCCTGAAAATACGATTCCTACCGATGAAATTACTGATGTGTTCTGGTTCGGGCTTGACAGATCAGCGGCTACTAATAACAGGAGCGTTAATTTCAATAAGTTACGACTTATATTCAATGATATCGGAGATATACGGATCCTGATGAAAAGGAATGTCGTGACATTCGTTATCGGGGATGACATTACATGTGACTATTTGGAGGCTGTGTCGCTTATGCAGTCTTTCATGGATTCTCCGGAACCGGACACGGATGTATTGGATAGAATTCTCCGTTTGTGTGCCAGAGGTGCATTGCTCCCGGGATATGAGAGCTGTTGCCTTGACCGGTATAAGGCGGCTTATTCCGAACTCGTTATCTCAGTGATGATGAAATCCGCCAAAAGTACCAGGGTAAAATCAGATGAGGCCCTTCTGGTCAGGGTAGTCGATTGTATGCTCGGGGTCGATCCCCTCGATGAATTCGCTGTAAGGCTCAAATGCAGGCTTCTGTATTCAAACGGGCATAAGGGTCTTGCCAGGGAAACGTATGACAAGTGGTGTCTGGATTATAAACGCTCTATGGATACCGATCCCCAACTTACTTTTGATGATATTATAAGTTAGGAATTCGTTTATTCCACGATCCACCTGTCGATATTGCGTGTCTCGGAACTGAAGTTTACCCCGATACGGAAAACCTTGCGGGAGTCTGCGGTGAACGGGAGGGCGTACTGCTTTTCCTCAATCTGCTGCAGGGCCTGCTCCGCCGAGCCGTCGAGTTTGAACTCCATGACATACACATAGTCCGCGGTCTGCACGACCATGTCAATCCTTCCCCGGGAGGTATGGTATTCCACCTGCGTGTACAGCCCGGCCAGGCGGAATACGATGAACA
>CALVAE010000013.1 GCA_944325465.1 uncultured Bacteroidales bacterium | reverse complement strand
GCAAGAGAGCGTATCTTCATGATTACCCCTGAAACAGCGGAAGTCCGGACAACGAAAAAAGCAGCTACATTTCTGTAACTGCTTGATTTTGAAGTGGGAGCAGAGGGAGTCGAACCCCCGACCCTCTGCTTGTAAGGCAGACGCTCTGAACCAACTGAGCTATGCTCCCGTCTGTGTTCTTTCCGGTATCGGAACCGGGAAAACATTATCGTTAAGAACTGCCCTCCAGAGTGATTTTCGCCGAAAGGGATTGCAAAGGTAGACATTTTTTTCGTCTTTGCAAATTTTATTTATCTGATTTCCCTGCCGAATGGCAGACAAGAGAGTATTGCCAGACGGAAATGCTTGAGTCCGAACGGGATGCCGATGACTGTAATGCAGAACAGAATCCCGAAGACCAGGTGGACGAGAGCGATTTCCCACCATCCGCAGCAGATCCAGATGACATTCATGACCGTAGAGAGACAGCCGGCACTGCCTTCTCCGTTCACGATTTCCCTCCCGAAAGGCCAGAATGCATAGTTCCCGAATTTGAACAACTGTGTTCCGAACGGTATCCCTATTATGGTGATGCACATGAGAAGACCTGCCGCAAAGTACATCAGTGCAGTCAGCAGCCCTCCGAACAGTATCCACAGGATGTTTCCGATTATATTCATCCGTTGTCTGGTTATTTTCCATTTTCTTTTTTGGGAAACCATCCCTTTGCGACCCTTTTCTTCTGTTCGAACAGTTCGAGGATGGACCAGAAACTCGAAAATGCGGCGACACCGGTTATGGTTGACCAGACGAGATTGTCAATGAGAAGGGACAGAGTGCAGAATCCGGCTCCGACAAGCAGGAAAACCCACCAGCATCGGGTCCCGAAATGATATTCAGCCTTTATTACAATCGGATGGCAGATCCCTATGATCAGAAAAGTCGCCAGTCCTACTATTATTCCTCCGAAATGCATTGTCTTTTACCTATGTTTTGGAATCTGTCGCAAATGCCCGGTGCAGCAGGCATATTTTCCTTGCGGGGGCAAAGATAATCAAATATTCCGATTATATTTGCAGGTTTTAATGACTATAAGTTGGTATTTTTATGGACAGAAACAGTTATGCTTTGGGTATGAGCATTGCCCACAACATGCTTTCTTCAGGAGTGAAGGATATTGCCTTTGATGATTTTACAGCAGGATTGAAAGCGGTGCTGACAGGAGAGAAGCCTCTGGTAAGTTTTGAAGAGGCGGCCGGACTTCTGGACAAGTATTTTAAGGAAATAGAGGAAAAGCAGAAAGCGGAAGCGGCTGCAGTCAATGCCGCTGTCAGGCAGGAAGGGGAGGAATTCCTTGCGGCAAATGCTGAAAAGGAAGGGGTGACAGTGCTCCCTGACGGACTCCAGTATAAGGTAATAAAGGAAGGTTCCGGAAAGAAACCGGGCAGGACAAGCAAGGTGAAATGCCATTATGAAGGCCGTTTTATCGACGGCAGCAAGTTTGACAGTTCGTTTGACCGCAACCAACCTGCGGTATTTGGTCTGGACCAGGTCATTCCCGGCTGGACGGAAGGCCTTCAACTGATGTCGGAAGGGGCTGAATATGAGTTTTATATACCGTTTTCTCTCGGTTACGGCGAATCAGGCGCTCCGGGGGCGATTCCTCCTTACAGTGCGCTGGTGTTCAGGGTGGAACTGATTGAAGTCCTGTAACGACCGAAGAATGGCGGAAATGACACTGCTGGTCGATGCCGGAGGGACAAAGACCGATTGGGCTCTCGTGGAAGATGGCTCGGTCTTCCGGTTCAGGACGGACGGAATTAATCCTGCCGTCATGGGACGGGAGAGGATTCTTGCGGCTGTACTTTCCGCATCGGACCGTATGGGCGGGAAGTCGGCCGGGGTCACTTCCATAAGGTATTATGGAGCCGGCGTGGTCGGGACGGAACATCTGCTTGGACTTGATGCCGTGCTGAAGAATGTCTTTCCCAAAGCATCAGTGGCCTACGGGACTGACCTGCTGGCAGCGGCGGAAGCGGGCCTCGGAGACAGAAGAGGTCTGGTGTGCATATTGGGGACCGGGTCCAACAGCGGAGTGTATGACGGCAGGAAGATCATCGCCAATATCCGTCCGGGAGGATATATCCTGGGAGACGAGGGTAGCGGAAGTGCAATCGGAAAGGCTCTGCTTGCCGATTATATAAAGGACAGGCTGCCATCGGGAATCAGAAACAGGTTCGATGATGAATACGGACTTTCCTACGCGAAGATTGTGGAGAACGTGTACAGGGGAGAAAATCCTGCGGGATATCTGGCTTCGTTTGCCCCGTTTGTCTTTTCCTGTCGGGGAGAGGAATATGCTGACTGTCTGATAGACAGGAATCTCCGCAGTTTCATCGAGAGGTCCCTGCTGCCGTACGGGGAAACGGAGGCGTTTCCGGACGGTCTGGAGGATGCGGATGTGGCGGTTGCCGGGTCCGTCGGGTATGAATGCCGGAATGAACTGGGGGATCTCGGGAAGGAATACGGGCTGTCGTTCGTCCGTTTTGTGAGGAATCCGGTGGAAGTACTTGTGTCCGGTCTGCAGGCTGGATGATATTTCCCGGAATGGCGGACGACAACTCCTGTCCGGCGGATTACGGTCATGGATGGAATGACATTTTGACAAATTCATGGGACAGATGTAAATGGAGGATCTGTATGTATAAGGAAAATTATCCGTCGGCATTGCTGGAGGAGGCGGTGGATGCCATCAGTTCCCTGCCAGGTGTCGGGCGGAAGGGTGCTTTGCGGCTTGCCCTGCATCTCCTGAAGCAGCCTGCGGAAAATGTGCATCATCTGGCGTCCGCCATCAACCGGTTGAGGGATGAAGTGCATTATTGTTCGCAGTGCAGCATGGTGTCGGACGGGGATATCTGTTCGGTATGCTCCGACCGTAGCCGGGACCACAATACCATTTGCGTGGTGGAGACGGTAAGGGATGTGATGAGCATTGAAAATACAGGCCAGTACAGGGGAGTCTACCATGTGCTGGGAGGGAAAATTTCACCGATAGACGGTATCGGACCTTCCGACCTGACAATATCCCGCCTTGTGGACAGGGTGAGGACTCTGACGTGCGGTGCGGTGGCGCCGTCCGGGGAAGACTTCGTGGAAAATCCTCAGGGAACGGGAGTTGCAGGAAGCCGGAGCGGAGAAGGGGCGGCAGGGCCTGCTGCTTCGGTTGAGGTGATATTCGCCCTCAGCGGCGGAGTGGAAGGGGAGACCACGGCATTCTACATCTACCGTCAGTTGGCCGGGTTTGGAATCAGGGTGTCTTCAATAGCAAGGGGACTGGGATTCGGAGATGAACTGGAGTATGCGGATGAACTCACTTTGGGGAGGTCAATCGCCAACAGACAGGAATTCCGGCCATAGTGCCGGCTTTTTTGTATCGTGCGGATGTGAGGCCGTACGGTTTGACCACAGGTTTGTACACACAATGATTGAGGTATGACAATAGTTGAGATTATTCTGATGGCACTTCCCTTGAGTGTTGATACGCTGGTCGTATCGATGTGCGGGAGTGTCACCCTTGGCAGGATCACTTCAGGGAAGGTCGTCAAGGTGGCTCTGGCGTTCGCTGTCATGCAGACGGCCTTGTATTCGGCAGGATGGCTGTTCGGAAGTTCCATAGTGAGGTATATCGAGAGCATCGCCGGAGTCGTGGGGTTCCTTCTTCTCCTCTATATCGGAGGCAATATGATATGGGGGGCGTTGAAAAAGGGTGGAGAAGAATCCGTGAACCTGTCGGGGGTGCGCCAGTTGCTGCTTGCCGCCGTGGCTACAAGCATTGATGCGGCTGCGGTCGGGGTTTCGCTTGCCATGACGGAGCCTGACACGAGACAGATTGTGGTTTCCGTAATATCCGTTTTCGCGGTAACGGCGGCAGCGGCGGTGACGGGAGTCATCAGCGGCTGCGCTGTGGGCCGCCGGTTCGGCAAACCTGCGCAGATAGCCGGTGGCATTGTCCTTATCGTCCTAGGCCTCAATATTTTGCTGGGATAATTATAGATTTTTTTCTTAACTTTGTGAAGTTAACGACCGGATTTTACCCTGTCTGATTTGAAACAGTCCCATAGTTGATTATGAGAAAAATCCTGGTATTCCTGCTGTTATGCCTTGCATTCCTTCCTGACCTGAATGCCGCTCCCGTATCCATTGTCGGCAGCGTGACGGACAAGGAGGACGGAAGACCGGTAGAATTGGCCAATGTGACCGTCCGTGATGGAGACATGAAAATCGTAGCCATCTGTGCTACGGACAGTAACGGGAAATTCAGTCTCAATATCCACAAAACTGGGAAATATACCATAAGTATCACCTGTATAGGGTATGAGACTTGGGAGGAACCTTTGGAATGCCAGAAAAATGCAGACCTTGGGCAGATACGCCTGAAACCAAGTCAGGAAAGCATTGCCGGGGCCGTGGTGACATCGCGGACTCTTATCAGACGGGAGGCGGACAGGATAGTTTACGACGTGCTGGAGGATCCCGATGCGGGAAGGCTGGATATGGCCGCCTTCATGTCCAAGATTCCCGGTCTGAAGAAGTCGGTACGGGACGGAGACCTGGAATACAAGGGCAGGTCCGTGACAAGGATATTGATAGATGACAAGACCAATCCTATGATAAATGAGGCCCGGCAGTATCCGATGGATTTTATCCGGGCTGACTATATGTCGAAGATAGAGTTGGTCCTGTCCGGTTCTCCGGAATACGACAACTCCGAGCCTCTGCTGGTTATAAGCCTTTCCCGTCCGCTGCCATACGGAGCGGCAGGTCAGATAAGGGCGGATGCTTCGACAAGAAACGAGTATGGTGGCACCATCGATGCGGTGGTGAATACTCCGATAGTCGGTATAGGGGTCAAATACGGATACGGTTATACGCATAACCCGGCGGATATACGTCGGAATGAGCGGTTTTCAGGCATTGACGGGGCTGAATCGGCAGACAGACTGGAAAGTTACAGCGAAAGCAGGGATGAAGTGCAGAGCCACAGTCTGGGGCTGAACCTGTTCCGGTCCGTGCTGCGGGATAAGGTAGATCTTGCCGTCTCCCTGGATGCAGACCGCTCTGAAACGCATTCTGTCGCTTTAAGCCGTGTGGCCAGTACAACCTCGGGAGAGGGCGTGACAGGTTCCGTAAGTCCTGACGGGTCAGGAACGGGGAGTCCTGTCTCCACGTCAGGAAGTTCGTTGTCCCCTTTCCGGCTGAACGGAGGCTTCTCAGCCGGATATTCCTGGTCCAGAGGAAACGAACTGGAACTAAAGTACACGTTCAGGCAATCGGAGTCTTCTTCTGATCAGATATTTGAAAATGAGGGGGCGGCTGGTACCGGCACAAGGAATACATCTTTCAGATCATCGGCAGAGCACAATGTCTCCGCGAATTTGAGAATGAGAATAGCAAAAAGATTTTCCTTCAAGGCGGAACTGGGATATATGCACAGGAAATATTATAACGTA
>CALVAE010000012.1 GCA_944325465.1 uncultured Bacteroidales bacterium | reverse complement strand
GTTCTTCTTGGCGGTCTGCAATGCTGATAATTGCTCTTATGATTGTGTTCTTTTATCGTCAATACTCTTATTTTTCAGGAGCCGTCAATCCCGAATAATTGATTTCATCCAACCATTCATCTATCATACTGTGGCAGTTGGAAGTCTGCTGTCTTTCCGGCAGATGGAGCAGGAGTGTCAGGGTCTTCATTTTCATTACCACCTTCTTCTGACGGAATTTCAACCGATGGTTCATTTGTGCTTGGATTGTCATCACCGCAGGCCATGAGTCCTAAAGTCATGCACAATGCCACACATAAAAATATAGTCTTTTTCATCGTTACAAATGATTTTAAGGATTAGCACATCGGATGTTCCCAAGAGCCTTTGGTGTCCACATCCATTTTTCTTGATACATCATCCAACCGGATTACTTCATTGTCTGCCAGACGGAGTGATATGGCTTTTACCGCATCTTCCACATGGTGAGGTTTGGTTACACCGATGATGGGTAAGGTATGCTTGGCAATCGCCCATGCGATGACCACTTGCGGCACAGTGGCTTCGTGCGTTTTGGCTGTCTCACGCAATGCCGTAAGCAATTCGCTCATCCGCACCATTTGGGCGTTGTAAGTCTCGCCCCGTGAACTGTTCTGCGGCATCAGATGTTCCGCATCGTATTTGCCTGAAAGCGCACCCTGCTCCAATGTCATGTAGGCATAGAAGTCCTTGCCGTTCTCGCGGCAATAGTCGATGATGCCCGCGTCCTCCGATGAACGGTAAATCAGACTGTAATGATTCTGCACCGCTGACACATGGAAGCCTTCCGCAGAGAGGATTTCTTCCGCCCGTTTCAATTCTGCCAGGTTGTGGTTGGATACGCCCACGCTTTTTATCTTCCCTTTCCTCAATGCTGGAATCAGTCCGGGCGTCCACCTTTCCACATCAGCCGGATTGTGTATCCAATAAATATCCACATAATCCGTATCAAACCGCTTCAGACTGGCATCCAACATTTCTTCCACGGCATTCGGCGAATCGGATGCAATCTGAGGGGTGAACTTGGTGGAGATAAGTACCTCTCCGCGCGGACATTGTTTTACGAAACTTGCCAGGATGTCCTCAGAAGCACCCATACCATACACGGTTGCCGTGTCCCATAGGTTCAGTCCGTTGTTCATAGCCGTATCAAATACCGGCTTTAAGTCTTCTGCGGAAAGATTGTTCCCGAATACCTGGTCGCCTCCGGCGGCACCTGTGCCCCATGACCATGTTCCAAGGGCGATTTTAGGATAATTCTCATTGTTTGCCATAACGCTGTTCTTTTAAAGGTTTTATGCAGCAAAGTTATGGCTGTTTTATCAGAATAATGTTATTTTGCGGCTCAATTTGTGTTTGTGTGAAGTTCAATCGGCCTTCATGTAATAGTGAGAGGCTTCGCCGGCCCCTTTGCATACGGCTTATCTTTCAGTTCCGAGCGCGTTTGCCAGGAAGTCGCAGGCGATGGAGCATACCCCGGTCCTGTCTCCGTTCAGCAGATGCCCCTCTTCAGGAAGCATGTGAAGTTCGCATTGAGGACATACGGACTTGAACTGTTTCCCGTAACGTGCGGGGACAGTCTTGTCCTTTTCTCCGTGGATTACGCACAGGGGCCCTTTGTAGAGGGAGGCCTGTCCGTAGATGTCCAGTTGCTGCGCAGTCCGTATATAGTTGCCTCCGAGCCTGTGCATCATGACTTTCAACACTTCCGGAGGATTGGCCGGGTCGAAGACGCTTCCCATGATGTTTCCGTTGAGGGCATCGTCCTTGCAGACTGCGGCCGGAGCCATCAGCACTGCAGCCGATATCCTTTCCCTGAGTTCTCCGGCGCAGAGGGCCGATACGACTCCTCCCTGGGAGTGTCCGCACAGCCCGGTCCTGCTGACGAACGGAAGTGATGACACATACCCGATCACTTTCAGTGCGTCTTCCTTTTCTTTCGGAATGGTCATGTCCGTGAAACTGCCGTAACTGCATCCATGTCCGTTGAAATCGAAAGTGACGGCCATTATCCCTCTTGCCTGAAGCATCTTTGCTATGGCCGGCTGCGGATAAATGTCCTTGGTCGTCATGATGCCATGCATTACGACAACGGCCGGGCATTTCTGTCCGTCCTTCATGGCCGGCATGTATATTCTGGCACTCAGCATACCTCTGCTTCCCTGCAGCCAGGTCCTGATTGTCCTGGCCTTTCCTTCCGGTCTTGTTTCCTTTGTCTTCTTGTTGAGACAGAATGACGGGTATTTCATTTTCTGTAAATGTTTTGGTTGGTTGCGTCAGTCTCCATACAGTTCCTTCCTGGACTGTGACATCCCTTTGCCGGACGGCACGTCAGGGTCGGTTACGGTCGCATCGATGACGGTGCGGCTTCTGTCCATGATGTTTTTCTTGATGAAATTGTCCTGGAGTTCCACGGTATTGCCCATTATGTTTGCAATCTCGTGTCCGTGTTCAGGATACCTGAATATGTGGTAGACATATCCGTATCTGTCGAGTCTTTCCGCGATTTTGTCAGAACCGAAGAAACCGAGGTTGAAAAAGGTTATCTGCTTGTAGTTCACCAGTTTGTCTTCGGTGCCGTGAAACATCATTATCGGAGAGGTCTCGGTTGTGAATTTCAGTTTCCCCTGGCGGGAGAGTATGCCGCCGGAGAATGACATCAGTCCTGCATACCGGAAATCTTCAGGAAGTCCTGCCGCATAGTGTGTCCTGTTGCACAGTTCGTATTCGGCCTGCAGGATCGTTATCGCTCCCGCAGAGGAACCGCACAGGACAAGCATATCCGGATCGACGCCCAGGGCATCCGCATTCTCTATGATAAAGGCAGTTGCGCTGAAAAGGTCTTCCACGGCCATGTGTATTGCCTTGTCAAGCAGGTCTACCTGTCCGATGCCGACTGATTTGGCCCCTTTCAGTCCCAGTCTGTAGTCTATGGCCATAACGGTATATCCGTTTTCGGTCAGGTCCCTGTACCAGGGAAGGTTATGCGGTTCGTCCCTGCGGCCGTCTATGAAACCTCCTCCGAATACGAACAGGATGGCCGGCTTCTTCTGTCCATTATAAAAGGTATCGCTGCCTTCTGCCGGATAGTATATGTCCAGATAAAGGTCGCAGGTGTCCCTTTGTATGAACATATAGGTCCCGTCCGGCTCCATTGCCTTCCCTTCATCCGCCTTTGACGGCAGTGCCGCCAGTAGCAGAAGCGCTGTGAAGAATATTGTCTGTTTCATTCTTTGTCCGTATTTTGCTGTTCTGTCCTTCTTTGTTTCCGTCTCCTTGCAGGTTTCAGAAGTGTATTCCCCGTTTCCCGGGTTTCTTCCGGTATCAGCAGCCGGATGAACTTTATGTTCCTGAAGAATTTCCCTGCTATGACCCGGATGACCGTATAGCACGGTATCGCTACCAACATGCCGAGGATACCGCCTACGGTTCCCGCCATGAGCAGCACTATGAAGATTTCAAGAGGGTGCGCCTTTATGCTGCTGGAGTAGATTATCGGCTGGAAGAAATAGTTGTCGACAATCTGGGTGACGCAGAATATGGCGATCATTATTATGATGAATGTCCAGAAGTTCACGTCCAGTCCGATGTGTGAAGCGCACATGTACTTCATCGTTATACCCAGGACAGTACCGAAAGCACCTCCTATCCACGGGCCCACATACGGGACGATATTCATGATCCCGGAGAGGAAAGCGATTCCTATGGAGGCGCTGAATCCCATTTTCGCGACGAACATAAGTCCGAGAAAATTGAGGACAGTCACTCCGCATACTTCGACAAGCAGGCCGAGAAAGTATCTCGACAGGAGGTGACTTATATCCTCTATGGATTCTATGGTCTTGGCCTCATGCCTGTCCGGAACGAGGGAGGCGATTATCCGCGTGAACATTCCGTTTTCCTTGAAGAAGAAGAAGACAATGAAGATTATCGAGAAAATCGCTACCCCGAAACTGGCCACAAAGGACGTTACGGAACCGAGGATGGATGACAGCGTCGATACGTCGAACAGATTCTGCAGTTGTTCGACTATGAATTTCTCCACCCTGAAATCGGGCCCGAGTTCGGGAAATTTCCCTATGAGGAACATGTTCAGGTCATGCAGAGGAACTGAAATGGATTTGACGGTGTTTTCAACGTTTACCATCGATACGTCCTTGACGATGCTTGCCACGATAGGGACGATGAGGGTCACTATCCCGAGAAATACGGCAAGAATAAGGACGATTGTGGCAATTGAGGCCGCCCAGTCAGGGAATTTCCTTTTCCCGATGTGTATCTTCTTGAGTGATTCTGCCAGCGGGCTTCCGATAAGCGACAGAACCCCGGCTATCAGTATGTATATTATGATATTCCTGAAATACCAGCATATCACGCCGATAACTGCGGCGATGACCGTATATATGATATACTTTGAAAGAGTGTCTCTCCAGCATTCCTTTTCCATAGAC
>CALVAE010000011.1 GCA_944325465.1 uncultured Bacteroidales bacterium | reverse complement strand
ACATCCTGAGAGTCAGACCTGCAAGGAGGGTATCCGGTTTCAGATGCATCACACAGTGCATCTCCCCAGACATGCAGAACCCGCAGCGGTCACACAGCCCGAGTTCCGAACCTCCGCAGTCAGGATGCCGCACGCCATCCACCGTAATGAAGTTGGAAATCCAGCAGTATTTCCTGAAATTCCCTGATTTCATCATTTTAAGACCTGACACCGAATTCATTACAGGATAGCCTTTCTTCTTGTAGGCAATCACTTTGTCTATGATGCCGCAGCGTTGCACCGGATCAAGCATAAGTTCTTCTGTCCCGGGATAGGGAGTAAGGAAATTGATGGATATCTGCTTAATAGCCGGATTGTTGCGGACGAACTCCATGGCATCGTCAAGAGACTCGTAATTCAGCCTGCTCACTACCGTATTGACGCTTAACGCAGGATGGCCGCAGTCCCGGACATTCTCCACCAGCCTGTCGAACATGCCGGTCCCTCTCACAGCATCGTGGTACTTCCCTACTCCATCCATACTTACCCAGATGGAATCGGCTTCGATATTTCCGAACGGCATTGTCGCGTTGGTCGTGACGGTCGTGGAGAAGAAGCCAATCTCCTTTGCAAGGCGGATCAGACTGTTAAGGTCATGTTCACCGTCCCTCCACAGGGTCGGCTCCCCTCCCTCAAAATCCACGAACCTGGAACCGAGATCATACGAATACTGCAGTTCCTCCCTGATCTGGCTGTAACTCTTGGTCGTAACGTTTTTCTTCGCATACACGCTGCAATGCCTGCACCGCAGGTTACACCTGTCTGAAACGAACAGGACAGTCTGCAGAGGGATCTTTTTTCCCAGCACTCTGGCCTTGAAGAACCATAACGGAAGATACAGGAAAGATGTAAGGGATTTCATCGGATTATCGTTTATCACTTTGTTTCATACTACAATGCCGGCAGTACGCCGAGCACGCATATCACCATGATTGTCAAGCAGAAAAACGCCAACAGATTACGTGCCGTCAACCACCGTATCATGAACCACTCTATCCCTGCGGCAGTAATCCAGTCCCAACCGTTGAGAGGTCCCATCCACGGTTTTGGCTCAAAGACCCTGTCGGGATCCGCGACATACTGCTGCATCATATAAAAGAGGGAGATCGCCATCGGCAAAGTCAGGAACACCAGACAATACCATGGAGTCAGATATCCGGCAATCATGCCGCAGACAACCGACACATACGGAAGGAACACAATCGCGCCTTCGACTGCAAGCATTGCCTTCCGGTTGTCCAGCAATACTGCCAGCGTCATCTTGCCTGCTTTCTTGTCCGGGATAAAGTCAAGTATTGAATGTACATACACTATGTTCATCACAAGCAGCCCGACAGGGACGGAGACCAGAAGAATCTCCCAGTCCATGTGCCCGCAGGCGGCATAATAGGTACCGGCCATATTCAAAGGGCCGAACACGATGCCGATAACCAACTCTCCCAGACCGTGATAACTGAGCCTGAGCGGCGGAGCGGAATAGAAGAAACTGAGCGCTGCAGCCATAATGGCAATATAGAGGACAGGCATTCCTCTGTATGCAAAGACAAGGACGCCGATCCCGGCAGCGAGGAGCAGCATCAGGATACATACTGCAAGCAATTCCCTGACGGTTGCCGCCCCTGATGTCAGATAGGTACATTTGCTTACCCTGGCCCTGAATCCCTCATGCTTGAGTTCTACCCTGTAGCCGGCAGGTTTCCTTATATAATCAAAATAGTCATCAAACAGGTTGAACGCCAGATGAGCCGCAACGACACCGGCAACCGCCACCAATGCCAATGCAATGGAAAAATCATCTGACCCAAGTGCCAGGAAAACCGCCAGCACGGAAGGCATCACGCTCTGCGGCAATGATGTAGGCCTGGCATTCCTGAACCAGAATTTAATTTTGTTCATCCACTTACCGAATTTGCCGGTGCAAAGATAGCAAAGATTTGACATGCCGGATTGTTAAATTTATGTTAAAAACGCATTCTTTTCCATAACTGGTATTGCAAATTAGGAAAAAAGCCGTACCTTTGCCTTCGGTTATTAGTTTTAGTGTTATTAATTATGTGGTTAGTATGAGGGTCCCCACGAGAGTGGCGATTTCCTCTTTTTTTCGTTTATAGGGGTACCTGTCAGAACATGTAGTCCCAGGCAGGAAGGAGGACAGGCTTGGTACCGGCGGCATTCCGGGACTTTTCGTCAAGATAGGTTCTGTTGATGACAAGCCTGAACATATAGTCATCAAACCACCTGTCAGAGAATGTAAAATACCCGTCATGTCCGGCAGCGGCGCCCCAACTGTTCTCGAACTGCCATTTCACGGTATTCCCGGCATCGTCAGTGTCAACGGCAATCAGGGTCATTGCATGGGCGGAACCGCTTTCCCTGGTAAGGATACGCGCCTTCTTGTCATCCATCTGGAAATCTATTCCGAAAAGAGCCTCATAGTCATACATTTCCGGATCGGCTATCCCTTCATCATCGTTGTAGAAGTTGCTCACGTCGCAGGACGCATACAGGGCCTCATTGTTCCTGATGGATTCGACTGCCGCCTTCTTGATCACATCCAGAGGCAGATTGAGATAAGTCCAGTTGACACCCTCGTAGGTATTCCTGTAGTTACTGATCTCATAGACCTTATAATAAGGGCGGGTCGGATCGTTCATTATCATTATATATGAATCCGAACCGTAGTTTTCCGGTACAATACTGTGATAGAAATCCAGCGGCGTACTCTTCAGGGTCTTTATCTCCCCATCCTTCGTCTCGTATCTCCATTCAAACTCGACAGGAGGTTCCCCAAGACAAAGGGCAAGCATCCGATAGACCTTTTCCATGGAAGTGATCTTGTACTCACGGGCCTCCTTCTCGCTGCTACCGTCCGCTATCATCTCCCTGATGGCATACCCTTCCTTACGCAGGAGTTCGTTAAGGAAAGATGTCAGCATCGAAGTCCTGTCGGAATGCGCGGTTTCCGGCATGACACTGGCTGGCACCACACCGTATTTCTCCGCCACATTGTAGAAACTGTTCCATACTCCCCCGTCATTAACCGGATTCTGGAACCAGAATGCGACATCCCGGTCCATGATAATGTCTTTCTTTGCCGTGCGGATAACATTCTCCAGGAAGAGGTTGCTTTTCTCGAAGATATCCCAGAAATAGCAGTAGTTATGTGAAAAATCGAAAGCGGACAGATTGAATTTCTTCATAACTCCGGGACGGAGCACATTCATTGATGTGAACATCCAGCATCTTCCTGACTGTTTCTGGTCGGTAATCCCGCTGACATCCACCCTGTACCTGAAATAATGGTCCGTCTTCCCCTGCACTTCCCTGTTCAGTGCAAGGCCCTTAAGATTGTATGTATTGGAAATGGCGTTCTGCGCCGCCTTGTCAGCGGCAGTATGACCGAATGAATCCCTTATCCTGGCTACCTGCTCCGGATTGATATCCTGCGCATATGCCCCGGCTGCGACAAGACCGGCGAAAATAATTGCAAATGTCCTTTTCATCAGATGAATTTTTAGTCAAACGTCTGCAAACTTAAGGAAAATCCGTGAAAAAAGTGACTATTCCTTATTTTTCGTATCAATGCAGATGGTCACGGGACCGTCGTTCAGCAGTTCGACCTTCATGTCGGCCCCGAACTCCCCGGTCTGCACCGGTTTGCCCAGAATTTCGCCGGCCTTCCTGCAGAAACTTTCATAAAGAGGGATGGCAACGGCATGGCCGGCAGCCCTGACATAGGAAGGACGGCAGCCTTTCCTGTATGAAGCCATCAGGGTAAACTGGCTGACGACCAGCATTTCCCCGCCGACATCCGGCAGATTCCTGTTCATGACCCCGTTTTCGTCATCGAATATCCGCAATCCCGTAATCTTCCTGCAAAGCCAGTCTGCATCCTCCTCATTGTCGGCATCCTCAATTCCCAGCAGGACGAGCAGGCCCTGCCCTATTGACGCTACGCAATTGCCGTTTATCGTCACCGAAGCGTGTGCCACACGCTGTACTACACTTCTCATACGCATTCTTGTCTAAACAGCACAAAAATACATCTTTTCAGTAAAATGTAATACCTTTGCATCCCGAATACAACATTCAAGACCATGAACAGCATAAAGAACATCGTTTTCGACTTCGGAGGCGTCCTGATTGACTGGAATCCGAGATACCTGTACCGTAACTACTTCAATGACGACAGCGAAATGGAATATTTCCTGTCCAACGTATGTACGGGCGAATGGAACGCGGAGCAGGACAAAGGCCGTTCCTTTGACGAAGGTGTGGATCTCCTGGAAGGGCGTTTTCCGCAGTACGCCGAGGCTATCCGGATGTACAGGGACGGATGGGAATCAATGCTGGGAGGGGAATTCCCCGATTCGGTCGCCCTGCTGGAAAAGGCGAAATCCAGAGGTTATGGTGTCTACGGGCTGACAAACTGGTCTGCCGAGACTTTTCCCATAGCGGAATCGAAATACCCTTTCCTGCAGTTGCTGGACGGGATTGTGGTGTCAGGGAAAGAAAGACTGGCCAAGCCTGACCCGCGCATCTTCCGGATCCTGACAGAAAGGTACGGGCTCAAGGCTGAGGAATGCATATTCATTGACGACAGCAGGGCCAATATCGAGGCAGCAGAAAAACTCGGATTCAACACTGTATTGTTCGACAATACCGGCCGTGTGACCCGCCAGGTAGCCGCTCTGACAGGAGACCCCGGACTGTTGTAGAGACTTCGATCAGGCACGGCCCCCGGCTATTCTTTCCAGACCTTGAGATATTCATTAAGGGCCCACATTTCATCCCTGTATCTTGCGGCAGCCTGGAAGTCCAGTTCTGCGGCGGCTTTCTGCATATTCCTTTTAGCCTGTTCGGCAGCCTTCTCCACCTGCGGTCTGGTCATCGAACGGATTACAGGATCCTGGAGAACAGCGGCAAGATCAGCCTGTATATAGCCGTCCACATAGGCAGAATTGGTCTCCCGGCGGGAATCGTGCCCGAGACCGACGGTAACGGTACCGTGCCCGAGTTCTGAAGGGTCGGGAATGTAATGAGGCGCTTCGTATGAATTGGCCGCACTTACTTTCCCGCTTACGGTATTGTCCAGACGAGGGTTCCTGCGACGCGCCGCCGCTCCTGCTCCACGTCCGGCAGTCTCCCCTTCCGTTGCCAGGGCATTCTTCTTCACACCCACCTGGGTAGGGGTGATATTGTGTTTCCTGTTATATTCCATCTGTTTTGCACGCCGCCGGTCCGTCTCGTAGATGGTCTCCTGCATCGACCGGGTGATGGTGTCCGCATACATTATCACGAGTCCGTTCACATTTCTGGCAGCCCTGCCTGCCGTCTGGGTGAGAGAACGTCCCGAACGCAGGAAGCCTTCCTTGTCTGCGTCCAGTATGGCCACAAGCGAAACCGTAGGGATGTCGAGGCCCTCCCTCAACAGATTCACCCCGACAAGCACATCGAACAGTCCGTTCTTGAAATCCTCGATTATCTCGACTCTCTCAAGTGTATCCACGTCAGAATGTATATAGCGGCAGCGGACTCCCATCCGGGTGAAATATTTCTCCAGCTCCTCCGCCATTCTCTTGGTGAGGGTGGTGACAAGGACCCTCTCGTCCTTCTCGGCCCTGACCCGGATCTCCTCCAGAAGATCATCGACCTGATTCTTGGTAGGGCGGACTTCGATAGGAGGGTCAAGCAGGCCCGTAGGGCGAACAACCTGCTCCACTACAAGCCCTTCCGATTTCTCCAGTTCATAATCTCCGGGAGTTGCGCTGACATATACCGTCTGTCCGGATATCTCCTCGAACTCCTCGAATTTCAAAGGCCTGTTGTCAGCTGCTGCAGGAAGCCTGAAACCGTATTCCACCAGCACTGACTTGCGGGAATGGTCCCCTCCGTACATCGCCCTGATCTGCGGAAGGGTGACATGGCTCTCGTCTATGAAGGTTATATAGTCCTTCGGGAAATAATCCAGCAGGCAGAACGGCCTCATACCTTCGCTCCTTCCGTCGAAATACCGGGAATAGTTCTCTATGCCGGGACAGTACCCCATTTCCTTGATCATTTCCAGGTCATATTCCACCCTCTGCTTCAAACGCTTCGCCTCAAGCGTCCTGCCGATATCGTTGAAATATTCGCACTGCCTGACCATATCGTCCTGTATCTGGCTGATGGCCTTGACACTTCTTTCCTTAGTGGTCACGAAATTATTGGCCGGATAGATGGCCACCTCATCGAGGCTGTCGATGAAAGCCCCCGTTACCGGATCGATTATGGAAATGCTGTCGACCTCGTCCCCGAAAAACTCTATTCTCACCGCATTGTCACCTCCGCCAAGGCATACATCAACTGTATCGCCCCTGACCCTGAAGGTACCGCGCTTGAAATCCACCTCTGTACGGGAATAAAGGGCATCCACCAACTGGTACAGCAGCCTTGTCATGCTCCTCTCCTCCCCCTTGCGCACCATCACGGTCTGGGCATGGAAGTCCTCCGGGTTTCCGATACCGTAGAGACAGGAGACGCTGGAGACAACTATCACATCCCGTCTTCCGGAAAGAAGGGACGATGCCGCACTCAGCCTCAGTTTCTCTATCTCGTCATTGATGCTCAGGTCTTTCTCTATGTAGGTATCGGTTGTGGGGATATATGCCTCCGGCTGGTAATAGTCATAGTATGACACGAAATATTCCACTGCATTTGACGGAAAGAAACTCTTGAACTCCCCGTAGAGTTGGGCCGCCAGGGTCTTGTTGTGGCTCAGTATCAGGGCAGGTCTCTGAAGCCTTTCTATGACATTGGCCATAGTGAAGGTCTTGCCGGAGCCGGTAACCCCGAGCAAGGTCACCGCCTTCACTCCGTCATCCAGCGCGGAGCATATCCCGTTGATGGCATCAGGCTGGTCACCTGACGGCCTGTATTCCGATTCGATATGAAATTTCATTCTTCAAAGATACGCAAATTTTAAGAGGTTTTTCCGCAGAATTTGATTAAGTTTGTGTTTTTGGACCAAATCTGAAGGATATGGACAGGATAGACGAACTTTTCCCGGGCTTCGATGCTTCCGGCAAGGAAATGATACGGACAGCATACGGCATTGCCGAACAGTCCCTTGACGGCCAGACAAGAGGGAACGGACAACCGTTCATTGGACATCCTGTGGGTGTCGCCCGCATTGCCGCCGACGAAATCGGCCTGCCTGCGGAATGCATCGCTGCAGTGTTCCTGCATGAGGCGATGAGATTCTCCGATGAGCATGATCCTGTCAGATTCATCTCTTCAAGGACATTTCCGGAAGGAGGGGAAAGGGTCTCCGGTGAAAGAGCCGTCTCTTTCGGGAAAGATGTCCTGACAATGGTGGACGGACTCAACAAGATATCCACCATAAAGCCGAAAGACACCAGACTTGAAGCCGAAAACTACAAGAGGCTCATCGTATCCTATTCGAAAGACCCGAGGGTGACGGTGCTGAAACTTGCCGACCGGCTTGAAGTGATGCGCAACCTGGAAATCTTCCCGAAACTTTCACGCGAACGCAAGATACTGGAGTCCCTGATGCTCTATATCCCGCTTGCCCACCAGTTGGGCCTGTACAATATGAAAAGCGAGATGGAGGATATCTATTTCCGCTTTGCGGAACCGGAGCAGTACAGGGCCATTACCAACAAACTGAAAAGTACCGAAAAGGACAGGGAACGGCTTACCACCCAGTTCATCGAGCCTCTGAAACTGAAACTTTCCGAAGCGGGCATCGTCTACAAACTGAAAGTCCGGACCAAGACCGCCTATTCGATATGGAGGAAGATGCAGAAGCAGAAAGTGCCTTTCGAAGGAGTCTACGACGTATTCGCCATCCGGTTCATCATCGACTGCGAGCCGGACAGGAAGACAGAACACGACCTGTGCTGGAAAGTGTTCTCATACGTGACGGAGGAATATGAATCCGACACGAAAAGGCTGCGAGACTGGCTTTCCAACCCGAAACCGAACGGATACGAATCCCTTCACATCACTGTCAAGAACCGCGAAGGGGCATATCTGGAAGTGCAGATCAGAACAAGGAGAATGGACGAAATGGCGGAAAGCGGCCTGGCATCCCACTGGTCATACAAGGGCATCAAGCATGAAGCCTCTCTGGACAACTGGCTCAACTCGGTACGCTACACCCTTGAGCATCCGGGCGGGACAGCAGGGAAATACTATGAGGACGAACTTCCCGAACCTCCTTCAAAGGAAATCTTCGTCTTCACCCCATCCGGTGAACTGAGAAAACTCCCGGCAGGGGCCACCGTCCTTGACTTCGCCTTTGACATACATTCCAACCTCGGAGTAAAGTGTACGGGAGCGAAGGTCAACGGCAAGGCTGTCTCCATCAAGGAAAGACTCTGCACAGGGGATGTCGTGGAGATAATGAGCGGCAGGAACCAGAAGCCGTCCGCCGACTGGCTTAATTTCGTGGTCACATCCAAAGCCAAGGCCAGGATACGAAAGCATCTGTCCGAAACGGAATTCAAGAATGCCGCCAACGGCAAGGAACTGCTTGGAAGACGGCTGAAGAACTGGAAACTGGAACTGACGGATGACATGCTGGCCGCCTTCATGAAGAAACATTCATACAAGACCCTGAATGCATTCTACGCGGCAATCGGAGACGGGACCCTCGACATTACCGACGTGAAGGACTTCATCCTGGAGCAGGAACCCGCCAGACAGCCCGAGGATCCGACGGCGCAACAGGACAAGAAGACTTACGAGGCAGGCGGCTCAAGGACATCGGACGACATTCTTGTCATCGATGCGAAGAATGTCAGGAACCTCGACTACAGGATGGCCAAATGCTGCAATCCTGTCTTCGGGGATGACGTATTCGGGTTCGTCTCCATAAAGGACGGCATCAAGATACACAGGATATCCTGCCCGAACGCCGCGAGACTGATGGACAGATATCCGTACAGGATTCAGAAGGTCAGGTGGAGCGACAACCCGAGTTCAGGCAGTTTCCAGACTACTCTGAGGGTCATCGCGGACCACGAAGCAGCCGTAATCAACGGAATCATGGATGTTATCGGCACCTTCAGGGCCTCTGTGCGGAGTTTCAACGTATCGGAGAACGACAGATCGGGAGTGTATGACATAACCTTGAAGATATCCGTTCCGAGCAGCCTGGAACTGGACAAGGTCATCTCCCAGATAAGGGCGTTGAAATTTGTGAATAAAGTCACCAGACAATAAGGAATATGAATCTGAAAGCAAAAATAGACATAGAGGAAAGGGCACTGCGTGCCAAACAGAATTTTCTTGACGGATACAATTGCTGCCAGGCCGTAATGTTGGCATTCTGCGATGTTTTCGAAACAGATGAGCAGACAGTGGCAACCATAGCGTCAGGCTTTGGCGGAGGGATGGCGCGGATGAGGGAAGTATGCGGGACAGTCAGCGCAATGGGAATGGCTGCCGGATTCATCTCACCTGTCACAAGACCGAAAAACATGGCGGAAAGGACTGCGAACTATGCTCTTGTACAGGAACTTGCCGGTGAATTCCGCAAGGAGAACGGAAGTATAGTCTGCGCTGAACTGCTCGGACTCAGACCGAAACGGGAACCCGAATCCCCGGCCCCGTCCGAACGCACGGAAGAATATTACAGGAAACGCCCGTGCCCGGAACTGGTGGCCTGCTCTGCCAGGATCATCGCACGCAAACTGTCGGAAATGACTCTTGCAAGCCCTGACGGGGATTCCGCGGGCCATGACCAGGCGGACCAGGATTCCGGAACTACTGCGCAGCAGCCCGTTGACGTGCGGTAAGGGCCCTCTGGAATGCCCTGGCATTGCGAAGATGCTCACTGTAGGTCTCGGCGAAACGGTGCGTACCGTTGAAATCAGGGCTTGCACAGAAATACAGATAGTTATGCCGGTCCGGATTGAGGACGGCATCTATACAGGCTTTCGGAGGCACGTTTATAGGAGCCGGCGGAAGGCCTGCATATTTGTATGTATTGTATGGGGAGTCAACCCTCGTATGTACTTTCAATATCCGGTTCAGCCTGTACCCGAAACAATAGGCGACCGTAGGATCAGCCTGCAGTTTCATCCCGATTCGGAGCCGGTTGAGATAGACAGCCGCAATGACAGGGTATTCAAAGGACTTGAGAGTCTCCCCGCTGACTATCGAGGCAAGGATGGAGACCTCCATCCGGCTCAGGCCCAAGGAATCTGCCTTCGCTTGACGTTCATCGGTCCAGAAAGTATCATACTCACTCTTGAATCTTGAGAAAATCTCCTGCGGGGACGCCGTCCAGTACATATAATACGTATCCGGAAGGAACATGGCGAAGACATTGGTGGAATCGAACCCGAACTGCCGGAGGAATTCATTGCTGTTCAGCAGGGAATCCACGGTAACGGAATCGACCATCATCTGACGGTCAATGGACGCCGCAAGCCTGCCCTTGCTGCGGATCGTGCCTGAAAGGGTGAGTTTCTGGGGACTCTGCCAGCCGTTGCACAGCATCCTGACCACATAGATACTTGTCATGGACGGTTCTATCTCATAACGTCCGGGCCGTATCCTGTCATCCAGGTTCTCTTTCCTGACACAGCGCATGAGGCTCCCCTCCCTGACTGTGCCGGCCCAGGAGACAAGGGAATCAAGGACAGTAGAAGCCGGCATGTCAGGATAGACATACAGGACATATTCCTTGCTGAAATTAGGCATTCTGTTGTCCGTCAGGTATCTCAAACCCACCCAAAGACATATTCCCGCCACAACCAGGGCTCCAGCCGACAGCACAATGGCCGTTATCTTCTTCTTTCCCATATACAATTATCTCCTTATCATTTGTCATCCACTCACTGTCATCCACTCACTGTCATCCCGTACTTGTCATCCTAGCGTGTCTTCCTGCACGTGTCATCCTGAGCGCCAGCGAAGGATCTGGAACCCCATTCCCGTTTAAATCACCAGATTCTTCACTTCGTTCAGAATGACAATGTTCCGTTCAGAATGACAATATTCTGTTCAGAATGTCAACGTTTCGTTCTAAATGACTCATTGTCACTATCTTAAAATTATTGTGTCTTCCGGTCGGATGAGATACGAGGCATCCACACCGTTCATTTTCTCCAGGGCCGACAGTTTTACGGCAAAGCGCTGGGAAATCTCCCAGAGGGTCTCGCCTCCTTCCGCCACGTATTTATCGACCAGCCTCGCCGCCCTGGACTTCTTCGGCTGGAGATAGACCACCGTTCCCGGCTTAAGGGCCGTATCTGCGGAGACATCGTTGAAGCGCAGTATCTCTCCCGGGAAGAGGTCATATCGCCGCGCTATATCCGCATAGGTCTCTCCTTCAAGGGAATAGACAAACGGAACGTTATTCTGGGAATACATCTGTCTGGACAAGGAAAACCTGAACTTCTCAAATTCTCCCTTGTCTACAGGGACAGGGGTTTCAATCAGGGCCGGAGACTCGGGGAAACCGTCCGGAGTGGCCAGTCCTGCTTTCCGGGCCTCTTTTGCAGCCCTTCTGGCCTCTCTTGCCCGCCTGCGCTCTTCCCTCCTTGCACTCCTTTCCGATTTTCCGGTCCTCACTGTGTCGGAAGAAACGGCCTCCAGGTCAGAGAGAGTATATGAATCGAACCGGTCCAGCCCGTACCTTTCTATAATGTCGATAAGTTTCCCCGGATAGGCCGGATCAGTGGCATACCCCGCCTTTTTCAGTCCGTATGCCCAACTCTTATAGTCAGACTGGCCGAAATCGAACAGGAACTTGTACCTGTCCCTGTATCGGAGGAAATCGGAATGGTCCCGGAAAGAAGCCTCTGCATCGGGATACTTCCGGAAACATTCCCCCTTTCTGTCATCATCGAAATATGCCTTCTGGCCTTTCCAGTCGTGGCATTTGATACCGAAATGATTGTTGGCATACAAGGCCAGTTCCGACCGTCCGCTTGCCGACTCCAGCAGTCCCTGCGCCAGGGTAATGCTCGCCGGCACACCGCTGCGGTACATCTCCGACACGGCCACTCCGTACCACTTCTCTATATATTCTTCCTGAGGCGAGGAATCCGCGCACGCCACGGTTGCTGTCAGAATCCGGAGTACAGCCGTGGCAACGAATACTGCGGCATATACCGGAAAAAGTCTCTTTACCATATCTATCCTGTTCTATCTGCCGGCCAAGTGATCGCCGGCAAAAGGACAAAAATACAAAATTAACTCATCCGATATATCTTCTCAACGGAATATCTATCACATCCCCTTCCCGTGCAAGGAGCGTCCGTGGAAAAATCGGGAGCATCTCGTCCAGGAAAGGCCTGACATCCCCGAACCGGGAGGAATAGTGCCCCACCACAAGTCTTTTTACCCCGGCCCGGGCGGCACATTCCGCCGCCTGGACGGTGGTGGAATGGAAGGTTGCCGCCGCCATCTCCGACATCGAAGCCGGGAATGTCGCCTCGTGATACAGAAGGTCCACTCCCTGCACCCAACCCGGGAGTTCGGGGAAAGGTGCCGTATCACTGCAATATGCAAATGACCTGGGATCATACGGTCTGTACGTCACATCCGTATTGCAGATGCGGGTCCCGTCAGGTCTGACGATATCCTCCCCGTTTTTCAGATGTCCGATTTCCGCAATCCCGAGACCGTATTTCTCTATGGAATCCTTGTAGATGTTCCTCTGCGGTTCCTTTTCCCTGAAAAGGAAACCGAAAGTCTCTATTCTGTGGCGAAGCGGAAAAGCATACAGTTCCAACGCCTTGCTGTCCATCACTTTCTCCGGCTCCTTCACCGACAGGACGTGATGCTCTATAGGGAACTGGAATCCTTCGCCGAAATACGACAGATAGAATTTGAGGACAGGACTGAATGACCTCGGGGCGAAAATCCGGAGCGGGGTCCTCCTCCCAAGCATTCCCATAGTGGAAAGAAGGCCGAAAAGGCCGAAAAGATGGTCTCCGTGGATATGGGAGAGACAGACGACATCCACTTTAAGGAAAGAAAGCCCGAGGCGGCGCATCTGCATCTGGGCTCCTTCCCCGCAGTCAATCAAAAACAAGCGCCCACGTACATCAAGTACCTGAGCGCTGGGATATCTGTTGATAGAGGGCAAGGCCGAAGCCGTGCCCAGTATATTCAGAGTGAAATCCATCCGTTACTCACCTTTCTCGAGCTTGTCCTTGAGGGCGGCAAGGGCATCGATATCTCCGAGAGTGGTCTTCTCTATGTTGGAGTTGATCTTCTTGACAGCCTTCTTGGTATTGTCTGATTCTGATACAGGCTTGCTTGCCTTCACTTCTTCAGCAGCGTATGTCTTCACATGAGAAACGACGATCTTCTTGGTGCTCCTTCTGAGTTCGACAACCTTGAAAGGAAGTGTATCGCCCACTGCAGGGACCGTTCCGTCTTCCTTCACGAGTTCCTTGTTGAAGCATGTAGCCTCGATGTCGCCAGGGAAAGTGATGGTAGCACCCTTGTCGGAGATGCTTGCGACTGTACCGTCAACGACAGTTCCCACTGCAAAGTTGGTTTCGATCTCATCCCACGGATTAGGGAGAAGCTGCTTGTGACCGAGACTGAGTTTGTGGTTCTCCTCATCGAAGTCAAGGATAACGACATCGATCTTGTCACCTACCTTCACGAACTCTGACGGATGTTTGATCTTGGTCCAGGAAATGTCGCTGATATGGACAAGACCTTCAATGCCTTCCTCAAGTTCCGCGAATACGCCGAAGTTGGTGATATTGCGGACAATTGCGGTATGCTTTGATCCGACAGGATATTTTTCGCGGATATTCTCCCAAGGATTAGGTACAAGCTGCTTCAGACCGAGAGACATCTTCTTCTCTTCCCTGTCGAGGGTAAGGATCTGTGCCTCAACTTCGTCTCCCACCTTCAGGAAATCCTGGGCGATACGCAGACGCGGTGACCATGACATCTCGGATACGTGGATAAGACCTTCTACACCCGGCTCGATTTCAACGAATGCACCGTAGTCGGCGATAAGGACAACCTTGCCCTTTACCTTGTCTCCTACCTTGAGGTTCGGATCGAGGGCATCCCAAGGATGTACAGTCAACTGCTTGAGACCGAGGGCAATCCTCTTCTTTGACTCATCGAAGTCAAGAATAACCACGCGGATCTTCTGGTCGAGCTGGACAACCTCTTCCGGATGATTGATCCTGCCCCATGAAAGGTCAGTGATATGGATAAGTCCGTCCACACCGCCGAGATCGACGAATACACCGTAATTCGTGATGTTCTTGACAGTTCCCTCGAGAACCTGGCCTTTTTCGAGTTTGCTGATGATCTCGCTCTTCTGCTGCTCGAGTTCCGCCTCGATAAGGGCCTTGTGTGAAACCACCACATTCCTGAACTCCTGATTGATCTTGACAATCTTGAAGTCCATGGTAGTGTCAACGAACTGGTCATAGTCACGGATAGGCTTGATATCGATCTGTGAACCAGGCAGGAAGGCCTCGATTCCGAAGATATCCACTATCATACCGCCTTTCGTGCGGGTCTTGACATAACCTTTGACAATCTCGTTCTTGTTATATGCGTCATTGACCATATCCCATGAGCGGAGGGCGCGTGCCTTCTTGTGTGAAAGGATCAACTGGCCTTTCCTGTCCTCGGCAGTCTCCACGAACACTTCTACCTTGTCTCCTACCTTCAGGTCAGGATTGTAGCGGAACTCAGGAGCCATGATGACACCTTCGCTCTTATAGCCGATGTTGACAATCACCTCTCTTTTGGTAATCGCGGTGACAACACCTTCAACGACTTCGTTCTCAACGACTTTGGAAAGAGTCTTGTCATACTCTTCCGCAACGGCCTTCTTGTCTTCCTTGCCGTAAAGATCTCCGTCATTCTCGAATGCATCCCAGTCGAACTTGTCCGGATCCACTGAAGCATTCAGAGCCACATTCTGGGATTCTTCCGTTGCAGCGGCCTCTACACGTGCCTCGGCAGCCTCAACTGCCGGAGACTCCTCTGCAACTGTCGGTTTGATTTCTTCCATAATAACTGATAAAAACAAACTAGGGGTTAAACATTATTTCTTGCCTGCGTGATACGGGGAAAAGCCCGTCCTCCACAAAAGGCGGGCAAAAATATGCATAATAATCGGATTTTCAAAATACTAAAGCATTTTTCTCTTCTTGAAGACCAGCAGGATTATGGCAAATGATATAACCATAAGCCCGAGAATAAGCACCCAGTCCCACCACCGGCCGGTCATCGGAAGAGCCACATTCATGCCGAAGAAACTGGCGATGAGGGTAGGCGGCATGAGCAGAAGGGAGACCAGGGTGAATACCTTCATTATCTTGTTCTGGTCGAGATTGATAAGACCGATGACGGTATTCTGCAGGTATTCAAGTCTCTCGAAACTGAAGTTGGTATGGTTGATCAGAGAGGAGATATCCTTCAGCAGCACATTCAGTTTGCTTCTCAGGTCCTGAGGGAAGAGATCGGTCTTCAGAAGGTTGGAAACGACCCTCTGCTTGTCCACTATGTTCTCCCTGACAAGCATGGTATTTTCCTGCAACTGGTTGATGTCCAAAAGAAATTCCTCGTTGATATCCTCACCCAGGCTGACCTTTCTGTTGTACTGCGCGATTTCCTTTGACATCAACTCTATCATATCGGCATCAAGGTCGACCCTCTGCTCAAGGATACTCACGAAAACTATGTTGCCTGAAGGATAGAACTTCGGAAAGGCCTGCATCCTGCGCTGCAGGTCGGTGAAACTCCTCAAGGGACATTCACGGACAGTTGTCAGCACGCTGTCTGTCAGGATGAAGGACACACTCTCCATCGAATACTCTTCCGGACCCGGAATCAGGAAATTGGTATTGGCGAATATGGCATTGTCCGTCTCCGAGAAGCGTGATGAACTCTCGATCTCCTCGGCCTGCGCCCTGCTCTGGATAGTGGTACCGAGAAAGGCTTCGGCAGCCCTTTTTTCCTCCCCTTCCGGAGAATAAAGATCTATCCATACCACATCATCCTTGGTGAACTTCAGGAAATCCGTCACCGACTGGGATACCTCTATCTGCCCTTCAGCCTTATAGTAGATTGAAATCATACCTTGCCTGTTTTTGTCCGGCCCAGTCGTCGGATGATTAGACTTCATCAACAATGCCTTACCAGAGGAAAAGCCTGCAAAAATAACAAATTCTTCCGTCCGGACAAAATATTTGACGATTATCCGACAAAAGTCAGTCCAAATCAAATGAAGTATGCTTCACATACGGGGTATTCCTGAACCGTCCTATGGTCCAGGAGAGGGAAAATTGCACATATCTCCCCTTCCTCATTATACTGGAAGCGTTCACGAAGCCATCCCCGGCAGTGACGTCCCGTCTGAAGGACCTTCCATACAGAAGATCGCCGCAGTCTATCGAAGTTCTGATCCTGATTTTCTTCCAATACCTGTAAATGCCTATTCCCAGCACCGGTTCCGTCCACAGATCACGGGTCTGGGCCGACATCATGGGGGAAAGGAAAAAGTACTGGCTTACAGTAAGATATTTCAAATTGAAATTGATGGTCTCACTGCCGTTGAACGACCAGTATATGTTTTCCCCTCCCTGTGAGAACCGGTAAGAATTCCGCGACGCACCGGCATTAAGGTCCAGGTCGATCCTGTCCGTTATATTGAATCTGGCAGACAGTTGCATGCCGAGTGCATCCTTACCGGCGATATTCTCATAGGTAGTTGTCATCACATTGTCGCCGTCAATGCTGGAAACCAGTTCTATGGCCCCGGGAGTAAGCGAATACGAGACCGACAGTGAGGTAAAATCCAGCCAGTCCACATCGAAATCATGCCTTACCGACAAGGACATATCATGGCTGATTTCCCCATGCAGATCAGGATTGCCGGCTTTCAGATTGTATGGATCGGTCATATCCACATAAGGGTCAAGCATCTCATTCCGAGGACGGCGCGAACGCACGGTGTAGGAAAATCCAAGAGACCCGTTCTTCCACGCCCTCCAGGACAGGGACAGACGGGGAATAACATTGAATTCATTATAGTCCAGCGGACTGCCGGATGCCAGGTTGACTCCTTTGTCATTGACATTCTCAAGATGAAGGATAAGCGAGCATCCCAGTCTGCTATCAAGGAAACTGCCCAGGAATATTCCGTCGGCATACGCCACGCCCTGAATGTAATCCATCCCGCCCGTACCGGCCGTACCATAGGAAGATACGTTATAATATTTCCTGTGCATATATCCCAGTTCCG
>CALVAE010000010.1 GCA_944325465.1 uncultured Bacteroidales bacterium | reverse complement strand
TACAGGATGCAGGACAAGGCGCGGGGCGTAGGTTTCGACTGGGAGGAAAAGTCCCAGGTCTGGGACAAGGTCAGGGAAGAAATCGGAGAATATCAGGTCGAACTGGATGCCATTGACAAGGCCGGGGATGATACGGCGGCGCGAAAGGAGGCTTTTGACAGGGCTGAGGTGGAACTGGGGGATTTCCTGTTTGCCATAGTCAATGCTGCAAGGCTTTACGGGCTCAATCCGGATACCGCTCTGGAAAAGACATGTGCCAAATTCAAGCGTAGGTTTACCTATCTGGAGGAGCAGACCATCCGTCAGGGACGTAATCTTCAGGACATGACCCTGGCAGAGATGGATGCAATCTGGGATGAAGCCAAGGCCAAAGGTCTGTAAAGGGAATCCGATGGACTGTAACAGAGGAAAAGACATTGGCGTACAGCCTTCCGTGGCAGAAGACTGGAAGTGCAGGACCGAAATGCTTGTCGGCAGTGACGGGATTGACAGGCTTGACAGGGCGAGGGTTGTTGTCGCCGGAGCAGGGGGAGTAGGCGGATATGCGGCCGAGATGCTTGCGAGGGCCGGTGTCGGGCATCTGATTGTAATTGACAGCGATGCTGTCTCCGATACCAACCGTAACAGGCAGATACTGGCCTTGACTTCGACTGTAGGAAGGCCGAAATGCGATGTCCTGTATGAGAGGCTCAAGGATATCAATCCGGAACTGGATCTCCAGGTCCTTAAGACCTATATCACTCCATTGTACAGGAGTGACGGTTCTCTTATAGAAGACGCTTCCGGGACCTCTCCGGCCGCACTTCTGGACGGGCTCCATGTCGATTATCTGGTAGATGCCATCGATACTGTGGCTCCGAAACTGTCCCTCATTAAATATTGCATGGACAGGCATATTCCCGTAGTGTCTTCGATGGGTGCAGGGGCGAAGACTGATGTGACAGGGATCAGGATTGCCGATATTTCCAAATCGTACAACTGCCCTCTTGCCCATGTCGTGCGCAAGAGAATGAGGAGGATGGGTGTTTCAAAGGGCTTCAAGGTCGTCTTTTCGGAGGAACTGGCGGACAAGGATGCCATAGTACCGTGCGACGAACCCAACAAGAAGTCCCAGGTCGGGTCGATATCCTACATCCCGGCCGTCTTCGGATGTGCGTGTGCGCAGGTGGTGATCAAGGCCTTGCTCGGTTGCGGCTGATCCTGTTCCATTGCAAGGGAAAGACAGTTGTAAGTTTTTCTTGGAGTATTCCGTTGAAATTATGTAAATTTGCACGTTAATGTCCTGTTTGCAGGACGGTGTTGTTCGCAAGATTAAAAGATATCGGTTATGGCTGATTACAGGGTAGTCGAGGTCCGGAGCAGAAAGGACCTGATGAGATTTATCAAATTTCCGGACAGACTTTACAAGGATTGTCCGCAGTATGTTCCGGCTCTTCATTCCGATCAGGTGAAATCCTTGACTACGGTATCCACGGCGAGGTATTGTCCTCACAGGATGTGGATGGTAATGGATGGGAAGCAGGTTGTCGGGCGTATCTGCGCCATGGTCAATCCGCGTTATAACGAATATTACAACAGGAAACGGGCGCGTTTCGGATGGTTCGATACCATAAATGATCCGGAAGTGGCCGGTCTTCTGATAGGTACGGCGGAGAATTGGGCACGGGAGCAGGGAATGGACGAGATTCACGGGCCTCTCTACTACAATACCCTCGGCAAGCAGGGGATGCTGGTCGAAGGCTTTGAGAATGTCCCTCCGTTCAACTGCTATTACAATTATCCGTATTACAACGACCTGATAACGTCTTTGGGATACGTGAAGGAGTGTGACTGGCTACAGTACAAGATGGCCGCGGACCAGGATGTCCCGGAGAAGATGCAGAATATCGCGATGAGGCTGAAGGAGAGGTACAAACTGGTGGAAGGAGACATAGATTCCCTCAAGCATAACAAGGATCTCGTGAAGAAGTTCTTCGAGATGTACAATGCAAGTTTTGCGGGGAATGTATATAATTTCGTCCCGTTTACCGATGAGGAGATAGAGGAAGAGGCGCAGCAGACTCTCGGACTTCTGGACAAGAAACTATGCTGTTTCCTTATGGATGAGAATAAGGAGGTCGTGGCGTTCGGCATTTCATTCCCGTCGATATCCAGGGCACTGCAGAAGGCGAAAGGTTCCATGTTCCCGTTCGGATGGATTCATTTCCTCAGGGCGATGAAAGACTACACGGTCCTCGACCTGATGATCAACGGTGCGGCTCCGAAATGGCAGCACACCGGAGTGTCTTCGGTGTATCACTGTATCATGGCGAAGAGATACCGGGACTGCGGGGCGAAATGGGCAATCGCGAATCCTCAGATAGAGACCAATATGGCGGTCAACGTATGGGACAGGTATGAACACGAACTGTATATGCGGCGCCGCTGCTATATAAAATCGCTTTCCGCGGACGGTGCTGCCGTCCCGGAGGCCGGCAAAGGAAAAGAAGATAAACAAGAATAGACAGATGGCAGAGAATTCACTATTGGAGAAGGTCCTGGGCCTTCAGGAAAAATACAATTCACTTCAGGAACAGCTTTCCGATCCGGCGGTTGTTTCCGATATGAAAAGATATGTCCAACTGAACAAGGAGTACAAGGAACTTGCACCTATCATCAAGGCGGGAAACGAGTACAAGAAGATGATGGATGACTATGAGGCCGCGAAAGCCATTCTTGCAGATGAAAAGGACGAGGAACTCAGGGAGATGGCCAAGGAGGAAATTGCGGTAATCGAACCGAAGATTCCCATTATGGAGCAGGATATCAAGTTGCTGCTCATCCCTGCCGATCCTCAGGACAGCAAGAATGCGATACTTGAGATCAGGGGAGGTACGGGAGGTGACGAGGCCGCGATATTCGCCGGGGACCTGCTTCGGATGTACAGCAAATACTGTGAGCGCAAAGGCTGGAAGATGGAGATTACAAGCCAGTCAGAAGGCGCTTCCGGAGGATTCAAGGAGGTTGTGTGCAAGGTGTCGGGAGACGGAGTCTACGGCGTTCTCAAATATGAGTCCGGAGTACACAGGGTACAGAGGGTGCCTCAGACGGAGACCCAGGGAAGAGTACATACCTCAGCGGCCTCAGTGGCTGTTTTGCCGGAGGCGGACGAGTTTGACATAGAGTTGAATATGAATGATATCCGTAAGGATACCTTCTGTTCGTCAGGTCCGGGCGGCCAGTCTGTGAACACGACCTATTCCGCTATACGTCTGACACATATTCCTTCCGGAATCGTGGTGCAGTGCCAGGACGAGAAGTCCCAGTTGAAGAATTTCGACAAGGCTCTTGCCGAGTTGAGGACCAGGCTCTATAATATGGAGTATGAAAAATACCTCAATGAAATTTCCGCAAAGCGCAAGACGATGGTGTCGACAGGAGACCGGTCCGCGAAGATACGTACATATAACTATCCGCAGTCAAGGGTAACCGACCACAGGATAAATTATACGATGTACAATCTGCCTGCATTCATGGACGGGGATATACAGGAACTTCTGGACCAGTTGCAGATTGCGGAGAATGCGGAAAGGCTCAAGGCGGCAGAATAATCTTGAAATTACGGTTGTATTATGAGAGTCCTTAAATTCGGCGGGACATCTGTGGGATCCTCCACAGGTCTTTTCCAGGCCAAAAAGGTGATAGAATCCTGCAGCGATGATGTGATTGTCGTGGTATCCGCCCTTGGCGGGATCACAGACCAGTTGCTGTCCACGGCAAGGATTGCCGCTGCAGGCAATCCGGAGTACGTACGGCAGATGCAGTCCATCTCGGAACGTCATTTCCGTCAGGCAGAGGAGACTGTAATTCCGGAAATGCAGGACAGTGTCCGTTCCCGCCTTTCGGAACTGCTGGACGAACTGTCCAACATATTCAAGGGGGTGTTTCTGATCAAGGATCTGTCACCAAAGACTTCCGATGCCATCGTGAGTTACGGCGAGAGGCTGTCTTCCGTGATAGTCAACGGAACTGTCAGGGGATCCGTATTGTTCGATTCCAGGGAATTCATCAGGACGAAGCCGTATTTCGGAAAGCATATCGTGGATTTTCCCGTAACGAACAGGCTGATTCTTGAGTATTTCGCAGAAATCCCCCACATCTCCATCGTGCCCGGCTTTATCAGTACTGATACGGCAACCGGTGATGTCACCAATCTTGGCCGCGGAGGGTCTGATTACACGGCATCAGTGATAGCGTCCGCCCTGAATGCGGATGCACTGGAGATATGGACGGATGTTGACGGATTCATGACTGCCGACCCCCGCATTATCAGCAATGCCTATACGATAGAGCATCTGACTTATGTGGAGGCCATGGAATTGTGCAACTTCGGAGCGAAGGTGGTATATCCGCCTACAATCTTTCCGACATATCACAAGAACATCCCGATCAGGATAAAGAATACTTTCAACCCGTCATCTCCCGGAACCTTCATTTCCAAGACCTACAAGGAATACCGTCAGGAGGAGAGGGCCATCAAAGGAATATCTTCCATCAATGATACCAGCCTGATTACTATCCGCGGACTGGGAATGGTGGGAGTGATCGGAGTCAATTACAGGATTTTCAAGACTCTGGCCAAATCCGGCATCAGCGTTTTCCTCGTGTCCCAGGCGGCTTCGGAAAATACCACCTCCATCGGTGTCAGGAATGAGGATGCTGAACTTGCAGTCCAGGTCCTGTCGGAAGAATTCGCCCAGGAGATCAGGATGGGTGAGATCAACCGGATAAAGCAGGAGAGCAACCTCGCGACAGTCGCGATAGTCGGAGAGTCGATGAAGCATACTCCGGGAATTGCCGGAAAACTATTCGGCACACTCGGGAAGAACGGAATCAACGTCATTGCCTGTGCCCAGGGAGCCACGGAGACGAACATATCTTTTGTAGTGACGATCGAGAGCTTGAGGAAAGCATTGAATGTCATCCATGATTCGTTTTTCCTGTCTGACTGTCAGGTTCTTAACCTCTTCCTTGCCGGGACAGGACTTGTCGGCAGCAATCTCATCGAACAGATCAGGATGCAGCAGGAGAGGCTGAAGAAAGAGAAGTCCCTGCAACTGAAAATCATAGGCATAGCGAATTCCAGACATTATATCATGGACAAGGAGGGCATCGACCTGTCTTCATACAGGGAGAAACTGGAGTCTTCCAGGAGCGAATCATCTCCGGAAGTATTCAGGGACGAGATCCTTTCCATGAATATGTTCAATTCCGTATTCGTGGACTGTACGGCAAGCGGCGAAGTGGCGGGGATATACAAGAGCCTGCTGGATCACAATGTGTCTGTAGTCGCGGCAAACAAGATAGCGGCGTCTTCCGAATATGCACGTTACCGGGAACTCAAGGACACGGCAGCCAAAAGAGGGGTCAAATATCTTTTCGAGACCAATGTCGGGGCCGGCCTTCCTATCATAAATACGATCAATGACCTGATAAACAGCGGTGACAGGATTCTGAAGATAGAGGCTGTGGTATCCGGGACATTGAATTTCATATTTAATGAAATGAGCGGGGAGGTATCCCTGAGCATGGCCATCCGCAAGGCAAGGGAAGCCGGTTATGCCGAACCTGATCCGAGAGTCGACCTGAGCGGGACTGACGTTGTCAGGAAACTGGTCATCTTGTCAAGGGAAGCAGGCTATGCCGTAGAGCAGGATGATGTGAAGAAGAATCTGTTCATCCCGCAGGAATATTTTGAGGGCAGTCTTGAAGATTTCTGGAAGAACATACCGCGTCTTGATGCCGGATTCGAGGAGCGTCGGAAGAAACTGGCGGCAGAAGGGAAATGCTGGCGTTTTATCGCAACAATGGACAACGGCAGGACCGAAGTCGGCCTGAAGGAAGTGGGACCGGACAGTCCGTTCTACCATCTTGAAGGCAGCAATAATGTCATCCTTATCACGACGGAAAGGTACAGGGAATATCCGATGCAGATAAAAGGCTACGGTGCAGGGGCAAGCGTGACCGCTGCAGGAGTCTTTGCGGACATAATCAGCATAGCGAATATCCGTTAGGATAATCCGCCATGCCGATATCCCGCTACTGATGACTGGCGAAGCGTTCCTTCGCCAGTCTTTCGTATTTTGTCCCCGGACGTCCGTAATTGGCGTACGGCCATATCGAGATGCCTCCCCTCGGGGTGAAGATGCCTGTGACTTCGATGTATTTAGGGTCCATCAGCCTTATCAGATCCTTCATGATTGTATTCACGCAGTCTTCATGGAAATCACCGTGATTCCTGAAACTGAAAAGGTAAAGTTTCAGGCTCTTGCTTTCCACCATCCTTATGTCAGGAATATAGTTTATCCTGATTTCAGCGAAGTCAGGCTGTCCTGTAATCGGGCACAGGCTCGTGAATTCGGGACAGTTGAATCTTACCCAGTAGTCATTCTCCTGATGCCTGTTCTCGAATGTCTCCAGCACTTCGGGTGCATAGTCATCCCTGTATTCCGTCTTTTTACCCAGGGCTTTCAGATTGTCCTTTATCCTGTCCGTTCCCATATCAGTATTCCCTTTTGTCATTCCTGCCTTCAAGATACTTCTTCAGTCCCTCATTCCTTAACCTGCATGCCGGGCAATGTCCGCAGCCTGCGCCCGGGATGCCGTTGTAACAGGTAAGGGTTTCGTTCCTTACAAGATCGAATACTCCGAGACGGTCTGCAAGTTCCCATGTCCCGGCCTTGTCTGTCCACATCAGGGGAGTATGAATGACGAACTGTGCGTCCATCGCAAGATTCAGGGTGACGTTCAGCGACCTGATGAAGGAATCCCTGCAGTCGGGATATCCGCTGAAATCGGTCTGGGATACCCCGGTTACCAGATCGTAAACCCCGATTTCCCTGGCATATACCGCCGCTATGCTCAGGAAAAACAGGTTGCGTCCCGGGACGAACGTGTTCGGGAACGTACCGTCAGGCTTTTCCTGATCCATTTCGATACTGCTGTCGGTAAGTGAGTTCCTGCCGACAGTCGCGATACCTGTGATGTCGATAAGGTGGAAATCCGTTCCGGCCTTATCCGCTATCTTCCTTGCAATCTCTGTCTCCAGACTGTGTTTCTGACCGTATGTGAAAGTTACGGTATGTACTTCCTTGAAATGTTCCAGTGCCCAAAAAAGACAGGTCGTGGAATCCTGTCCGCCACTGAAAACTACCAGTGCCTTGTCTCTTTCCATTGTATGTCCTTGTTTTGATTGTTACGGGTGGTTACCAAGCACACCCGGCGTATTGCGCGTGCAAATGTAAGCAAGATATTCCATATTGCAAACATTGTCCCGGTACGGGAATTTGAAAAGCAAGTATAAATCCTTATTTTTGCGGGAAGGCATGGATTCGTTTGACCACAGACATAACTGAAATCATATAACCGATGAAAACCTTTTTCTTTACCTCCCTTATGTCAGTTGCGGCCCTTGTGCAGGTCGCGAATGCACAGACCGTCGGATACATCGACTTTAACAAGAACGGGCGTCTTGACGTATATGAGAATCCGGAAATGCCGGTAGAAGCAAGGGTAGAGGATCTGCTTTCGCAGATGACGCTGGAAGAGAAGACCTGTCAGATGGTGACCCTGTACGGGTACAGAAGAATTCTTGAGGATGACCTTCCGACTCCTGAGTGGAAGGACAGGCTGTGGAAAGACGGGATAGGGGCGATAGACGAGCATCTTAACGGATTTGAGAATTGGGGCCTGCCCCCTTATGACAATGAATACCTGTGGCCGGCATCAAAGCATGCATGGGCCTTGAACCAGGTCCAGAAATTCTTCGTGGAGGAAACCAGGCTCGGAATACCGGTTGATTTTACCAATGAAGGGCTCAGGGGAGTCGAGGCCTACAGGGCTACAAATTTCCCTACCCAACTCGGACTCGGACATACCTGGGACAGGGATCTTATACGGCAGGTCGG
This sequence comes from uncultured Bacteroidales bacterium, assembly GCA_944325465.1. Taxonomy (GTDB): domain Bacteria; phylum Bacteroidota; class Bacteroidia; order Bacteroidales; family UBA932; genus Cryptobacteroides. The sequence goes on along the minus strand of CALVAE010000010.1, from coordinate 26,210 downwards.
ATATATTACCGGAAGGGAAGGCCGGCTTCTCGGCTATACCAATATCTACGCTCCTATCCTTGATGTAGGCAGGGACCAGCGTTGGGGACGGTATGAAGAGGTGTATGGGGAAGACCCGTATCTGGTTGCCGAACTGGGTGTCCAGATGACTCTCGGACTTCAGACCGACTGTCAGGTGGCATCGACGGCAAAGCATTACCTTGCATATTCGAACAACAAGGGGGCAAGGGAAGGCATGGCGAGAGTCGACCCCCAGATGGCTCCCCGGGAACTGGAGAACATCCATGCCTATCCGTGGCGGGAGGTCATCTCCAGGGCAGGTATCATGGGCGTGATGTGTTCTTACAATGACTATGACGGAATACCGGTAGAAGGCAGCGCATACTGGCTTCAGGACAGGCTCCGCAAGGATTTCGGATTCAAGGGTTACGTCGTTTCGGACAGTGATGCGGTGGAGTATCTTTACGAGAAGCACGGGGTGGCCGCGGACATCAAGGATGCCGTACGCCAGAGCGTCGAGGCCGGGCTCAATATCAGATGTACATTCCGTACACCTGAAACTTTCGTCCTGCCATTAAGGGAACTGGTGAAAGAAGGTGCCGTTCCGGAGAGCCTGATAGATGACAGGGTACGGGATATCCTCAGGGTCAAATTCATGCTCGGGCTTTTTGACAATCCCTATCAGACGGATTATGAGGCGGCCGACAGGGAAGTGGACGGTCCTGAGCACAATCAGGTCGCGTTGAGGGCTTCCCGTGAAAGCCTTGTCCTTCTCAAGAACGATGGACTTCTTCCTCTGGACAGAGAGGACCTGCGGAAAGTCGCGGTGATTGGCCCTAATGCGGATGAAGTCAGTTTCGTACACACCCATTACGGCCCCCTTGCCACTGAATCGGTGTCTGTTTATGAAGGACTCTGCTCTGCACTGGAAGGCAGGGCTAAGGTGATGTATTCAAAAGGCTGTGAACTGGTGGATGAAAACTGGCCGTTGTCGGAAATCATACCGTCCGAACCTTCCAAAGAGGAGATGAAGATGATAAGGGAGGCCGTCAGGCTTGCCGCTTCGAGTGATGTCGCCGTTGTCGTGCTCGGCGGAGGACAGAGGACATGCGGAGAGAACAAGAGCAGGACAAGCCTTGATCTTCCAGGCAGACAACAACTTCTTCTGCAGGAGGTCTACAGAACCGGAACCCCTGTAGTCCTTGTGCTTATAAACGGAAGGCCCTTGTCCGTCAACTGGGCGGATGCCAATGTTCCTGCCATACTTGAAGCCTGGTATCCGGGTGCCCACGGGGGGACAGCCATTGCCGAGGTCCTTCTCGGGGATTATAACCCCGGAGGGAAACTTACTGTTACCTTCCCGAGGACTGTCGGACAGATACCGTTCAATTTCCCGGCCAAGCCGAATTCGCAGATTGACGGAAATGTCAGACCGGGACCGGACGGGGATCAGACCCGTATCAACGGAGCCTTGTATCCTTTCGGTCACGGATTGAGTTATACGACTTTCGTGTACGGCAATCTCAGACTTTCTTCCGGGAGCATCAGGCCCGATGAACCGGTTACCGTTTCGTTTGATATAACCAATACCGGGGACCGTAAGGGAGATGAAGTGGTCCAACTTTACATAAGGGATTTGCTGGGGTCGGTTACAACTTACGAAAAGCAGTTGCGCGGTTTTGAGCGGATACCTCTGGAACCCGGGGAAACGAAGACGGTCACTTTCACTCTTTTCCCGAAAGATCTTTCCCTGTTGGACAGGAATATGGTCAGGGTGGTGGAACCCGGTGATTTCAGAATCATGGTCGGAGCGTCTTCCGAAGACATAAGGCTTGAAACGGTACTGACCGTAGAAGAATGACGGGAAAGGTAATGGTACTTCAGGATAGAGTGCTGTATGAATAGAAAAACCGGCCCGTGACAGGGTCGGTTTTCCATTCTTGGGTGACAACAGGAGGAATCCCCCCCCCCTTGCCAGGTTCAGGTGTACGGAAACTATACCAATGCGAAGGAGAGGTTCCCTTTGCAGCAGAGTTTGCCGTCCACTTTCAGATTGGCTTCACAGAAGAACAGCATCCCTCTCTGGCTGATCAGTTTTGCCGTAATCTCGCAGGTATCGCCGGGGCGTACGATATTCTTGAATCTTACGTTGTCGATACCGCTGTACAGTGTAGTGTGTCCTTTTATCAGATCCTTGACCAGCAGGGCACAACTTTGTGCCATAATCTCACACTGGATGACGCCCGGTACAATAGGATTGCCCGGGAAATGTCCCCGGCAGAAGAATTCGTCATCGCGTATGGTATATTTGGCATGGGCAACCCCTTCTTCATCGATATCTATCTCGTCCACAAGCAGCATCGGCTCGCGGTGCGGAAGATATTCTTTCAGTTCTTCTCTGTTCATAAAATCCTTTTATTAGATGGTTCAGGTTTCAGTGTATCTGGCTCAGAATTTTCTGAAGGCAACGCATCCGTTGTGACCGCCGAAGCCGAGAGAGTCGGAAATCGCTATTGTCAGGTCTGTCTTGACAGGTTTGTTCGGCGTGTAGTCCAGGTCGCATTCAGGGTCCGGAGCATCAAGGTTGATGGTAGGAGGGACGATGCCGTTCTCCAGGGCGAGTACGGCGGCGATTGCCTCGACTCCACCGGCAGCACCCAGCATATGTCCGGTCATGGACTTTGTGGAACTTATGTGAGCCTTGTGTGCTGCCTCTTCCCCAAGAGCCAGTTTGAATGACCTGGTCTCGGAAGAGTCGTTGAGAGGGGTGCCTGTCCCGTGTGCGTTGATGTAGAGGTTATCCTTTGCCGCATCGAATCCGGCTTCATCCAATGCTGCCTTGATGGCTGCAGCCTGTGTTGTGCCGTCCGGTCTTGGTGCGGTCACGTGGTATGCATCGCAGGTATTGCCGTATCCGCATACCTCTGCAAGGATATGCGCTCCGCGTGCCACTGCATGTTCATACTCTTCAAGTACCAGCATTCCGGCCCCTTCCGCCATGACGAAACCTCCCCTGTTGGCATTGAAAGGAAGGGATGCATATTTAGGGTCTTCCGCCTTTGAAAGGGCCTTGGCATTGGCAAAGCCTGCGATTCCGAGAGGAATAGTGGCAGCTTCCGCGCCTCCGGCGATAATCGCATCTGCATAGCCGTGGCGGATGGCCCTGTATGCCTCTCCTACAGAGTGTGTCGATGTGGCGCATGCCGTCACGATAGGAAGGCAAGGCCCACATGCATTGTTTCTGATGGCGATGTTGCCGGCAGCCATATTGGCGATCATGGTCGGGATGAAGTTAGGTGAAATCCATTTTGCACCGTCCTTTATCATCTTCTCCGTCTCCCTGTACTGTACGGAGAATCCGCCGATGCCTGATCCGACATAGACTCCGAGACTGAATCTGTCGATGTTGCCGCCTTCAGAGGCATCGAGTCCGGCCTGTTTCATGGCCTGGTATGCGGCTGCGACTGCAAATACCGAGAATTTGTCCTGCTTTCTTGCAAATGCCGGCTCTATGCCGTAGTCGGCCGGATTGAAGTTCCTGACTTCTCCTGCGATCTTGACAGGAAGATCTTCGACAGGGAATTCGGTGATGAAGTCTATCCCGCACACCCCGTCAAGCAGACTTTTCCAGAAAGTCTCGATATTGTTTCCAACAGGTGTCACGACTCCTGTTCCAGTAACAACTACTCGTCTCTTATTTTCCATTATAAATGAGTTTTAAGTTTTATCCAAGATATTTCGTAGGGGCTTCTCCAAGTATCTTTTCCGCCCCGAGTATTATATTTTCCACGATTGCCTTTGCCGGTTCGATCCTGTTGACCATTCCTGCAACCTCTCCGGCCATATAGCTTCCGTCCTGGTCTCCGTCCTTGACCGCCTTGCGCAGGGCTCCGGTCCCGAATGCAAGGATTTCTTCGGAAGTTACGGAAGGGTCGGCTTCCATTCTGGCAAAAGCGTTGGAGAACGGAGTCTTGAGTGACCTGACAGGATGTCCGAGAGTCTTTCCCGTGACAATGGTCGAATTGTCTGTCGCTTTCAGAATCCTTTCCTTATAGTTCTGATGTACGGTGCATTCTTCTGCGGCAAGGAATCTTGTCCCTACCTGTATCGCATCCGCCCCGAGGATGAAGGCCGCTGCTGCCTGTCTCGGATCCGCAATGCCGCCTGCCCCGATTACGGGGATACTTACTGCGTCCGCGACCTGTGGGAGCAGGGCCATCGTATGCAGTTCCCCTACATGACCTCCCGATTCGGCGCCTTCAGCCACGACGGCATCCGCTCCGAGAGCCTGTACCTTGAGTGCCAGTGCAACCGATGCGATTACCGGAATCACTTTGATGCCTGCCGCTTTCCAGTCCTCCATATATGGCGCCGGAGAACCTGCTCCGGTGGTAAGGATCTTCACCCCTTCTTCAATGACCATCCTTGCTATTTCAGGTGCGTTAGGTGCCTGAAGCATGATATTCACTCCGAATGGTTTCCCTGTGAGTTCCCTGCACTTCCTTATTTCGGCCCTGACGGCCTCGGTACCGGCATTTACGGAAGAAACAAGCCCGAGCCCTCCGGCGTTTGAAACGGCAGCGGCAAGGGATGCATCTGCAATCCAGGCCATTCCGCCCTGGATTATCGGATACCGGATACCCAGTATTTCGCAAATTCTGCTTTTTATCATCTTTCAGTCGTCTTCTTTGTGTCCGCAGGACCTGTTACCACTCAAGAATCACTGCTCCGGAAATGAATCCTGCTCCGAACGCGCTCAAAGCGATAAGGTCTCCCTTCTTGAGCAGGCCTTTCCTGTTGCATTCATCAAGCAGGATCGGACAACTTGCGGAAGATGAGTTTCCGTGATTTTCCACATTGGTCGGGAATTTTTCGGATGGCTGGTCGAGAAAATCCTTTATGGAATTGATGATTCTCATGTTGGCCTGGTGAAGCAGATACCAGTTTACGTCATCCGCCTTCATCTCCAGTTTGTCAAGAAGGTATCTGATATCTCCCGAAGAGGCCTTGACAGCGAATTTGAATACATCCTGCCCTTTCATCTGGAGAGGTATCGACTCCTCTTCTTTGGTAATGTATGGAGTCGGCTCCAGCACCCGTTTCTGATAGAGTTTGTCGGTGGCGCTGGCGGCAGACAACTTTATTCCCTTTATGTTGTCTCCCTCCGTAAGTACTGCGGCCCCGGCACCGTCCCCGAAAAGGACGCACACGCTGCGGTCTTTCCAACTGGTCATCCTTGTAGGCTCTTCAGCGCATACGATCAGGATATTCCTGACTCTTCCCGCCTTGAAGTGAGATTCCGCGATATCCAGCGCGTATATGAACCCGGCGCAGGCGCAGTTGATATCAAGGCATGGGCAGGTCGCTCCGATTGCGCCCTGTATGATGCAACTCAAGGATGGGGTTATGTATTCGTTTACTACGTTCGAGCAGATTATCATATCCATATCCTCTGCCTTCATACCGGCATTTTCGAGGGCCTTCTTCGCGGCCTCGACAGCCAGATCTTCCAGTTTCTCGTCTGAAATGACGTGTCTTGTCCTGATTCCTGTCCTCGGGTAAATCCACGCATCGCTTGTATCGAGGAATTCGGACAGCATGTCGTTGGTGACAATCTTTTTAGGAAGTGCACTTCCCGTTCCTGTTATTTTCATGGTATCAGCATTAAAAATCAGACAAAAATATAATCAAGAATCCGAATGAGAAAATATTTGTGGCTTTTGTTGACAAATTTGCCGGAAACGGGCCGGAATTGTGGTGAAATTTTGGTATTTGTGGCGAAAAATCTAAATTTGCAGTGAAAAATCAGGCAGTATGAACAGGAGGCTCCCGGAATATCTTCTTGAAAAACCGCAGCTTATCGGTACGGTAACCTTTGCCGTCCTGTTCGCGCTGGTATTCCTCAACATATACATTCCGTTTTCGGATACCGCGTGGTTCAGACTCGGAAATTCCGTCCTTTTCCTCTTCACCGCGGGATTTGTGGCCGTTTCCGTGTTCATACTCTCGGCCAGCAGGGTGCTGATGTATTTTTCCAGGAAATGGTTCAGGATGACATTCCTGCAGTATGTGCTCTGGTGCCTGGCGGAAGTCATCCTCATCTGTCTGTTCTATACTTTCGTGACGGTAGACGTGCAGCATCCGGACATACCCGTTCCGAGGATATTCGCAAAGGCGTTTTTCTTCGGCATAGTCTGTCTGATCACTCCGTATACGCTTTCCGGGATGTACTATGCCATAATGGAAAAGAATCGCACGATCCGGCTGATGAGTTCCCAGGGTTTCGCCTCAGATCAGGAGCCTTTCAAAGGGAAGGAGAGCCAGATAACGCTGTTCGACTATACCGGCAATCTCAAGTTATCGGTAAAGTCTTCAAACCTTTACTATATAGAGGCAGATGACAATTATATCAAGGCGTGGTACACCGACAGCAAGGGAACCCTCAGGAAATATATCCTGCGCAGCAGGCTGAAGACGGTCGAGGAAAGTTTCAAGGGAACGTCGCTTATACGGTGCAACAGGAAGTACATAGTCAATGTGGACAAGATAAAGGTATTGCGGAAAGAGGATGAAGGATATGTCATAGATCTTGACAATGAGGAAGTACCTCCGATACCTGTCACGAAGACCTATGTCCACAACATCCTCAGCCGTTTCTCTCCCGCATCCGGCAGCGGTCCGGACAAGTGACCGGAAAACCTTATTTTCCTGATTTTATCCTTTTCCTTCTGTCTCCACGCAGATGCGAGGCTGCATGGACTATGGCCTCATCCATGAAAATGCCGCGGGCAGCGAGCAGGTCCAGAATAAAGGCGACAAGAGGGAATACGGCGGTGATGGAAAACACCATTTCGTTCCAGTGCCTGATAATGTCGACAGTCAGCCACAACTGGAAGGCCAGTTGGAGGATTGCGGTGAGAATGCAGACCCTCATCTGCAGCGTCCTTGTCTTGAAGGTGGCGATAGCCGACATGCTGGCCGCCGTAAGCATAATCAGAAACAGCAGGTACGGGACGTATTCTCCGTACCCGATCTTCTCGCTTGCTCCGTCAGGCCCCAGTACCGTAGCGAAATTGCTGAAAAACATGGATACTGTCAGGACCGTTGATATTCCGAGGTATAATGTCTGGATTCTCTGCCACATGGTATGATAAGTTTGTTACGGGCGGCAAAAATAGGAATTTTCAACAGAAAAAACTATATTTGGGAGTTGTCAAATGCAAATTGAAATATTATGAGAATAGCAGAATCAGAACTTATAATCAATCCCGACGGGTCCGTATTCCATCTCCATATCAGACCGGAGGAACTGGCTGACAATGTGATCCTGGTCGGTGACCCCGGCCGCGTGGACCTGATATCGGAATATCTTGAAGACATCGAATTTAGGCATCAATCGAGGGAATTCGTGTCCGTAACGGGAAAACATGCGGGCAAGAGACTGACAGTCCTTTCCACGGGTATAGGTACGGACAACATAGATATCGTCATGAACGAACTGGACGCGCTGGCGAATATAGATTTCACCACGAGGGAGGTCAGGGAGAGGAAAAAATCCCTTAATATCCTCAGGATAGGGACATCCGGAGCGATACAGCCGGATATCCCGATAGGTTCGTTCGTCTTTTCCCATATTTCGGTCGGTTGTGACGGCCTGCTCAACTGGTATGCCGGCAGGGACGGAATCATCGTTCCTGGCATGGAGGAAGCCTTCATGGAGCATGTACACTGGGATCCTCATCTTCCTGTCCCGTATTTCGTCAGGGCCGGGAAAGCCATGTCGGAAAAATTCGCCGGTTGCACGCTGAAGGGGATGACTATATCCGCTTCCGGATTCTACGGACCTCAGGGAAGGGTGCTCAGGATGCCGCTCGCCATGCCGGACATGCTGGATACGTTCGCGTCCTTCAGGTACGGGGAATGGAGGATTACCAATTTCGAAATGGAAGGTTCTGCCATAGCGGGAATCGCTTCCCATCTGGGGCACAATGCAGGTACCGTATGCTGTATAATAGCAAACAGACACCTTGGAGCCAGCGCTCCGGATTACAAGCCTTTGGTAAGGAATCTTGTTGAACTGGTTTTGGATAAAATTTAGTACCTTTGCGCCCGTAGTCTGAAACAGCCTGAACCCGGCTGTTCAGAATGTATCATTCCGTTTGGCAAGACATTGTGGAATATGGACAGACAGCATCTTATTGACAGGGCCAGGAAAATAATGGCAGAGGAGTTCGAGGTGGATATTGACAGGATAACGGATGAGGCTCCTCTTGCGGAGACCCTCGATCTGGACAGTCTGGATATTGTGGATATGGTTGTCCTTGTCGAAGAGCACTTCGGTTTCAAGATGACGAAGGAGGATTTATCCTGTATCCGTTCGTTCTCTGATTTCTATGATGTTCTGGAAAGAAAATCCGTAAAATAGACGATGGACAGGCAGTGGGATGGAAAGACAAGGGGAGGCTCTTTCGGCTATCTTTTCTTTATATGGCTCGTGAAGACTTTCGGCGTGAGGGCAGCCTACGCTTTCCTGTGCTTTGTCGTACTGTACTTTATCCTTTTCGCTCCTGCCCAGACTGCCAGTACGTGGTCATATTCCAGACGTATATTGAAGAACGGCAGATTCAGGTCGGTCGCTTTCCTGTTCTCTTCCTACTATGTTTTCGGACAGTGCATAATAGACAAGGTGGTTTCCGGAATGGGGATGGCGGACAGATACGGTTACGGGTTTGACGGGCTGGAAGTGATGCAGGAGCGGATGAAGGCGGACAAAGGCTGCATTATTATCGGTGCCCATGTCGGGTCGTGGCAGATGGGGGCGCCTTTTTTCGCCGGGTCAGGGAAGAAACTGAATGTCGTGATGCTTGACAAGGAATATGAATGCGTCAAGAAAGTCATTGAAGACAATACGGGAGCCCCCGGTTTCAGTGTCATCCCTTTGGACGAAAATGACTTTTCCTTTCTGATATCCATCGCTTCGGCATTCAGGTCAGGGGAGGCGGTGTGCTTTCAGGGGGACAGGTATATGGAGGGGAAAAGGGTATTCACTGCCTCATTCATGGGACAGGAAGCCGATTTTCCCGAAGGGCCGTTTGTCATGGCCGCGAAACTGGAATCACCGGTGGTTTTCTATTTTGCGATGAGGGAGAAGGGGATGAAATACAGGTTCATCTTCAGGGCTCCCGACATGACGCCGGTTCTGGACGGGAGCGAAAAGGATCCTGCACTGTATATTTTCCGTTCCTATCTGTCCGTTCTGGAAGAAGTGGTCAGGAAATATCCGGCCCAGTGGTTCAATTATTATGATTTCTGGAAACTGAATTCGAAGAAATGATACACGACAGGTACAGGAAAGATCCGTTGCCGGCCAGGCTGGCCCAGGAAATGGCCCATGTGATAGCGTTCGGGCCGGTAGTGTTCCAGGTAAGCCGTATAATGCTCAGATACGGCATTTTCGATTTCCTGAGAGACAGTCAGGGAGGGGCTACCGTGGAGGAGGTTTCCGCTTTCTCCGGTTTTTCGTCCTATGCGGTGAAGGTCCTGCTCGAATCTTCCCTTACCATGGGGACGGTCCTGTATGACGACGGCAGATATTCGCTGTCAAAAGTCGGCTGGTTCATGCTTGCCGATCCGATGGTGGGCGTGAACATGGATTTTAACCATGACATAAACTATAAGGGCATGTTCCATCTGGAGGAGGCCCTGAAGGAAGGCCGCCCTGCGGGCCTGCAGGAACTCGGACCATGGAAGACCATCTATGAGGGCCTGTCCGGCCTGACTCCGCTCCAGCAGGACAGTTGGTTCGGGTTTGACCATTTCTATTCGGATTCCGCATTTGACAAGGCTCTTGAAGCCGTTTTCGCTTCCGCTCCGAGGAAAATCATGGATATAGGAGGGAATACTGGCAAGTGGGCGATGAAATGTGTTTCACACGATCCTGATGTCCGGGTGACGGTAGTCGATCTGCCGGGGCAGATAGGCCTGCTGGAAAAACAGATTCCGGATCTGCCGGGGTCGGACCGGGTGGATACTTTCGCTGTCGATATTCTGGATGACGGAGCCGCACCTCTGCCCGAGGGATATGATGTCGTGTGGATGAGCCAGTTCCTGGATTGTTTTTCGGATTCGCAGGTCGTTTCCATTCTGAAGCGTGCAGCGGCGGCATTGGCCCCCGGCGGGAGGATATTCATCATGGAAACCCTGTGGGACAGGCAGAAATATCCTGCGGCATCTTTTGATCTGGCCCAGACAAGCGTTTACTTTACCGCGATGGCCAACGGGAACAGCAAGATGTTCAATACGGAAGATCTCTTCTCCTACATCGGTGAAGGAGGTCTGGAGATAGTTTCGGTAACGGACGGATTGGGTTATGCCCACAGTCTGATCGAGTGCAGGAGAAGGCCCGCGCAGGAGCGGTCCGGGCAAAACAGGTAATTCATTATGGTCAGGAAAAAGGTATATGTTATTGCCGGAGGCATGATAACGTCTCTGGGCAGAGGGATGGACAGGAATGTTGCCGCAATAAGGTCAGGTTTCACAGGCGTTTCCCTTCATGGAGGATTCCTGAAAGACGGGGACGGAAAGGATATTCCGGTGATGTGCGGCCTTGTTCCGGAAGGAATCGTCAGGACTCTGGAAGAAGAATTCGCGTCCGGGGAGAAAAAACTTACCAGACTGGAACTGCTGGCTGCAGGAGCGTTGTCAGACGCTGTTTCCGACGCCGGCAGCAGGGGAAGGGAAACCTGTTCCGGCAAGGAACGGTCCACGGAGAGAAGGGCGTTGGTCCTGTCGTCGACCAAGGGTAATATCGGTATTCTGAAAGAGCCGGACTGTGGGATTCCGGACCTCCCGGAGGATGTCTTTCCGGATGTGACGGCAAAGAAGATAGGAAGGCTTTTCGGCTATTCCCCCGATGATGTGTACACAGTATCCAATGCCTGCATTTCCGGGGTATCGTCCATGGTGGTGGCCAAAAGGTTCATTGAATACGGACTGTATGACGAGGTCGCAGTGGTGGGAGCGGACGAATTGTCGGAATTCATAGTTTCCGGTTTCGCATCGTTCAGGTCCCTGAGTCCGGAACCGTGCAGACCGTATGATGCCTCAAGATGCGGACTTAATCTCGGGGAAGCGGCGGCCGCAGTGATTCTTTCATCCCGGCCTGAGTCCGGGGCCATAGTGCTGTCAGGCGGTTCGGTAAGTGATGATGCCAACCATATTTCCGGACCTTCCCGAACGGGGGACGGACTTTACTTTGCCATGAGGGACGCCATGGAGGATGCCGGTGTGTCGCGGGAGGACATCTCTTTTGTCAGCCTGCACGGAACGGCTACCGTATATAACGATGAAATGGAATCAAAGGCGGTATCCCTTGCCGGACTTTCAGAAACGCCTGTCCAGAGCCTGAAGCCTTATACCGGTCATACTCTCGGGGCAAGCGGAGTGGTCGAGACCCTGTTTTGTATCAGGCAGATGCAGTCGGGTGAACTGTGGGGGACACCCGGATTCAGGGAATCCGGAGTACCGATGCCGCTGGACGTGAGCGCAGAATCGAAAAGGATAGGAATGCGCCACTGCATCAAGACCGCTTCAGGATTCGGAGGCTGCAATGCGGCAATAGTCCTCAGCCTGCCTGAATATGCGGCGGATCTCCCGGCAAAGGACCTTGTGGAGACTGCCGTATTGCGACGGACCGTACTTGACCGCGGGACTCTTTCATCCGGATCCGGTCCGGAAGACTTCCATTCCCTCATCAGGGAGAAATTCAGGTCATCAGGCCTTAACGACATGAAATTCTACAAGATGGATGATATGTGCAAACTCGGGTACATTGCAAGCCATATCCTTCTCGAAGGCCTGCAGTTCTCTCCGGAAGACATGGCTGTCGTACTGCAGAACAGAAGTGCGTCCCTGGATTCCGACCTGAAGCATCTTCACAATATACTCTCCGGTCCCGGTGCAAGTCCTGCGGTATTTGTATATACTCTTCCCAATGTCGCTTCGGGAGAGATATCCATCAGATACAGGATAAAGGGTGAGAATACGTTTTTCATTTCTTCATCCTACCGTAAGAAAGACCTTGAAACCTATGCCGCGGCTGTGCTTTCGTCTTCACGTGCAAAGTATTGCATTGTCGGGTGGCTGGAATTTCTCGGAGAAGAATATGAAGCGGATTTCGAACTTCTCGGGAAGAAAGACGGCGGATCCGAGCCAGGAACAGGAAAATATAATCACTGATTCAATAATATCATGGAAGAAACAATAGCAAAACTGAAACAGCAGATAATCGAGGCTCTGAATCTCGAAGACCTCAGGCCTGAAGATATCGATCCGGACAAGCCTCTTTTCGGAGCGGACGGGCTCGGACTGGATTCGATAGATGCCCTGGAACTGATTCTTATCCTCGAAAGGGACTATGGGATAAAACTTTCCAATCCCGGAGAGGGCAAGGAAATCTTTTCAAGTGTCCGCTCGATGGCCCGTTATATCACTGAACACCGCAAATGAGTTGCAGGATACTTGTTACCGGTGTCGGGGCCGTGTCCGCGGCAGGGATGTCGGTACAGGAGAACATCCGTACCCTGGATTCCGGGAAAAGGGCGCTTTCCCCTTTCCCTTCTTTTGTCAGGACTTCTCTGGAACTGCCCGTGGGAGAAGTGAAGGCGGACAATGCTTCTCTGGAAGGAATGCTGGGCCTTTCCAGGAAGAATCCGGTGACACGGACCGCTCTTCTGGCTGCCGTTGCCGCATCGGAGGCAGTGATGGATGCAGGGCTGGAACCCGGGGTGCTGTCAGGAGGCAGGACCGGGCTTGTCATAGGAACCAGTGTCGGAGGAATGGACATAAGCGAGGTTTTCTATGAAGAATACAGGAAGGACAGCAACGGATGCAATCCGGGTACCGTAAGGATGCATGACTGCGGGGCGACTGTGTCTTTCGTTTCCTCCTGTCTGGGCATACGGGGATTTTCCACTGCTGTGAGCACGGCCTGTTCTTCTGCAGGTAATGCCATAATGCTTGCAGCCAGAATGATACGCGCCGGTCTGCTGGATGCCGCAATAGCGGGAGGGGCGGATTCGCTGAGCCGTTTTACCCTGAACGGATTCAATTCAATGCGGATTCTCTCATCATCCCCATGCCTGCCGTTCGATGCTGCAAGGGACGGGCTGAATCTCGGGGAGGGAGCAGGTTTTGTGGTCCTGCAAAGGGAGACTGACGTGACGGAGAAGGCCTACTGTTGTCTGGGCGGATGGGCCAATGCAGACGAAGCCTTCCATCAGACCGGAAGTTCCTCTGACGGACGTGGGGCTTTCGAAGCCATGTCGGGCGCTCTTGAATCCGCTTCCCTTAATCCTGAAGATATAGATTACGTGAATACCCACGGTACCGCAACTCCGGGAAATGACCTCGCGGAAGGGACTGCTCTGAAAAGGCTTTTCGGAGGCTCCGTACCATTCGGATCCTTCAAGGGGTATATCGGCCATACTCTTGCCGCTTCAGAAGGGATAGAGGCCGTCCTGTGTGCAGTTTCCGTAAAGGAAGGCAAGGTCTGGCCGAGTGCGGGCTTTTCCGTGGAGGACCCGTCAATAGGGATTTCCCCGTTCTGTCCCCCTTTCCCGGAATACAGGAAAATCAGGCATCTGCTGTCCAACAGTTTCGGATTCGGGGGAAACAATACGTCTCTAGTCTTTTCTGCCGTATGACAGGAGGACCGTTTCAGAATATAAAGTACGAAATGACCATGTTCATAAAATCAGCATACAGGATCTGTCCCTCTTCGGGAGATGAACCGGACTATAGGGAAATCATTCCGGATGCGAATATGCGCAGGAGGATGGGCAGGATAGTGAGGATGGGCGTTGCGGCTGCCCTGAAATGTACGGAGCCGTTCCCGGACATAAGTATCGGAGCAGTGATTGCCGCGACTTCAATGGGGTGTCTGGCCGATACCGGGAAATTCCTTGATGAAATATCGGACAGGAACGAATCAATGCTCAATCCGTCTCCGTTCATTTATTCCACCTTCAACACCATAGCCGGGCAGATCGCCATTATCAAAGGCATCCGGGCCTACAATATGACTTATGTCAACAGGGGAAACGGTTTCAGTGATGCCCTTGTCGATGCATGGTTGTGTCTCGGAGAAGGGAAGGACAATATCCTAGTCGTGTCGTATGATGAAAGCACCCCTGTGTCAACGGCAATAATGGAAAGGCTGGGCTGTAACTACATCCCGGATGCAGAGGCGGTCGCTTTCCTGTTCTCTTCTTCTGACGGTTATCCATGCCCTGACCCTTTGGAAGGATGTCTTGATCCCGGCACGCGTCTGGCAGGCATGAGGGACATGGGAATGAACGTGTGCAGTGCGGATCTGCTGTACCGGCAATTCATTTCAGGCGTAAACTGATCGGAATATGCAGTGGATAGTATTGGCATTTGTCGCAGTCATCATTGTCCTTGCCGTATTTCTGGTATGGTCGTGTGCCGATATAGCCTCGGGTATATGGTTGAAAACGGTTTGCCGCGGGCTTGAAGACCATGCGGTGCTGGGTTTTGATGACGGCCCTGACCCTGATTCTACGGGAAGGATACTGGATATCCTGGCCCGGTATGAAGTCAAGGCCTGTTTTTTCGTTACGGGTGAGCGTGCCCGGAAATATCCCGGACTTATCCGCAGGATGGTGGAAGAAGGCCATATTGTCGGCAACCACACCTATCATCATTCGTCCATTTTCCCTCTGGCAGGGGTGCCATGTATGGTGTCGGAACTGTCCGCATGTGATTCCGCAATCGTTGCAGCCCTTGACGGCTCTTCCGTCAGTCAGTATAAGGTCAGGTATTTCAGGCCCCCGTTCGGAGTCACCAATCCGGATGTGGCAAAAGCCGTGAAACGGACCGGGCATATTGCCGTGGGCTGGGATGTGCGCAGTTTCGATACCGTCCTTATCCGGGACGGTATTCCGGAAAACAAGGCCGGGGAGGCAGTGCGGCGGTGTGCGGAACGGGTTCTGGGAAAACTCACTCCGGAATCCGTTGTCCTGCTGCATGACAGACTGAAATATTCTCCTCTGCTTCTGGAATGCATCCTGCGGGAGCGTGCCGCCTTGTTCCGCGGACAGCCGGCGGATTTGCCTCCTTCATGTTAAATTCATTCCTTGTCATATCGGATTTTAAAGCGAATTCGTTACTTTTGCATTTTATTTTCCGCAGAGATGGGACGGTATATTCTTGCCATATTGATGTATGTTCTTCCCTGTGCCTTCATTGTCGCTGATGAAGGCTGGTCTCCGGTAAAGGATCCGTCAGATATCATCGCCCGGTTCCATCAGGCGAATTCAAGGGTAAGGTCCATCGAATGCAGGTTCCGTCAGGAAAAGGTCGTGGATGTACTGGCCGATACGGCGGAATCCTATGGAATCTACAGATATTTCGCCCCCGACAGCATGGTTGTGGAATACGTCTCTCCGGAAAGGTATGCGATTATAATATCAGGCGACCGCCTGAAAATAGTCTCCCCGGACAGGACGACGGAAAGGGCCCTTTCTTCCGACAGAAGGCTCGCTTCCCTGTCGGAACTGATGAGGTCCGGCGGCATCCCGTCCGGCGGTACGGCCGGATATGAGGTGGAAGGATATGAGAATCCTGACTGTTACAGACTTGTCATTCACCCTCGGGCCGGCGCAGGCAATACCGTTGAGGTTATAATAGACAGAAAGGACCTTTCCCTGGATTCTTTCCGGATCCGGGAAGGCGGGTCGGATTATACGGAATTCGTGTTTACGGACAAGAAGATTTTGGCATCACCACCTGTCGATGAATAAACTGATGAGTCCGAGAGAATGTAAGGAGCATTTGCATGAACTTGGTGCTCTGGTTGTCGTTCCGACGTATGACAATGCCGGGACGATAGGAACGCTGATGGCCATGCTTATCAAATATTCATCGGACATCATGGTGGTGGATGACGGATGTACGGACAGTACTTCGGAAATATTGTATACGTTCGGTTTCAGGGATGTTTCCTGTGACGGGAAGACCAAAGACGGCCTTGAAGGGAGGACTCTGCTGAGGCACAGCCGTAATATGGGGAAGGGAAGGTCTCTCAAGGATGCCCTGCCGCTGGCGGCCGCAGCCGGATGGAAACATGTCCTGACAATCGATGCGGACGGCCAGCATTTCCCGTCCGACATTCCGGTGTTTGTCGAGGCCCTTCTGGGGGATCCGTCTTCCATGCTGGTCGGCAGCAGGAACCTTGCGAGCACGAACATGCCCCAGTGCAACACGTTCGCCAATAGGTTCTCCAATTTCTGGTTCAGGCTTGAGACGGGAGTCCGGCTGGAAGATACCCAGTGCGGTTTCCGGGTGTATCCTCTCGGTAAGGCGGATTATTCGAAATGGTATTATACTTCCCTGTATGAATTCGAACTGGAAGCGCTCGTCTTTGCCGCCTGGTCCGGGACGCGGATATCCGGAGTCCCTGTGAATGTCTATTATCCTCCGGCAGGGGAGAGGGTTTCACATTTCAGGCCGCTCAGGGACTTTTCAAGAATCAGCCTGCTCAATACCGTTCTTGTATTCATCTGTCTTCTCTACATCTGGCCAAGGAACCTGTTGAGGAAACTGTCATGGAGCAAAATACGCAAGTTCTTCGATGACAATCTTTTCCATGTCAAGGATTCCAATCTCAAACTTACCCTTTCCTTCTGGCTCGGCATCTTCATAGGGCTTCTGCCTTTCGGCGGCTACCATTTCGTCTCGGCGGTCTTTCTTGCCCATGTACTCCGGCTCAATACCCTGGTTGCCGGAGCATTTACCCTTATCAGTATTGCACCGATGATGCCGCTGATAATTTTCTGCAGTTGCTGGACGGGCAGCCTTATTCTCGGTCACCCCATGCTTCTGACAGGATTGGACATTTCCTTTTCGGATGTAGGCAATATGCTGATTGACTATGTTTTCGGTGGAATCGTATTCGCGGTTGCCGCAAGTTCGATTCTTGCCGGCATCTGTGCCGTAACACTTGCCATATTAAGAAGGAAGAAATGACAGGACTGACCGTAAGACTGTACCGATATTTCCGTGCTCATGGGATATTCCTTTATTCATTGCTCGGAATAACCGCCGTGCTGATGGCTGTCATTACCTTTACCTGTCTGGAACTTGACGAGAACATCGTTTCATTTCTGCCCGATACGAAGGACTCCCGCGAAATGGTGGAGGTCTTTGACAACCTGAAGGTCAGTGACAGATTTGTCCTGATGCTCTCAGTGAAAGAGAATGTCACGGAAGAGGCCTCTCTCCCGGATGTGGCGGATTCCCTCGTAAATGCAATCATGGCAAGGGCCGGTTCCGGACTTGTCAGGGAAGCGGTTTCCTCGGTCGGACAGTCTGAAATGCAGGCCGCTACGGAATTCATTTATGATTACCTTCCTATATTCCTCGATGACGCCGTGTATGCAAGGCTGGATTCTCTGGAAATTCCACAGAACATATCTGACAGAATGCGGGAGAATCGGGCTGCCCTGCTATCTCCGGCGGGAAGCCTTGTCAAGGATTTCATACTGAAGGACCCTCTGGGCATTACCTTCCCGGTCCTGTCTTCATTGTCCGGCATGAAGTCCGGAGGAGATTACGGAATTGAGGACGGACACATCTGGTCTCCTGACGGAAAGACGCTTCTGTGTTTTCTCGTGCCTGAATTCGGAACGGGTGAGACCGGGAGAAACGACCGGCTTGTAACCATAGTCGAAGAAGAACTGGACGGAATCATGGCAAAATATCCGTCTGTCAGGGCGGAATACTTTGCCGGCCCGGCCGTGGGTGTCTACAATGCCCGCCAGATCAAGAAGGATACCTTGCTGACTTCCGCTTTTGCCCTGATCCTTATCGGGGCGGTGATATTCCTGTCTTTTAAGCGGAGACGTTCCGTCATCCTCATTTTCCTGCCCGTGCTGTACGGCACCCTGTTTTCCCTTTGCCTGATTGCCCTTGTCAAAGGAAGCATTTCAGCCATAGCGGTAGGTACAGGGGCGATTGTCCTGGGAATAGCATTGAGTTATTCGATACATGTCATTGTCCATCAGATGCATGTGGATTCCGTAGAACAACTCATAAGGGAAACTGCGTTTCCTCTCACGGTAGGAAGCCTGACGACCATAGGTGCCTTTCTTGGCCTGCTGTTCACATCTTCTCCTCTCCTGCATGATTTCGGCCTGTTCGCTTCCCTTACTTTGGTCGGGACGACCCTGTTCACCCTGGTGTTCCTTCCCCATTTCCTCAGCCCTCAGTCCGGACGACAGGAAACCCCTTTCCTGCTCACGATAGAGAAGATAAGCGGTTACGGTTACGAGAAGAACAGATGGCTGGTAATCCTGATTGTCCTTTTGTTCATCACAAGTCTGTTTACTTCACGCAATGTAGGGTTCAATGCGGACATGATGAGCATAAACTATATGCCTGAACATCTGCGGCAGTCAATGCAGCGTCTCGAATCCATGAACGGAGGCGGAGACGAGGAAATACTGTTCGTAAGTACCGGCAAAAGTCTGGACGAGGCTGTCCTGGCCTATGACAAGGCTGGCATTCTCCTTGACAGCCTTTCAAGGTCGGGGTACATAAGGCATCATTCTTCGGCCCGGAATCTCATTGTGCCGGAGTCCCTGCAGCAGGAGAGGCTGGAGAAATGGGATTCCTACTGGACGGAGGACAGGATACGGGCGGTGCAGGAATCGGTTGACCGTGCTGCCGCGGATGCCGGTTTCCGGCCCGGTACTTTCAGCGGACTCCGGGATATGCTTTCCAGGGATTATCCTGTTCTGGATTATCTTTCCGAGGATATATCCCCTTTGCTTGACAACTGGATCTGTGCATCCGATTCCCTTTTCATGCTTGTGTCCGACGTTTCCCTGGAGCCGGAATTGAAGGGGAGCGTGTATCCATGTTTCCGGGATACGGGCACAGTCGTTTTCGACAGAAGCTGGTTTGCAGGCTCGGCTGTCAGGACCGTATCGGATGATCTCGATCTTGTCCTGTTCTTATCCTCCCTGATAGTGTTTCTGGGGCTGTGGATATCCTACAGACGACTGGAACTGGCAGTCCTGAGTTTTCTCCCGATGATTGTCACATGGATTATCATCATCGGGCTTATGGGTATCACCGGGATGGAATTCAATATAGTCACCATCGTCATCTCCACGTTCATTTTCGGTATAGGGGATGATTTCAGCATCTTCGTAACGGACGGTCTGTCCCGGAAATATGCGGTCGGCAAGGATATGCTGACGGCGCACAGGACCGCCATTTTCTTTTCCGCCTTTACGGTGGTGGCCGGGATGGGAGCGATGATTGCTGCAGTCCATCCCGCCCTGCATTCCGTCGGGGCCATCTCTCTTCTGGGCATGTCTGCCGTTCTGCTGATTTCATATACCCTGCAGCCGCTGTTGTTCAGATTTTTCGTTACCGGTCCGGCCTCCCGGGGAGAACATCCGTACACCTTGCGCGGACTTGTGATGTCACTCCTCTTGTGGCTTGAATTCCTGACGGCATGTCTGGTAACCATTCTGGTCCTGGCCGTCCTGCTTCCGGTTCCTGTTTCCAGGTACAGAAAACAGGTGATAGTCAGATATATTGCATATCTGGGCTGCAGATGTGTGCTATTCACGGCTCCGATTGCAAGGGCAAAGTTGTATAATCCGACAGGAGAGGATTTCTCCAGACCGGCGATAGTGGTCGGCAACCACCAGTCATTCCTTGATATAGTATGGATGATGGCCCTGAACCCGAAATTGCTGGTTGTGGCCAAGGGCTGGGTACGGAAGGTCCCAGTATTCTATCCGGTAGCCAGATTCCTGGGATTCTATTACACCGATGCCGGCTATGATTCGATTGCTGCCGAATTCGGCGGACGTGTAAGAGAGGGGTGGAGTCTGGCTGTTTTCCCAGAAGGGACGCGCGAAACGGACGGAAAGATACACCGTTTCCACAAGGGTGCCTTCTATATCGCCCAAAGGCTGGATCTGGATATTGTTCCGGTAGTCCTGTACGGAAACGGCCGGATATTCCCCAAAAGCGCCCCTCTCAATATGGCTGAAGGAGTTTCAGTAGCGGAAATACTTCCGAGAATCCCTTCCGGAGGTCTCCCGTATCAGTTACAAGCCAGAAAGGTCCGCGAAATGATAGAAAGGAGGTACAGGTATCTGGAGGAAAGTCTTGCGACGGTGGACAATCCGTATTATTTCTGGGCGTTACGCAGAAGTATGCTATATAAGGGCGTTGCTGCAGAACGCAGTACTGAGGCCATTCTTCGCAGGAAGGAAGCGCTCGCCCTCCTGGATGAGAGCCTGCCGCGCCGGGGTCGTATCCTTCACCTCGGGTGCGGGATGGGACAGACCGATCTGCTGATGAAAATGCTCGCTCCGGAAAGGGAAATGGTTGCAGTCGACCGGGATGAGGAAAACATATATATTGCCAGCCATAACAGGCTTTGTTCTCCCGGACTTGAATTTGTCTGTGCTGACCCTGATTCGGTCGGGACCGAAGGCTATGATGCCGTCATCCTTCCGGACTGGACTGTCAGAAAGTCCGGAACCGGCGGCCTTCCGCTTCCGGATGATATGAAGAAACCTGTATAACCAAATAAGATAAGATTATGAAATTCACCCCAGATCCTGAAATACAGTTCGGTTCGCCGGACCGGATAAAGGCTTTTCAGGAGGCCCGTCTGGCAGAGACTGCCGGATATCTTGCAGAGAATTCGCCTTTTTACAGGACAATGTTTGCGGAAAAAGGTATAGATCCTGCAGGTATCAGAACGATAGAAGATCTGCAGCGGCTGCCGCTTACGTCAAAGGACGATCTTCAGAAGTACAGTGACGATTTCATCTGTGTCCCGAAAGACGACATCATTGATTATGTGACCACGTCAGGTACTCTCGGGGATCCGGTGACTTTCGCGCTGACGGATGGCGACCTGGACCGTCTTGCATACAACGAGTGGCTGTCCTTTTCCACTGCCGGATGCGGAAAATCCGATATAATGCAACTTATGACAACCATAGACCGCCGGTTCATGGCGGGACTGGCCTATTTTCTCGGAGCGAGGAAGATGGGAATGGGTATAGTCAGGGTAGGTAACGGGATTCCCGAACTGCAGTGGGATACGATACGCAGGGTCAGACCGGACTGCTGCATGGTCGTGCCGTCCTTCCTTATGAAACTGGTGCAGTATGCCTCGCAGAACGGAATAGACTACCGCGGGAGTTCTCTCAGGAAAGCCATATGCATAGGGGAGGCGTTGAGGGACCCGGATACGTTCGCATTGAGTACTTTGGGACAGCGTATACACGATGTATGGCCGGAACTCGAACTCTACTCCACGTACGCTTCGACCGAGATGCAGTCATCGTTTACCGAATGCAATTGTCATCAGGGCTGCCATATTCCGGTAGACCTTATCATAGTCGAACTTCTGGACAGGGACGGCAATCCGGTTCCTGCCGGCCGGCCGGGCGAAGTCACCATAACCACTTTGGGAGTTGAAGCCATGCCTCTCATGAGGTTCAGGACCGGGGATATCTGCCGGATGTATGACGGGCCGTGCGGCTGCGGCAGGAATTCCGGAAGGCTGAGTTCAGTCATAGGACGCAGAAGCCAGATGGTCAAGTTCAAGGGAACGACCCTTTATCCGCCTGCCCTGTTTGATGTGCTGGACAATATTCCTGAGATTACCAATTATATAATAGAGGTATATACCAATGATCTCGGAACAGATGAGGTACTTGTCCGCATCGGCTGTGAAGACCATAGCGAAGCCTTTCTGAAGAAAATGAAGGATCTTTTCCGTTCGAGGGTCCGGGTCGCTCCGGACATAAGTTTCGAAAAGGCCGAATACATCGCCAAACTGCAGATGCCTCCGATGTCCCGCAAGGCGGTGAAATTTATCGACATGAGGTAAATCCGGCATTTTCATGCACCGGACATGCAAATTACAGGGTAAGGCGCATGTCATATATCATAAATTTGTATCTTTGTAGGATGGATCAGGCCGCCAGGGCCTTGCGTGTACGCAAACCAAACAAACAGTAATATATGAAAAAGACATTGTTTATCAGTGCTGCGGCAGCCATTATTGCGGGCTGTTCCGCAGAGAAAAAGGAAGTGCAGTTGATACCTGCATCGGATTTCGAGACAGAGGTGGATGGAAAGTCCGTGTCTCTGTACACCTTGAAAAACGCCAATCTTGTCATGCAGGTTACCAATTTCGGAGGAAGGGTAGTCAGCCTCTGGGTTCCGGACAGGGACGGCAACTATGAAGATGTCGAACTCGGCTATGACAATATCGCCAGTTATGTGGATAATCCGGGGGAACGTTTTCTCGGTGCCGTTGTCGGCCCGTATGCCAACAGAATAGCCGGAGGAAAATTCACGATTGACGGCAAGGAATATGATCTTCCGAAGAATGATAACGGACAGACTCTGCACGGAGGATTGAAAGGAGTGGACAGGGTCGTATGGGATGTCGAGTCTGTCAATGACACTTCCATTGTCCTGTCATATCTTCATCCGGACGGACAGGACGGCTTCCCTGGTAATGTCAGGATTGACATGATCTATACCCTCACCGCTGACAACTGCTTCAAGGTCAACTACTCTGCAGTGACAGACGCACCGACGTACTTCAATATCTCACATCATTCCTTCTTTAACCTGAAGGGTGTCGGCAACGGTACCGTACTTGACAATGTAATGGTAATCAACGCAAGCCATACGACACCGGTAGACAACCATCTGATTCCGACAGGGGAAATCGCCGATGTTACCGGAACTCCGTTCGATTTCAGGAAACCTCATGCCATCGGCGAGAGGATAGAGGCGGATAACGAACAACTCAAGAACGGAAAGGGCTACGACCACAACTGGGTGCTTGACCGTCAGACGGAAGGCGATATCGAATTCGCGGCATCGGTTTACGAGCCGGCCAGCGGAAGATTCATGGAAGTGTTTACTGACCAGCCTGCCATGCAGTTCTACAGCGGCAACTTCTTTGACGGTTCGGTAACGGGAAAGTACGGCAAGCCTATGCGTCATAGAGAGTCAATTGCCCTTGAGACACAGAAATATCCTGACTCTCCTAACCACCCGGATTTCCCGTCCACCCGTCTTGATCCAGGACAGGAATATACACATACCTGCATCTACAGGTTCAGCGTAAAATGACAGACTGTCTTTCCGGCACGGATCCGGGCCTGCAAAAATGTCATTGTCCCGGAAATGTCTGACCAGGAAAGCGTTCATGCAATTGTTATGACAAAATGTCAGCCTGAAAAGGCTGGCATTTGTTTTGTCTGGATATCTGCCGTGTCTGCGGGGATACCTGCAGGCGGATTCAGATAAATAATAACATTTAAAATCATAGAATCATGATCAGACCATTATCAGACAGAGTATTGGTAGAGCCTAAGGAGGCGGAGACCAAGACAGCGGCAGGAATCTATATTCCGGATACGGCAAAGGAAAAACCACAGCAGGGTACGGTCCTGGCAACAGGTCCCGGCAAGAAGGACGAACCGATGGAGGTTAAGGAAGGCGATACCGTATTGTACGGGAAATATGCCGGTACGGAAGTTACATACGAAGGCAAGACTTACCTTATAATGAAACAGTCAGATATTTTGGCAATACTTTAAATAATAGGAGATACGGATTATGGCAAAAGATATTCAGTTCAATGTAGAGGCCCGCGCCAAAATGAAGGAAGGCGCTGATGCACTTGCTAACGCAGTAAAGGTCACTCTTGGTCCTAAAGGACGTAATGTGGTAATTGACAAGAAGTTCGGTGCTCCTCAGGTGACGAAGGACGGTGTTACGGTAGCCAAGGAAGTGGAACTTGAAGACCATTTTGCGAATATGGGTGCCCAGATGGTCAAGGAAGTCGCTTCCAAGACCAACGAGCAGGCAGGTGACGGAACTACCACAGCTACTGTTCTTGCACAGGCCATTATCAATGTGGGTCTGAAGAACGTCACTGCAGGTGCCAATCCTATGGACCTGAAGAGAGGTATCGACAAGGCAGTCGCAGCGGTCGTATCAAGCCTGCGTGAGCAGAGCCAGACCGTAGGCGAGGATTTCGCGAAGATCGAGCAGGTAGGTACGATTTCAGCCAATAACGACAGTTATATCGGTAAACTTATTGCCGACGCGATGTCAAAGGTGAAGAAAGACGGAGTCATAACCGTCGAGGAGGCAAAAGGTACCGACACCGAGGTCAAGGTTGTAGAAGGTATGCAGTTTGACAGAGGATACATTTCTCCGTATTTCATGACTAACGGAGAGAAGATGGAGGCTGTTCTCGATTCTCCTGAGATCCTTATCACGGACAAGAAGATATCGACGATGAAGGATCTTCTTCCTATTCTCGAGCCGATTGCACGTGAGGGCAAATCCCTTCTTATCATAGCGGAGGATGTGGACGGAGAGGCTCTGACCACTCTCGTAGTCAACAAACTTCGCGGTACGCTGAAGATCGCTGCTGTCAAGGCTCCCGGTTTCGGAGACCGTCGCAAGGAGATGCTTCAGGACATTGCTACCCTGACTGGTGGCGTAGTGGTATCGGAGGAGAGAGGCTTCACTCTTGAAAATACTACTCCGGACATGCTCGGAAAGGCAGAGAAAGTTGTCATAACAAAGGAGAATACTACTGTCGTAAACGGCTGCGGAGACAAGGATGCCATCAAGGAGCGTACCGATCTTATCCGCAAGCAGATCGAGACCACCACTTCCGACTATGACAGGGAGAAACTTCAGGAACGTCTCGGCAAACTCGCAGGCGGAGTCGCTGTCCTTTACGTAGGTGCGGCAACTGAAGTCGAGATGAAAGAGAAAAAGGACAGGGTTGAGGATGCCTTGAGTGCAACCCGTGCCGCTGTCGAGGAAGGCATTGTCCCAGGAGGTGGAGTTGCGTATATCCGTGCTGCTGAAGCCCTGAAGAACATGAAGGGTGAGAACGAGGACGAGACAACCGGTATCCATATAGTAGCCCGCGCAATCGAGGAGCCTCTTCGTCAGATTGCCGAGAATGCAGGTGTAGAGGGCAGCGTCATTATCCAGAAGATCCGTGAAGGCAAGGGTGATTTCGGATACAATGCACGTACTGAAGAATATGTCAACATGTTCGAGGCTGGTGTCATTGACCCGACCAAGGTCGCTCGTGTTGCCCTTGAGAATGCTGCATCGGTAGCAGGAATGTTCCTCACTACTGAGTGTGCGATTGCGGATATTCCTGAACCTGCACCGGCTGCTGCTCCTGCAGGCGCCGGAATGGGCGGGATGATGTAGTGGTTATACGCTATCCATTATAATATACAGGGAAGGTCCGGCTTCGTGCGGATCTTCCCTTTTAAATAGCAGGTGGCATTATTTGTGTGTTGCCTGCATGCGGTTACAGATTACATGGGTTATGATGAAGAAAACTTTTTTTGTCCTGATTGTGACATTATTGTCTGTGCCGTCCTTTGCCCAATCCAGGGAAGACCGCAGGGCGGCACAGGCTGCGGCTGTCATGAATATGCTGAACGATACCACGTACACCATTCATGTGACGACAGCCTTGCCTATGGGATGGCGGACTGTCAATCTGTCATCGTATTATTCGCTGGAAGTGGCAAAGGATACGGTCATATCCTGTCTTCCGTATTTCGGAAGGGCATATTCGGTTCCGTACGGCGGAGGCAAAGGACTTGTTTTTGATGGAAAGGCCGAAGACTACCGGATGACGGAGAATGAGGACGGAGGCAGGGAAATAACCTTCTCCGTGATGAATGAGGAAGACAAGTACAGATTCTCCCTCTCCGTGTATCCGGGCGGCTCGGCGTATATCAGTGTAAATTCCGGCAAACGCCAGCCGATCTCTTATACCGGCAGGGTATCCCTCGGGAAGAAAGAATAACCGGCTGGAATTATTCTCAGGATAGCCGCTCTGGAATCTGTCCGAAAATCTTCAAAAAAACTGAAAAAAAGTTTACTGTTCGTAAATGAGTGCAGGACAGATATTTGACGGCAAAAGAGGAAAAAGGACCTGCAAAAATTTTCAAAAAAAGACGAAAAAAAATTTGGAGGGAAAGAAAAAGTGCGTATCTTTGCAATCCCTTTCGGAAACGAGGGGGTTGAGAGAAGGCGAGAGGGGGCGGAAAAGATAGAAAGATCATTGACAAGGC
>CALVAE010000009.1 GCA_944325465.1 uncultured Bacteroidales bacterium | reverse complement strand
CAGTTCCCGTTTCATCCATCCGCAATATTTCTCCGAAAGACCTTTTTCAGAAAATGTCTTCCGGTTGAAATTGAAGACAAAACGGTCTCCCTTTGCCGACACATGGTTGTCCAGGATATCCTGCAGGGTATCCCAGATTGCCCTTTGTGCCGGAGTGACACAGTCGTCCGGTACAAGTGCGACAAACGGATTGAATCCGTATGTCCTCTGCTCTCCATGCTGTCCTTCGGAAGCGCTTGCGGGAACCTGATACTGTCCGGAAACGTCCGATGGTTCACCGGACAAGGATACTGTGATTGTCTCACCTTCCGGAACGAGGTACTCATGAAGATACCCGCCGTCCTGTCTTACAGTCACGGAAAGCAGGTCTCCTGACCGTCTTACCAGAATGTCATAAGGGCGGTCGGTGCACGCGTGTATATTACGGATAGTGAAACGGTCCCATGTCTCCGGAAGTTGAGGACGGAGGGTGAATGACCTGAATCCAGTAGGACGGAATCCGAGGATACCTTCCGTGAAGATCCTGCAGTAAAGGGCATTCTCCGTGGACAGATGTCTCTGGTTGCCTTCAGGCCAGGCTTCCACCGGATAAGGAACATGGTCTCCGAGCAGACGGTGACGGGAATATGCCGCGAGATGTTCCACAGCCTTGTCAGGATATCCGGCAGCACAGATTCCGCGCAGGGCATACAGGGTCGCCCTGTCCCAGAACACTTCCGTGCCCGCTTCGGTGTAGACTCCGTTCTCCGACCACAGGATAGGGGAAAGCAGGGCCTCGGTCGTACCTTCCTTGCGGTCGAATATGTCCATCACGAGGGGGATGCATATCCATGAACGGAGTACATCATTGCCTTCAAAATATCTGTAGGTATGATAGCCGTTCATTTCCGCCCCGAAATGTTTTTCGATATTCTGTCTTAGCGTATCGGCCTGTGCCCTGAGGTCTGCTGCACGCTCTGCCGCCTGACTTCTTGACATCGGCGCATTGGCAGACGCGGGAACAGCCGCATCGCCGACATTTCCGCTTTTCCTGCTGTATTCTTCCGCCATAGTCTCCACAAGCCATGCTGCGGACCTCAATGCGTCATAGTAAAGGGAGGAAGTACACAGGTTGGCATCTCCTGCCGGAAAGCGGAGTTCCAGTTCATCCGCCGTGGAAGCGACTACCCCGTCATCGTTGAGGTTTCTGCGGCAATATTCCAGACACCAGTCGATCAGCGGCATCAGGGTCTCTGCAGTCTGCAGGTCTCCAAGGGCAAGGGCATATCTCGTGGCCCCGTAGGCAAGCATCGCCGCGTCTCCCCTGTCGAACAATCCGAACGTGTCGTACCCTTCGGCAATCACAGACCACGGCACATATTTGAATTCCGGATTCATATACCTTGCGAAGTGCATGAAACTGGTAATGGCGGACTCGTTTCCCTTGTCGTACCCGAGGAACGGGAAGAACGGATTTATGTATTCCGACTGGTCATTGCACCAGATCGCCGCATAGTATGACTCTCCGCCGGGACCCTGCATAAGCCCTCCCCTGGTACGGAAGATGCTTTCGGCACCACGGACCTTTGAAAACCCGAACATCGTGTTCAGTACAGTATCCGGGCAGTCCAGAACCAGTTCGCCGCATATCATATCCACGAAATCCTCTCTCTCCGCTCTCTCCTTTCCCACATTTATCGGAATTTCCACCTGGGGTTTCTTCAGTCCCTGAATGGACGCGCTGAAAGTGACGCTTTCTCCGGGAAGGACGCTGTACGTCAGGTCCTTCGCGTTCCCGGTAGACTCTATCAGGGAGTAACTTCCTTCTGTCCCGGCTTCAGGATCGGTCTTCGTGACATTCCTGACCGCAGGGACAAAGACAGTGACGACCTTGTCGCCGGTATTCGTCAGCGTATATTCCTCGCACACGGCGGGCATTGTCGGGGACGGCAAGTAACATTCCGTCACCTTGATACCGGGATTGGAATAGGTACATTCCGTGTGCAGAAGCCCGTCAAAGGAGATGGAAACGACCTTCTCTCCTTCAAGCCTGCACCCGTCGACAGTCACCCCTTCAAGAAAATCCCTGCCAAAACGGATCGTAAGGCTGGCATGGGTGTTATTCGGAACCGTACGGAGCATGGGCCATACCACGGACCTTTCCATTGAGAACGACCCGTCCTCCCTGACTCCGTAATAATATACGACTGACACCTGTTCCCCGCTCATTTCCAGATGGTCATAATGGGGAATATTTCCGTTGATGTCCCATCTGATGGAATAATCTCCGTCAATGTGCCATCTTGATGCGGCATTTTCCGGACCGGAAGAAACGTTGTCTGCAGAGGCAATGCCGGAAAATGCCACTGTCAGAGCACATAGAATCGACATGCTTTTTTCATTTGCTTTACTTATATCTGAATAAGAATAACATTAAATTCCGGAAGGCGGAAGATCACTGATCATTTCAGTTCGAAGGAGACTTTCCCTCTGACATCATCCGAAGCGGCGGCCACGTAGATGTCAAAGATGCCCGGCTCGGCAACCCACTCGTGCCTGTCAGGGTCGAAGAAGGACAGGTCTTCCTTGTCAACGGTAAATGTAACTTCCGTGCTTTCTCCCGGAGACAGCAGGACTTTCCGGAATCCTTTAAGTTCCTTCAAAGGACGCGGGAGGGACGACTTGCGGTCACCCACGTACATCTGCACGGTTTCCTTTCCCTCACGGCTACCGGTATTGGTTATCCTGACACTGACTGTAACAGTCCCGTCCTGAGTCATTTCCGTACTGCTGATGCGAGGTTTGCCATACTCGAAACCGGTATAACTGAGACCGTGTCCGAATGCGAACAATGGTTTTGTCTTCTTCTGCCTGTCGGTCCACCTGTACCCGACATTCATTCCGTCAAGATACCTGATATCGACGGTATCCCTCACCCAGGTTCCTGTATATTCACCGAAGATATGTGCCGGCACGTCCTCCAGTCTTGCAGGGAAGGTAAACGGCAGTTTTCCGGAAGGATTGACATCACCGGACAGGACATCAGCGATTGCATGGCCCGCTTCGGAACCTATGTACCATGCCTGGAGAATGGCAGGGACCTCCTCCACCCAAGGCATTGCGACCGCATTGCCGGATATATTGACAACCACAAGACGGTCAGTCACAGCAGCAAGGGCCTCTATCACCGCATCTTGATCATAAGGAAGACCCAGGCCTGCCCTGTCGGTATTCTCACAGTCCTGATGCTCGCTTTTGTTCAGTCCTCCGATGAATATGACATAGTCGGCCCCTTTGGCAGCGGATACGGCATCAGCGACAAGTTGTTCCGGAGAACGGCTTTCACTCAGATCCTGGCCCGTCGTCACTCCGTTGTATTCCCCGCCGGTATCACCGACATAGCCTCTCTCATAGATGACTTCCGCCTTGTCACCGAACCTTTCCCTGATTCCGTCCAGCGGGGAAATCTCCCTCTGGACCTTCAGTGACGAACTGCCGCCTCCGACAGTCATCATCTTGATGGCATTCTCTCCGACAACAAGGATCTTCGAACCATCTTCAACCGTCATCGGGAGTACGTTGTCCTCGTTTTTAAGAAGGACTATGCCTTCCCCTGCAATCTGTCTCGCGGCCGCATAATGCGCATCGGAACAAAGGCTGCCCAACGGACGGTTCCGGTTCATGGCAGTACGGAAAATAAGTTTCAGCACGCGGCGGACCTTGGCATCGAGTTCTTCCGTACCGATTTCACCATTCCGTATCTTTTCAAGATAAGGGTAAGCCAGATGGTAGTTGTCATAGGCGTTTTTTGTCCCTTTGCGGAGACCGTCAGTGCCGGTGCCGAATTCCATATCCAGCCCGTTGCGGATAGCCTGGTCCGTATCGTGGGTTCCGCCCCAGTCCGAAATCACCACTCCGTCAAAGCCCCATTCATCCCTGAGAATCTTTTCAAGGGTATATTCGTTGTGACAGCAATGCTCGTTCCTGTAAAGGTTATAGGAGCCCATGATGGCCCATGTCCCGCCTTCCTGTACGGCAGCCTTGAATGCAGGGAGGTAAATCTCGTACAAGGTCCTGTCATCAACTATGACATTGGTATTGTGTCTGTTTACCTCATGGTTATTCAGGGCGAAATGCTTTACGCATGTAGCGACCCCGTTGGACTGCACCCCGCGTATGTAAGGTACGACCATCGCTCCGGACAGATACGGATCTTCTCCCATATATTCGAAATTCCGGCCGTTAAGCGGAGTACGGTAGATATTCACACCGGGGCCGAGCACAACAGACTTGTTCCTGAACCGGGCTTCCTCCCCGAGACTCTTTCCGTAGAGTCCGGCCATTTCCGGATTCCAGGTGGCAGCAAGACAGGTGAGGGCCGGAAAGGCTACGCAAGAATCGTTTGTCCATCCTGCCTGGTCCCATTCGTCCCACAATACCTCCGGTCTGATCCCGTGCGGCCCGTCAGTAGTCCAGACTTCAGGAATGCCGAGCCTCGGCACCCCGGGAGAACTGAATTTCGACTGGGCATGGATCATCGCGATTTTCTCCTCCAGTGTCATCCTGCCGAGGGCATCCTCGACACGATCCTCGATGGGTTTCGTCTCATCAAGATACACCGGGACCTGAGCGGAAAGCGGAGACATCGCAACCAGCAGCCCGGCAAATGCATACAACAGTTTCATTTCTCAAAAATTTAAATGGGTGCTGCCGAAATCCTCTTTCCGACACCACCCATGATTTGTACATATTCCAATAACTGTCCCTGTTTCCTTCAAGATAACCCGTTCAGGAAATTCCGGACAGGTTCCCGTATTCAGAACGGGAGATCATCTCCGTTGTCAAGGTCTTCCGGAACAGGAGGCTCCGGAGGCACCGGCACCCCGGCATCGGCAGGCTCTATCCGCCATGCCCTTACATCGGTGTACCACCGTCCGTTATACTCCCTGCTGCTGAGGTTGAAGGCTATCTTCACCCTGTCTCCGGTCTGGAATTTCTCCAGATCCCTGACCTTGTCCGCTCCCCACACGTTCATACACACCTGGGAAGGGAAATTCCCCTCCTGGAGTTCGACTATGAACTCCTGCTTCTCCCACGCACCGCGTGCCGAAGTGCCGGACTGGATATTCAGTTTCCTTACAATCCTGCCTTCTATCTCAAGAGCCATGACTATTTCTTGTCAGCGTCCTTCTCTTCCTCTACCGGTGCCTTTCCGACCTTAACGAGATCGATATCGAAAATCAGGGTAGAGTTAGGACCGATTTCACCCATTGCACGGGAGCCGTACCCAAGTTCCGCAGGGATGTAGAGTTCGATCTTGCCGCCTTCACCGATAAGTTGCAGACCTTCAGTCCAGCCTTTGACAACCCTGTTGAGCATCATTCTTACAGGATCCTTGGTCTTGTCGCTTGCATCGAACTCGGTCCCGTCGATGAGAGTTCCGGTATAGTGTACGAATACGGTATCCTTAGGACCCGGCTTCACGTCATTTCCGTCCTCGATAATCTTGTACTGGAGGCCGCTCTCGGTAACAACGACCCCGTCCTTCATCTTGTTCTCTGCAAGGAACTTCTCGCCTTTCTTCTGGTTGAGTTCAGCAGTGTAGGCGTTTCTCTTTGCGATATAGGCATTGAATATCTGGTTGGTCATTTCAGGGCTTACCTTGAACTGGTCGTTGAACTCCGGATCACGCATGTTGCCCTCCGCGTTGATGAAGTCATTCATTCCTTCCTTGATCTTCGCGAAATTGACCTCGCTGAGGTTCTCTCCGAAATTGTTTGCCTTGATGAAGTAGCCGAACTGCACACCGATCAGATAACTGACAGAATCAGTCTCCGCCTTGGTAGGAAGCTGGGCCTCCACCTCGATTCCTTCAGTGTTTCCGGTTGAACTGCAGGCTGCTGCCATTGATACGGCAGCTGCAGTCATTGCGATAAATTTTAATGTCTTCATTTTACTTTAATTTTATTGGTTTATTGTCTTTTCCACATACCATAGCCATCACTGCAAGCCCGAGAACCATCGCAATGACAGATGTAATCAGCACGCTAATCTTTCCCATATCAGTAACGGCAGGATCAGCAAACGACAGGCCGTTGATGAATATCGACATCGTAAAGCCTATGCCTCCTATCACCCCTACCGCCGCTACATGTCTCCATCCGACGCCGGCCGGCAGAGTCGCCATGCCGCCCTTCACGCCCAGCAGGCTGAACAGGAAAATTCCGGCAGGCTTGCCTATCAGCAGTCCCAATGCTATTCCCAGGCTCACGGCCGGCACTCCGTCAGCGAAGACTTCCGGTCTGAATGCCACTCCCGCATTGGCCAGGGCGAAAAGCGGGACAATCAGGAAGGTGACAAGCGGCTTCAGCCTTTCTTCCAGAGAGCAGTCCACCCTCGTCTCCACCTTGCCGTCCGCTCCTTTCGCCCTGATTCTGGACGGCATGACCATCGCCATCACCACCCCTGACACCGTTGCATGTATTCCCGACATATAGGTAAGATACCACAGCAGGATACCAAGCACGACATATACCGGTTTACGGCGCACGTTCCTCACGTTCAGGACAACCAGCACCAGGACAAGGGAGGCCGCCGCAAGAAGATAGCCCCACTCGACCGGATGCACCGGATAGAAGAGGGCAAGTACGATAATCGCACCTATATCATCCACTACGGCAAGCGTCATCAGGAATATCTTCACTCCTGCAGGGACCCTGTCACCGAGAATGGAGAGGACACCGACGGCAAAGGCGATGTCAGTGGCCATCGGGATTCCCCAACCCCCGGAAGTCTCCGGAGAACCACTATTGAAAAGAGCATAGATAGCGGCAGGAAGGAGCATTCCCCCTATCGCCGCCATCACCGGCAGTACGGATTTCCTGACCGACGAGAGTTCCCCTGCAACCATCTCCCTCTTTATCTCCAGTCCGGCCTCGAAAAAGAACACTGCCATAAGGGCGTCATTGATCCAATGCCTGACGGACATCCCCAGAGACCAGCCTCCGATATCCAATGCAGCCTGCGTGTCCCATATCCTGTCAAACCACTGCAAGGACGGTACAGAAGCCATCAGCACGGCGACAAGCGCACAAGACAACAGCAGAATACCCCCTGTCGCAGGATGATGAAGAACAGTTTTTAAAGACATGCGGTTTCGGATCTTTGTTCCAGCCGGCAAATATACAATTAAAAATGCCAATAAAATTTGTAAGGCCAAAAATATTGTTATAATTTAGAGAAATTATTTTCGCTTATGGTCATTGATTCTGCAGTTCTCAAGGCAAAGTTAAAGGAATTTTTCGGCTTCGACTCTTTCAAGGAAGGCCAGGAGGAAATCATTACCCATCTGATTGCAGGGAACAATGCTTTCGTCCTGATGCCTACCGGCGGCGGAAAATCGCTTTGCTATCAGTTACCTGCCCTCGTAATGGAGGGCACGGCCATCGTCATTTCACCGCTGATCGCCCTGATGAAAAACCAGGTGGACGCCATCCGCGGTTTTGTCGCCGGGCAGGACGGGATCGCGCATTTCCTGAACTCGTCCCTGTCAAAGGCCCAGATCAGCGAGGTCAGACAGGACCTGCTTGACGGGGTAACCAAACTGCTGTATGTCGCGCCCGAATCCCTGACCAAAGCCGAAAACATCGCACTTCTCAAGGAAATAAGGATTTCATTCTACGCCATAGACGAAGCCCACTGCATCTCGGAGTGGGGCCATGATTTCAGGCCGGAATACAGACGTATCCGGTCGATAGTCGAGGAAATCGGGATCGCCCCTATCATCGCACTGACGGCGACAGCCACCCCGAAGGTCCAGAGTGACATACAGAAGAATCTGGGAATGATGGACGCAAAGGTATTCAAGTCATCGTTCAACAGGCCGAACCTGTATTATGAAATCCGCGACAAATCCGACCCGAAGCGTGAAATAATAAGATTCATCAAGCAGCATCCGCACCGTTCCGGCATCATATACTGTCTCAGCAGGAAAAAGGTGGAAGAACTGGCGGAACTCCTGAATGTGAACGGCATCAGGGCGCTGCCATACCATGCGGGACTGGATGCAAAGACCAGGGCGGAAAACCAGGACAAGTTCCTGTCGGAAGAAATAGACGTCATAGTGGCCACCATCGCGTTCGGAATGGGCATCGACAAACCGGACGTAAGGTTCGTCATCCATTATGACATTCCAAAAAGTATCGAAGGGTACTATCAGGAGACCGGACGCGCGGGAAGGGACGGAAAGGAAGGCATCTGCATAGCATTCTACAGTTACAAGGACATCCAGAAACTGGAGAAATTCATGCAGGGCAAGCCGATTGCAGAGCAGGAAATCGGCAAACAGCTGCTGCAGGAGACCGTGGCATACGCCGAATCCAACCAGTGCCGCAGGAAACTGCTTCTGAATTATTTCGGGGAAGACTACGACAAGGACAACTGCGGGGCCTGCGACAACTGCCTGCATCCGAAGAAGCAGTTTGACGGACAGGAGGAGATGTGTCTTGTCATGGAACTCATCCAGTCGATTCCGGAACATTTCAAGACGGAGCATCTGGCAAACATTCTGTCGGGTACCGACAATTCCCTTATCAAATCATACCATCACGACAGGCTCGAACTGTTCGGGGCAGGAGCGGAACACTCTGTCAGATTCTGGTGCGCAGTCATACACCAGGGACTGCTTCTCCACCTTCTGGACAAGGAGATAGAATCCTACGGACTGATCTCGGTCACGGAAAAGGGCCGGGAATTCTTCGAACATCCGTATCCGTTGATGCTCACGGAAGAGAGGGAGTTCGTGGACGGGGAAGATGACGACGACGAGACTTACGGCGGCGCCGCAAACCGTGGCGGAGGCGGAGGGGATACCATGCTCCTGTCCATGCTGAAGGACCTGCGCAAGTCAGTGGCCAGACGTCTCGGCCTCCAGCAGTGGGTGATTTTCAGCGACGCCTCTCTGGAAGACATGTCCATATTATATCCCGTCACGTATGACGAACTGAAAAACTGCCAGGGAGTCGGAGAGGGGAAAGCCCACAAGTTCGGGAAGGAATTCATCGAACTGATCGGGAAATACGTACAGGAAAACGAAATTGACCGTCCGGATGACTTCGTCGTGAAATCGACTGTCAACAAATCGGCCAACAAGGTATTCATAATCCAGAACATCGACCGGAAACTGTCTCTGGACGACATTGCGGAAGCCAAAGGGCTGGAGATGGAAGAACTTCTGGACGAAATCGAGGCCATCGTATATTCCGGCACCAGACTCGATATAGACTACTATATAAAGGAAAACATCGATGACGATACGGTCGCGGACATATACGACTATTTCCGCGAAGATGCCGAATCAGACTCCCTGCAGGAGGCTGTCGATGAACTGGGTCCGGATTACGACGAACAGGACATCCGTCTGGTGCGGATAAAGTTCCTCTGCGAAGTCGCCAACTGATGCGGGCCTCTATCCGATGGGAAGAGGGACAGGCTTCCGGTTCTCGAAATGTGTCAGGTACCTGAATCCGAGAGAACCGATATAGCCTGCGTAGTATCCGAACTTGTCCCCGGGTCTTTCCGGGTCATGCGAATCCGAACCCAGACTGATGAATTCTCCTCCGAATTCCTTGAATCTCAACAGGATGTTGCTGTCGAGAACGGGAGTACGCCCGTTATGGTCCTGATAGGTCTTCGTATTGATTTCGATTGCCTTGCCTTCATGGGCCAGATATTCCAGCATCGGGTCAAGGATATCACTGAAATCCCTGTACAGGATGCTAGCCTGAGGGTAAGGGGCATAGCGAGCCACGTAGTCATAATGCCCCATTATGTCAAAATCCCCGAGCCAGACCATCTCTTCGTAGATAGTTTCGAGATAATGTCCGTATGCCTGCTTCCAGTCCTTGCCCTGATAGTATCCTCCATAGAACGGATCGGTATCGTCTATATAGTGTACGGAAGCGATTACCTCATCGAAATTCCAGAGTGACAGAAGGTTCCTGATCCGGTCCCGGCAGGAACGGTACAGTCCCATCTCAATGCCCTTGAATATTCTGATGCCGGGAAGCCTTGCGGAGACCGCATCTATTTCAGCCTGCTGGGCGGCTATGTCGAATTCCTCCTTCACAAGATGTTCGTGCTCCGCCTTCATCGGAGGGACATGGAAATCGCAATGGTCCGTGAAGCATATCCCGGCAAGACCACGCGCCTTCGCGCCTTCGGCCGATTTCTCCACAGTGGTCCTTTTCCCGTCAAAAGAAAACTGACTGTGGTTATGATTGTCATAAAGAAGCATATCAATTCCGAAATTGCCGCGAAAATACTAAAAAATTCCTATTTTTGCAGATTATGCGGATATGCGTCCGCTTTATTTTCATTTACCATTAATACGTCAGTATATGATTACGCTTGGGTTCAGGAACAAGTTCGGCGGATGGCTGAGATCGATTACAGCCATAGTGCTCGGTATCATAATGGTCAGCAATCCGGCCACTTCCCTTATAATCGTAGTCAAGGTGCTTGCCGCCTTCCTCATAGCATCCGGGATAGTCTCACTGGTCTACGGGATAATCAACAGGCAGCGCGGGGCATTGGGACTTATGGTGACCAACGCGGTCGTCGATATCATAATCGGTATCATCCTGTTCATATTCCCTGCTGAAGTCGCCAGTTTCATGCTGATTCTCATAGGCATCTGCATCCTCATATTCGGAATCCTGCAGATTGTCGTACTGGTCAGCGCATCGAGGGTTGTCAACAACGGCGTTTTCGCGTATATCATGCCGGCCCTTTGCATAATCGGCGGGGCGCTCCTGCTTTTCCGTCCGTTCAGTTCCGTCAGCGCCCTGGTGCTT
>CALVAE010000008.1 GCA_944325465.1 uncultured Bacteroidales bacterium | reverse complement strand
ACAGGGACAACCTGCGTTTCAAGACCCGTTACAAACCGATCAAGCAACTTACATTTGACCTCAATGTCCGCTATTCATATACGAAGATAATGGGCTCCGGGTCCAATTCCATGAATGACAGCGGTACAACGACTGGAAACGGGCGTCTCAAACATGCGGTCCAGTATGCCCCTATCCCTCTTGACGTCACTGCTACCGGTGCGGACATGGAAGAGGATTACGGAGACAATGCCCCTCCTATGCAGTCCGTATGGGACAATGACAACAAGAGGGTGCGCCAGAGTTGGAATGCCAATGCGTCGGTTACGTGGCATATCATCGACAATCTGGACCTGAAGGTCGAAGGCGGCCTGGAGACCTACAGCCAGGTCAACAACAGATTCTACGGTCTGACTACATATTATGTGGCAAACAATGTCAGCGAGGGCTACAACGACCAGCCGGCAGTAATCTATACTGACCTTGACAGGAAGAGGATACGCAATACCAACACCCTGAACTACAATTTCGAGGATGTTATAAGTGATGACAGGCACAAACTTGACCTGCTTGTGGGACAGGAACTCATAATCACCAAGGAAAACCAGTACACTTCGAATGTGGACGGATTCCCGGAGTCCTTCACTTCGCAGCAGGCCTGGAGCATGATGACTCTCGGACATGCGGCCACCGTCACCAACAGATACTACCCGGACGACCGCCTGCTTTCCTTCTTCGGCAGGGTCAACTATGACTTCGACAGCAGGTATTCCATAGCGGCCACACTCCGTGCCGACGGTTCGTCCAGATTCGCCAAGGGACATCAGTGGGGTATTTTCCCTTCTGCGGCCGCATCCTGGACCATTTCCAACGAGCGCTGGATGGAAGGGGCTTCCTCCTGGCTTGACAACCTGAAACTCCGTTACAGTTTCGGTACTGCGGGTAACAACAACATTCCTCAGAATGTCACTTCCCTGATGTACGAACCTTACAGTACGGGTGACCGACTTTCCAACGGGACCGTTATCTTCCGGCCGGTGACCGATGGCGGAGATACCATTATGGCAAACGAAGACCTTACCTGGGAGACTACGCTTTCGCATAACATAGGTATAGATTTCTCGTTCCTCCGCAGCAGGATCAACGGTTCGATCGAACTCTATCACAACACTACCAGAGACCTTCTTATCCAGTTCCCGACGGCAGGTTCCGGATATGCCTACCAGTACAGGAATATGGGCTCCGTCCTTAACAGGGGTGCCGAACTGTCACTGAATCTCGTGCTTGTCGAGAAAAAGAATTTCGGCCTCACATTCAGCGGAAATATCAGTTTCAACCAGAACAGGGTACTCAGCCTCGGTGATGTACCGAACATAATGACCGCTTCAAGATGGTCCTCTACCGGAATCGGTTCCGACTATATAGTGGAAGAGGGACAGCCTCTGGGAAACATGTACGGTTTCCAGGTAGAAGGAATGTACACCCTGGATGATTTTACGTATGATTCCGCGACCCAGACCTGGGATCCGGTAGAGGGGGTTGCTGACGCTTCCGGCCGTCTCGGGACCGAAGGTTTCCGTCCCGGTGGAATGAAAATCAAGGATCTTGACAACAGCGGTACCATAGATGACAATGACAAGACAGTCATAGGAAATGCCCTTCCGATAGGGACAGGCGGATTCAGTCTTTCGGGAAATCTCTACGGCATCGATTTCTCCGCCAACTTCAACTATGTCTTCGGTAATGATATCTACAATGCGAACAAGGTCGAGTTCACTTCGACTGCATCATACTACAGGAGGAACCTTCTCAATATGATGGATACGGACAAGAGGTGGACCAATATCGACTGGTCTACCGGAGAACTGGTTACGGATGCGGCCCGCCTTGCCGAAATGAATGAGGGCGTCACGATGTGGGCTCCGTTCACCCAGCAGAGGACATTCACCGACTGGGCTGTCGAGGACGGTTCGTTCCTCCGTCTCCAGTCTGCGACCATCGGCTATACGCTCCCTCAGAAACTTACACTGAAGGCAAGGATCCAGAGGCTCCGTTTCTATGTGACCGGAACCAATCTCTTCTGTCTTACGAAGTATTCAGGATATGACCCTGAAGTGGATACCCGCCGTGCCACCCCTCTTACTCCGGGCGTAGACTATTCTGCCTATCCGAAGAGTATCGGATTTGTGGTAGGAGCCAACATTACATTCTGACATTCCGGAAAATGAACATCATAAACGATTCCGACATTATGAAATTGATACGCAATATATTCTTGGGTGCAGGAATGCTGGCGGCACTAGGCCTGACTTCCTGCGAGGACGGCCTTTCCACAAGTTCCGGATCCATTCTCAATGAGGAACAGGTCTATTCGGACTACAGCCTTGCCGAAATGGGAGTCCTCTCTATCTATGAGATACTTACAGTGCAGTACAGCCACAGGGACCGTTATCTTCCCTGGTACGGCTTCAATACGGATATAGAATGCTACAACAGCACTACATATCAGGAAAGGACAACGGGTATCGCCCAGTATGATTTCACTACGACCAATACCCAGATGGACAATACCAACGGTAACCCGTACAATAACCTGGTCATCGGTATCGAGCGTGCCAATCTGGCCATACGCGGTCTTGAGACATACGCCGATCTGACTGACCCGGACATGAGGTATCTTCGGGCCGAGGCCATTACCGCAAGGGCTTTCCTCTACACCGAACTGATGAAGGCATACGGTGAGGTGCCTGCCAGATTCGAGCCTATCAGCAATGAGACCATGTACATCAACAAGTCCGACAGGGACGTGATATACAAAAGGCTTCTGTCCGATCTTGAAGGAATCTTCGAGGACCTTCCGTGGCCGGGACAGTCGACTGCGACCATGACGGTCGACCGGGTCAGCAGGGCCTTTGCAGAGGGACTGTATGCCCGTCTGTGCCTGATGGCTGCCGGCTGGGCACACAGGCCTGACGAAGGGCAGGCAGGAACCGGCAACGAAGGGAGCAACAGGCTTTCCAACGACCCGGAACTCCAGAAAGCGGTCCTTTATCCAAAGGCACTCGATGCTCTGAAGGATATCATACAGAATTCCGGGCTCTATCTTTACCCGGACTACGAACAACTTTGGAAGGACTTCAACAACTTTGACCTCGAAGCCGGCAAGGAAGTGATTTTCGTGATTCCTTTCGGCAACAACAGAGGCCGCTGGAACTACACGTTCGCTGTCCCTGCCACAGCCAATACGGCCGGTAACCTCACATCGAACGACAGGGGCGGTGCTGTCGGGGTGGTTCCGACCCTTTACTACAAATACGGGGACAACGACACCCGCAGGGATGTCAGTTGCGTGAACTACGAGTGGCAGAAAGATGTCAACGG
Organism: uncultured Bacteroidales bacterium; assembly: GCA_944325465.1. Lineage (GTDB taxonomy): Bacteria > Bacteroidota > Bacteroidia > Bacteroidales > UBA932 > Cryptobacteroides. Next base: position 5,127 of record CALVAE010000008.1, on the reverse strand, counting down.
CAACGACGTGCAGGTTCCGGCCGGTCTGATGAACTGGTATTTCGGGAAATACAGGTATGACTGGATGGTGGACCATCCGTTCACCAATACCAACGATGACGGTGCAAAGCCTGTATATATGAGATATTCCGACATACTGCTTATGGCAGCCGAAATCGCCAACGATTCCGAAGGCGGGGTAAGAAACGAGACCGATGCCAAGAACTGGCTGCTTGAAGTACGCAGGAGAGCCTATGCGGGTAACGAATCCGAAGCGGACTCTTATGTCAACGGACTTTCAGGTGAGGAAGCGATTTTCGATGCCATCGTGGATGAGAGGGCTTTCGAGTTTGTCGGGGAATTCCTCCGCAAGAACGACCTGATCCGCTGGAATCTTCTCGGCGAGAAACTGGAAGAAGCAAGACTGGAGACCATAGCCTTCTGGCCCGGCGGAACGGATACTGAAGGTGAAGTCGAGGATTATGACTGGACGACTGTAGGAATGGGACCGGGACTGTGGTACAGGTATGTCGGAGATGACGGTACCATCGAGATGTACGGAAACCATCCGGGAGAACTGGTCACACGTGATGCCGCTCCGACAGGGCTCGGGACAGGATGGATCTGCTATACCGATTCGCAGGGAGAACCGTCCAGTTATTTCAGCGGAACGGGGATTAACAACCGTGCCAACTCTCTGTGGCATGTGGAAACGTTCGGCGAGAACATAGACGACAATCCGGAATTTACCATGCACATGTACTGGCCTATCCCTCAAGGAACCATAGACCAGCAGAACGGGGCTCTCGTGAATGACTACTGCTATTGATCCGGTCTGTCATCCGGAACGTCCCATGTCATTCTGAACGTCTCATGTCATTCTGAATGTCCCATGTCATTCTGAACGACACATGTTATTCTGAACGTTCCATGTCATTCTGAACGACCCATGTCATTCTGAATGTCACATGTCATTCAGAACGAAGTGAAGAATCTGATACACAATAAAATACATAATCTAATGAAAAACATACTGACAACAATACTTTCTGCCATCCTCCTCCCGGTGCTTGCCGTATTCTTTTCCGGCTGTGCCCAGATACCGGAGATAGAGACAGAACTCAATCTTGACAGATGTCTCACCCCGACCAATCTGTCGAGGACTGTCTACGGAGAGGAAGTGCAGTTTTCGTGGAGCACATCCAAAGGTTCTACCGAATATGTGCTTCAGGTCTATTCGGATCAGTCAGATCCGGACAACAGCAATGTGAAGACCGAGGTCGTGACTGCGGAGCAGATTCCGTTTACAGTCACGGACCTGGAACCGGACATGACCCTCTATGCCAGGGTAAGGGGCGAAAGCGAGACCATAGGTGCCTCCAACTGGGCCGAATTCTCGCCTGTCGAGACTTATGCCGTCCGTCCGAATGTCACTGACCTGAAAATCGGTACAAGGACGTCGGCTTCCGTGCAGCTCACCTGGTCGACAGAGGGTGAAGACGGCAGTGACTATGATGTCAACACTATACGTTATGCCCTTGCCTCGGATCCGGAACCGGATGTCAACTATATTCCGGTGGAAGTGACAGAGGAAGAGGCGCAGTCCGGCAGCAAGACCATAGAGGGACTTGATCCGTCAGTCAAATATATTTTCTATGTCCATTTCGGCAACACCCCGCGCGGATCCGTTTCGGCATATACCCTTCCTGATACGGAGAATGCGACCCGTGTCGAAAATTCAGAGGCACTTGTGACCGCACTCAATGACCACGCTCCGGAAATCCTCATTGCCTGGTCAGAAACCCCTTATGATTTCGGATATTCCGTCTCCGAAGGGGATGTTACTGTCCTGTCTCTTGACAATATCGATTATCCTGTAGTGATTTACGGAGAGGAAAAGTCCGGTGAACCGGGAACTTTCCCTACCGTTTACGGCAATCTTTCCATTGTCGAAGGCTGTACTTCCGTAATTCTTGAAAACATCGCTTTCGACGGCGAGAACTACGGTACCGAGCATCTTCTCAGTTTCAAGGAAGGGATAACGACAGGGCTTTCGGAAGTGACGGTCAGGAACTGTACGTTCAACGGTTTCAAGAGAGGCATTGCATACGCAGGCAGCAATCCTGTCAGCATAGACAGATTTACGATTGATGATATCGTGATGACGGACACCAGCGGTGACGGCGGTGAAATGATGGGATTCAGGGCATCGGAAGGCGCCTTCGGAACAATTTCCATAACCAATTCCACTTTCAACGGAGGCGGACGCGAATTCATGCGTATCAATGACGCCGACGGGACCATAACTCTCGGAACACTGATAATCAAGAACAATACATTCAACAGCATCTGCACTTTCGGCGGTGCGGGCATCTTCTACTGCTGTCCTCAGCCGTCTACTTTCGAATTCAGCGGAAACATTGTCCTTAATATGGCTGATGCTTCCTTCAATTCCGGCTCGTCGGTATGGGGAAGGGGAGGCCATACGCCTTCGCCAACGGTGATATCCGACAATTTCTTCTACAACATCGGAGAAAACTTCTGGGACGAGGATGTGTTCACCGAGGCCATCGCCACATCCAACGGCGGCGCCCTCCTTGAAGAAGATCCTTGTGCGGAAAGCGTTACGGGCAATTTCCATGTTATGAATGCCGATGTGCTTGCAGCCGGAGCAGGAGACCCGCGCTGGATAGTGGAAGGCTATGTGAAGCCGGAGGAAGACCTGACAATGGAAGTCATCGAACCTACCTATACCTGGGATTTCACTGACGGGAATTCCTTCTACAATACGGCAGACAAGAATATGGTCCGCGGAGGAATCCGTTTCTATGTCACGTCCAATCCTGTGGAGTTTGATACCGACAACGGCCGGCTCTACTTTACGGCTGCAGGACAGATGGGAGTGACGGAACCGACCGACTGCGCCATAGGGTTCAAGGTCAACAGGCCCGGTTCGGTAGTCATATCAACTTCCCCTTCGAGCGCCTATCCGGAGGCCCACGCTACCATATCCCTTGACGGAAAGCATGTCGGTGCGGTGCCGGTGGATGCCGAACAGTTCCAGATATCCCTGGCTGACATAGTTGAAGGCGAGGAGCACACCATCTACATATACGGTTGCGACCCGTTCTACATCACCTATCTCCAGTGGTCCGACTATATCGGAGGTGGTGACGCCAAACTCGCTGCACCGGCACCTGTGATTTCTGCCTCTTCCGCTCCTGTCACTTCGTCCGACCCTGTCACTATCTCATGGGAGGAAGTGCCTAATGCCGGTTCATACGATATCATGAACGGGACAGAACTGTTCGCTTCCGTCACCGGGACATCATACGAGATCATTCCTTCGGCTGTCGGAGCGGGAGTCTACAGTTTCACTGTCATAGCCAAACCTGCGGCAGACGATACCATCCGCGAGCAGTCCGATCCGTCGGCGGCAGTCGCCTTTGAGGTCACGGAAGTCCTTTCGTCAGTATCCGCATACTCTCCTACTTCCTGGGGAGCGGCTGATTTCGAATACCTTTTCAATACCAGGGCGGCCGGAAGCAAGGATACCGAAGTCAAGGATGATTTCATATACAACAACCTTTACTATCTCAACGGAGGCGGCAAATGCAAATTCGGACAGGATACCAATGCAGAAGGAGTAAAGGCCTACCGATATCAGTTCGGAGGCTCAGGCAGCACTACGAAGCAGTGTCTGCAGTTCATGGCAAGCGGAAACGGTACGCTCACCATCGAGGCTGCGTCATCCGGATCTTCTGACAGGTATGTCGGAGTGTCTGTCGGAGAGAACCAAATTGTCGGAGATACCGAACTGATGGTTCCTGGTACCAAGGCGGTGCAGATATTCAACGTTGAAGTGACCGCTGCGGCCGGAGACCTTGTCTCCATCTACAGTCTCGGCAGCGGAATCAATGTCTTCTCCATCACCTGGACTCCGGAAGAACAGGGTGGCTCCGGAATCCCGCACGACGAGACTGCCATCAATGAACCGTATATGGCGGATTTCTCTGATGCAGCGACTTTCCCGTCAGGGGAGTTTGAAGATACGAGAGTGGTTGAGAAAGTGTCGTATGTCGGCGCCTCCGGCAAGAAGGTCAATTTCGATCCGGACGGGAAGCGTGTGAAATTCAACGGCAAGCCGGATCTGGATGACAACGGCCTTCCTGAATTCAGGTATGCCTCGTTCAAGGTCACTGTCCCGGGTACCGTGCATTTCCTTATCCGTTCAGGCAATAACAGCGATGGAGGAAGAAACGCGACGGTGGCTCTTGCCAAGGAAGTTGGTGGCCAGTTGCAGGTTATCGAACTGTATTCCGATTTTGCCAAGACTTCATGGTCTGATCCGTTGACAGTGGAACTTACTGAGGAGCATCTGGCCGGAGCGACTTCGGCAGTGACCCTGTATTTCTTTAGCAAGGACAATACGGTCAATCTCTATCAACTGGGATTTACCCCTGCAAACTGATCCTGTTGCAGATTTCTCTATAACCTAAAATACATACATAAAACTTCACCGGAGACCGACTCAAAAGGAGACTTTGGGTCGGCCTCTTCTTTATAGAAAGAACCTGAATGTCCTTGCGGCCGGAGACCCTGTTTCCATCTATAGTATCGGCAGCGGAATCAATGCCTTTTCCATCATCTGGACTCCAGAGGAACATGGAACTTCCGTATCTCCTCTTCGGCAAGTCCGGTCAGTTCGGATATCAGAGCCATTTCGAGACCTTTGTCCATCATGGCTCGCGCAACTTCCATTTTCCCTTTTGCCTCACCCTCGGCAAGTCCTTCTGCCCTGCCTTTGGCTTCGCCCTTTGCTTCGCCTTCCGCAAGCCCCTTTGCTTCTCCCTCCGCCAGGGCCTCGGACCGGCATGTATTCAGGATATTCGTATAATCACGTTCGGTCATCATATCGTGTTCGTATTTCAGTTTCTCTTCCGGTGTGAACCTCGATATCTCGCACGCCTCGAACAGCCTCTCGAAAGCCTTGATCCGCAACTCCTCCGGCAACCTCTCCATCGTTCCGATATGCTTCAGGGAGTAGCACCACTTGTCTGCCATGCTCCCGCACTCCTCCAGCGGCTTGTCGAAGCGGTCCAACTCGACAAAGGTAAGAAAAATAGTCTCATCCACGACCTCGTGACT
>CALVAE010000007.1 GCA_944325465.1 uncultured Bacteroidales bacterium | reverse complement strand
GAAAAGGGTCATCCCGATGAGATCAGCCAGTGGGAACCGTATGAAAGGGAATATGGCTATACTCTTGCGGAAGCGATGGAGGGCCTGCTCGGATATATGGAGAAGGCAGGTCTGGATACATTCGTTACCGGTACGAAAATCATAATCGTACCCGGTTACAGGTTCCGTGTCGTGGATGTGCTTGTGACCAATTTCCATCAGCCGCAAAGCACTCTGCTTCTTCTGATATCCGCTTTTATCGGAGGGAACTGGAGACCTGTCTACGATTATGCGCTTGGACACGGATTCAGGTTCCTCAGTTATGGGGACAGTTCGCTACTGTTCCGCCAGGATTGACTGTTTTCTGAAATTTTGTGTTATATTTGTATTCATGAAGCATTCCTTGTGAATGGACAGCAGTTTTATCGCCGTTGTATTTATGCGGCGGAACAATATTAATTGATATGGTCGATTTGTCTAAATTCGAGAGCATCAGTCCGTATACTGATGCAGAGGCGGTGGAAGCATTGTCAAAAGTGGCTGATAATCCTCTCGTGACACAGGTCTCGCAGTATTTCTTTCCGGACAAGGAACCGGGATTCCTGACAGGGCTTCTGAAAAGCGTGAGGAGCGTTGACGAGTTCCAGGTACTGGTGATGTCCAAGGTTGTGGAATGGGTGCTTGCCAATACTGCGCATAATTTTTCATACGACGGTATCAAGCATATAGACCCTTCAAGGAAATTCCTTGCAATGTCCAACCACAGGGACATTATCCTTGACCCTGCCATTACGCAACTGGTGCTTTACAGGAACAATATCCCGATGACGGAGATTGCAGTCGGGGACAATCTTCTGACTAACCCTTTCATTGAATATCTGATCAGATCCAACAGGATGATAAAGGTGGTCAGAGGTATTTCCGCCCGTGAACTGTATCTTTCATCGCAGTTGCTGTCTGAATATATCAGGCTTAATATTACTGAAGGGAAGAGTTCCATATGGCTGGCCCAGCGTCAGGGCAGGACCAAGGACGGGGCGGACATTACGGAACAGGGCCTTCTCAAGATGCTGGATATGAGCGGGAAGGAGGACTTTCTTCATAATTTCAAGGAATTGAATATCATTCCGTTGAGCATTTCGTATGAAATCGAGCCTTGTGACGTGCTCAAGGCCCGCGAACTGCTTATCTCCCGTACCAGAAAATATGTCAAGGCTGACGGAGAGGATCTCCATAGCATCATAACAGGAATCAAGCAGCAGAAAGGCAATATCCATCTGCATATAGGAGAGCAACTAACAGACGATGAGATAGCGGAAGCCTCCTTGTGTGACAAGAATGACAGGTATCAGTTGATCAGACATGCCGTTGACCTGAGGGTGATCGACGGATACAGGCTGTGGAAGACGAATTATATAGCCTATGACATGCTCAATCCTGGAGACAGGTACAGGGAACGCTATTCCGATGAAGACGTACAGTGGTTTGTTGACTATAAGGAACATCAACTTGATACGGTAGAGCCGGAACTGGACAGGGCCGCACTGAATGACATATTCCTGCGTATCTATGCCAATCCTGTCGTATCAAAGGAAATGCTATATTCCAAGCAGGATCTTCCTGCCTGGAACCGGTGACCCGTTTCAGGTCAGGCTGACACGGAAAAAATCCTCCGGCTTTGGCTCCCTGAGCGGAGCGGCCGGAGGATTTCCGTATCGGCGGCACAGGGCAGGATTATTTTATATAATGTATATAGTCCTGTTTGCGCGGCTTGGCCACCGGTGTGTAGCCTTCCTTGGGAAATCCGAGTATGCAGAAGCCTATGCCTTCGTAGTCTCCTTTGATTCCCCATCTGTCCAGTAGGGACTTCCCTTCGGCGGAATCGAAGATTTCCTTGGCCCTGTGTATCCAGCAACTGCCTATTCCGAGGGCGTTCGCCGCATTCATTAGGTTTCCCATTACGAGTGAGCCGTCATAGACATGTGTCGGCATGGACTTGTCTGCAAGTACGGCCAGAACGACAGGTGCTCCATAGAACGGATCTCCGTTAGAGCCCAGTATGGCTGCATTCAGTTCTGACAGTCTGTCTCTTGTGACCTTGTCCGTGATGACCGCTATGACGGGAGACTGTGCCCCGCGTCCTGTCGGGGCGTTCATGCCGGCTTCAAGTATCAGCCTTATCTGTTCGTCCGTCGGCATTTTATCAGACCTGTATGATTTGATGCTGCGTCTGGTCTTCAGGCATTCTATAGTACTGTTTTCCATATTCCGAGATATGTGAGGTGTTCCGAAGTCTTTATCTGCTGAATCTATCCGATTGGGATGCAATCAGTTCATGATCATCGAAATAGTTGATTTTCATTGCGCTCCGCACTTCGTCAAGGGTCCGGGCCGCTACCTTGCGCGCCGTTTCAGTCCCTTCCTTGAGCATATTGTACACTCCGGGGATATCCTTCTCGAATTCCTTTCTTCTCTGGCGGATCGGTTCAAGTTCTTCCTGCAGTATGGAATTCAGGAATTTCTTCACCTTGACATCCCCTAATCCTCCTCTCCGGTAATGGTCCTTCAACTCATCGAGACCGGAGTAGTCAGGCAGGTATCCGGCAAAATGCTCGGGCCTGCAGAATGCGTCCAGATATGTGAATACCGTATTCCCTTCGATTTTCCCGGGATCCTCGACCTTGATGTGTCCCGGGTCGGTGAACATGCCCATAACCTTTTTCCGTACTTCTTCCTCCGTATCCGACAGGTAGATACAGTTTCCAAGCGACTTGCTCATCTTTGCCTTGCCGTCCGTTCCCGGCAGACGCAGACATGCAGAGTTTCCCGGAAGGAGAATCTCCGGCTCGACCAGTGTTTCTCCATAGATGGAATTGAACTTCCTTACTATCTCCCTTGTCTGCTCGATCATCGGCTCCTGGTCTTCTCCGGCCGGGACTGTAGTTGCCTTGAAGGCAGTGATATCGGATGCCTGGCTTATCGGGTATGTGAAGAATCCGACAGGGATGCTTGTCTCGAAGTTGCGCATCTGTATTTCCGCCTTAACTGTCGGATTCCTTTGCAGACGCGATACTGTCACGAGATTCATATAGTAGAAGGTCAGTTCGCACAGTTCGGCTATCTGTGACTGGATGAATATGGTGCTTTTGGCCGGATCAAGTCCGCAGGACAGATAGTCCAGGGCCACTTCTATGATGTTCTGCCTGATCTTTTCAGGATTGTCGGCATTGTCCGTCAGTGCCTGGGCATCGGCAATCATTATGAATACCTTGTCGAATTCTCCGGAATTCTGAAGTTCGACCCTTCTTTTAAGGGAGCCTACATAATGTCCGAGATGCAGCCTGCCTGTGGGCCTGTCTCCCGTAAGTATAATCTTCTTCATCTTATCTTTTTTCAAACGGTCACAAATATAACGTTTTTTATTCTTATTCCTGACGGGTGATATGGACATCCATCTGCGGGAACGGGAATCCGATGCCCTTTTCCGGCAGAATGGTATAGATCTTTTCGTTCAGCGTGTAGAATACATCCCAATAGTCATCCGATTTGACCCAGACACGTACGACATATTCAACAGCACTGTCCTTTAATGCGTTTACTGCAATCAGAGGGTCTGCCGGGGCACCTGTCGAGGCAAAGAGGACCCTTTTCTCCGCATCCACTATTTCCTGCAGGGCTGCCTTGACATCCTTCGATTCCGTTCCGTATTCCACTCCTACCAGCCATTCCACGCGACGCATCGTGTTCTGCGAGAAGTTGTTTATCGTTCCGTTGGAGAGAGTCCCGTTGGGGATGATGATAAGCCTGTTGTCGGTAGTCGTCAATTTGGTGCTGAAAATGTTGACATCCGATACCGTACCGGAATACCCGTTTTCGGTTTCTATGAAGTCTCCTGCCTTGAAAGGCTTGAATACCAGAATCATTATCCCTCCGGCGAAATTCTGTACGGTCCCGCTCAGCGCCATACCTATCGCCATACCTCCTGCAGCCAGGAGCGCTGCAAGTGACGTGGTGTTCACCCCGAGGGCCCCTACTGTAATTATGATGAGGATTATCGTGAGCGATATGCTTGTCAGACTCTCGACAAATGAGGATATTGCCTTCTCGGTCTTCCTTTTTTCGAAGATTCTGCGGAGCATGTTCCTGATCTTCTTTATAAGCCATGCTCCGATGACGTATATGAGCAGTGCCACGAGCACTTTTATACCGAAGTTTATCGCTTCCCTCATCAGTTCCGGAATAAGTTCTTCCAGAGGTGTGGTGGCGATGTGCTCAATCGTTTCCCGTGCAGTCTCCTCGAATTTGCTGATTGCTGCAGTATCTTCGGGCGTGACATTGATCTGTAACGGTAATTTTAGCATATCCAGTTATGTAACAATTATGTTATAGTTGTTAACAATAATGTTTTATTTATTGATAATCATTTAGAACAGGCTGTCAACTTTGGCGATGACCTCCTCTGCGGGAAGGAAGGAGTCTATTACCGCGTCAGGTTTCGCATACCATACATCGTGGTGTTCCTTGGTGAGGGATTCCCCGCCGCCGGTGATGTTCAGCATTATCACCTCATCCTTTTTGACGGAACCGTCCTCAACCGCCTTTGCCAGACTGCATACGGCGACAGCGGCAGCCGAGTATATATCGATTCCTTCAAGTTCAAGGTATTTCGCCTTCCAGATGTTGATTTCTTCATTCGTTACCTTGTACATATCCCCGCCGGCATCCTTCATGGCATCATATAGACCTCCGGCAATGGAATAAGGCGGTTTCCTGTTGGAGAGGACCTTGGCCTTGATCTCCGCCGCCTGCTCCCTTGCTTCTGCGGCACTCAGGGGGACAAGTTTTCTCGAATCGGCCTTCCAGGAGTCATACATAATGGTGAACGGGTCGTTCTGGGACGGATACAGGCGCATCTTGTGGGTCCCGAAACGTCCGTCTCTTATGAGCCTGAGATTGTTTTCCCACACGGCTATGGTTCCCGTTCCGCTTCCGACAGCCTGGAAATACGCATCCGGTATCCTTCCGATGACTTCAACAGCGGAAAGCAGGGTAGTCCCCATTCCGTCCCTGCGGGCAATATTCTTGGCTCCTCCTTCCGCCATGTAGCGCGGAGACTCGTTCAGTTTGTCAGCAAGGGCGATGGCATCGAAATAGTCGCTTCCTGCCGGGGCGGCGATTATCTTGACACAACTGTTCAGAGGCTTGTGGAACCAGAGGGCTCCCGTATTGTCTTCCGGAACTGAGATTACTACCGGGATATTGTTGTCTGAACATACTTTGGCGAATGCTCTTGCCGTGTTGCCTGCCGATGCCAGGACAAGGATCCTGTCATTGTCTTCCGGAAGTCTTGCACACACGGAATATGCCTCGGTCTCCTTGAAGGAACAGGTTTCCATCCTTGCCCCTATTTTCGGGAAGTATCCGGAAAATGTGATGTACAGGTTTTCCAGTCCGAGATATCCTGCAAGTCCTTCGCTTCTGTATGTGACAGGCCTGTGCGAATGTTCAAGGGTCCTTTTTACAGGAAGCCAGTCCGCATATCTGTAGAATCCGTCCAGGTCTTCCCGAGGGGTGTATCGTGTGTTCTCGTATTCTGCTCTTATGAGTGATGGTTCCTTACAATGGGAATCTGCCAGCAGCCAGCCGGTGTCCTCAAACCGTCTCCCGTCCGAATAGTTTACAAGGGAGTACTTTGTAGGTGTGAATTTCATGATTTATCAGGTTTTAGTTCATATTTCGGTCTACAATCTCGGCAATGTCTTCCACAGGTCTGTCGGCATATCTGTGGAATGTGCTCAGGCAGAGCGGACACGCGGTCACGATTGAATCCGGAGATGATTTTGTCAGATTGTTCAACGCATTGACGGTCATTGCCTGACGTTTGTCAAAACCAAGAGTCAGACTACCGAGGCTTCCGCCGCAGCAGATACTCTCCTTATGGTGTTTCTCCGCTTCCACCAGTTCTCCTGCCGCTGCAATCACCGCCCTGGGCTCATCGTATATGCCGCAGCCTCTGCCGAGTTCACATGGATCGTGGTAGACGTACCGTTCCGACGTATGTCCAAGATGTATGGTTCCAGACTTGACAAGCCTGTCGAAGAATTCCGTATGATGGATGATTTCAATGCCGTCCAGGCTGTACTGTTCCTTGAATATCCTGTAGCATATCGGGCAACTGAGCAGAAGGGTACCTGCCCCGCTCTGTCTGATTATTTCAGTGTTTTTCCGTATCATTTCCCCGGCAGGGCCGAACCTTCCTGCCATCAGCATGGGCCTTCCGCAGCAGATACCCCCGTCCTTGTCCATCATTTCATACCTAACTCCGGCCTTTGCAAGTACGGATTCCACAGCCTTCCGGATTTGGGGCGTGAGTGCTGTCATGCAGCCTGCAAAATAGAGGACCTTGCCTTTATCCGGGCCGCTGAATGAACATTCCCTGGCAAGCGAACCTGTGTCTATCATGGAATAGTCCGGCGTTATATTGTATTGCCTGAGGGATCTCTGGGCGATCCTGAGCCTGTCCCCCTCGACACCGACCGGACAAACTGCGGTGCATTTCCCGCACAGCAGGCATTTGTCGCTTATCTCTTCGATCCTGTCTTCATTGTGTCTGCGCAACTGCCGGTTGAGATATACTGTCGTGTCCTTGATATGGGTTTTCATGACTCCCATGGGGCAGGCATCGATACATACCCCGCAACTCGGACAGGCATAGACTTCCGCTTCCGCGTAGCCTTTTCTCGGGTGTCTGATCCTGACTCCGGCATTGCGCAGGGGAATGAGCAGGATTTCGGTGGGGATATGCATGTATCGGGTAAAAGGCAGGACACAGAAGAATACTCCCAGTGCAAGCGAATAGGCCCACCATGTCGGGAGCATGTTCATGTGGTTGCCGAGGAAGGTATGGAATACGCTGTTAAGTGATTTCGTAAGGAACGAGCCTCCGCTTATATCGGCTGTGAATCCTTCGGCCAGCAGTCTCAAAGGGAAGATTGCCCACAAGGAGTACAGGCCGATAAGATCCATGAAACTCGGGTTGGTAGTCCTCCTCAGCCCGAAGAATTTCGAGTGTATCCTTTTTATTATGGCAAGGGCGATTCCGCTTAAAATCACAAGCAGGAAGAAATCCATGAGGAAGAAGAAGAATGCTCCGCCCATGGTACTGTCGTCCTCTGCCATGAAATACCTGAAGAATATGGGGAAATATAGCAGTTTGGCCCGGTGCGGGGCGTAGAAGAAAACCTCGATGTGTCCGATCACTATGATCATGAACCAGCCGAAGGCTATGCTGGAGTGCATATAGCCCAGCAACTTGTTCCTTTTCCACAGTTTGACGTGCAGAAGGCAGTCGCAGAAGATATCCTTGATGTCCTTAATCAGTATTTTCGGATTGATGAGCGACAGGAAGAATCTGCGCCTGTCCTCTTTCGGCAAACTGGCAATGATGCGTATCATCCCTACGATACACCATGTCAGGATGAATGCCATTCCTATCATGAACGGCAGCACGAAATCGTTGTATCCTGTCAGAAACCTTTCTCTCACTGCTCTTCCTCGTTATATATTCTACATATCGAAAGTATCAGATGCCTTGTGTTGATGCCGCGCGGACATACCATCGAGCATTTTCCGCAGAGCATGCAGCCTTTGAGCATCCTTACAGCCTCCTTTTCCTTGCCCCTCTGCAATGCCAGAATGACTTTCCTGACGCTCATTCCGGAAAAACGTCCGGCAGGACAGGTCGAACTGCACGAACCGCAGGCCATGCATTTGTAGACGTCCGGCTCGATTTCGTGAAGACGTTCGAACCTTGTCCTGTCAACCTTGTCAAGATTGATGGTTGAACTTGGGGCTATTCTGAATCCGAAATCCATTTTACAGAGACTCTATGAAATTATGGATATCCAGAGCGGCTGAACGGGCTTCCGCCAGAGTTTCCGGCACGGTCTTCGGTCCGGTGCAGGCTCCTGCATAGAAAATGCCGCGTTTCGGAGAGGAAGTTATGTCCAGGATGTTGTCCCTGCTTTTGAGAAAGCCGTCGCTGTCAACCGGTACCGGTATCATGGAGGCGACTTTCGTACTTTCAGGGTTGCAGACCATGCCTGCCATCAGGACCAGCAGGTCCAGCGTGACTTTTACGGGCTTTCCCGCAAGCGTGTCTTCCGCCTTGACGATCACCTTTCCTTCTATGTTCTCGCTGACTTCAGAGACCCTGCCCCTGATGAAACGTATTCCATAGTCCCTCTGGGCGGAAATGTAGAAGTCCTCGTATTTTTTCCCGAACATCCTGAGGTCCATATAGAAACAGTAAACCATCGCATCCGGGAATTTCTTCTTCATCTCAATGGCCTGCTTGACTGCCGTTATGCAGCATACTTTCGAGCACTGGGTGTTTCCGGCCTTTTCATCGCGGGAACCGACGCAATGCACGAAACCGATTGCATTCAGGTTCACGGAGTCTATCCTTTCATCTTTTCCGGTGTTGAACCAATGCTCCAGATCCTTGTTTGTAATTACTTGATTGTAAATCCCGTATCCATATTCTTCCTTCTTTGAGGCATCGAAAAGCCTGAATCCGGTAGCAAACAGGATGATGCGGGTGATTATGGAGATTCCGTTGGACAGCATTACATTGTAACTGTCCTTGAG
>CALVAE010000006.1 GCA_944325465.1 uncultured Bacteroidales bacterium | reverse complement strand
ACAATGGCACTGAAGAAAAAGCTGGAAGCCAAGGCTGCGCTGACAGGCAAGAAATAAAACAAGTTGATAAATTTTATAGGAGCCGCCCTTTGAGAGCGGCTCTTTTTTATATACCTTTGTCTTCCTTATCAAGTATCCGAAACCATGTCATTCGTTCACCTTCACGTTCATACGCAATACTCTATCAGAGACGGACTTTCGTCCATCGGAGCCCTTTTCGACAGGGCTGAGGAACTCGGAATGCCGGGACTCGCCATCACCGACCACGGAAACATGTACGGAGTCAAGGAATTCTACAAGTTCGCCAAAAAACATCCCGGGATAAAGCCCATCGTAGGATGCGAGATATACGTGACCCAGCATTATGACCACATGCTGAAGGATCCGGAGCACAAAAGTTACTACCACCTGATCCTGCTGGCAAAGAACTACGACGGATACAGGAACCTGATGAAAATCGTCTCCACAGGGCACATCGAGGGAATGTACTACAGGCCGAGGGTTTCGCACGAAGTCGTGGAAAAGTACTCGGCCAACCTGATATGCTGTTCCGCCTGCGTCGCCGGAGAGATTCCGCGACTGATATATGCAGGTGACATGGAAGGGGCGGAAAAAGCCATAGCATGGCACAAGAGGGTATTCGGTGATGACTACTACCTTGAGGTCCAACTGCACAGGACAGAAGTGCCGGGACAATCCCTGGATCTCTACGAAAGGCAGAAGGCCATCAACGAAGGCATTTTCAAACTTGCAGAGAAGACCGGAACAAAGGTTCTGGCTACAAACGACGTCCATTTCGTAAGGAAGGAGGACGGGCCTGCCCACGACAGGCTTATATGCCTGAACAGCAACTCCTTTCTCGACTCTCCTGACAGGATGAGATACACCCAGCAGGAATACCTCAAGAGTGAGGAAGAGATGCTGGCGCTTTTCCCTGACCATCCGGAAGTCCTGGAGAGGACCATGGAGGTCTACGACAAGATAGAGAAATATGAAATCGACAGGGACCACGTCCTTCCGAAATTCAGAATAGAACCGGCGTTCCTGGCGGAAAAGGAGAAATATCTCGAAAAATACAAGGACATAATCGATGTCGGCAGATGCGACAAGAAAGGGAATGACAGGGGCGAGGAATTCACCTGGTCTGTAGCCTATCTCTGCCACCTGTGCTATGAAGGAGCCAGGAAGAGATATGGAGAAACTCTCACCGGAGAGCAGGCGGACAGGATAGAGTTTGAATTGAAGACCATTTCAAGGATGGGTTTCCCGGACTACTTCCTCATAGTCCAGGACTTCATCGCCGCCGCACGCGCTGTCGGGACTTTCGTCGGCCCGGGACGTGGGTCGGCAGCCGGGTCCGTCGTCGCCTACTGCCTGAAAATCACCAATCTGGACCCTATCAAGTACGATCTCCTGTTCGAGAGGTTCCTGAACCCGGACCGTATCTCCATGCCGGATATAGACATCGACTTTGATGACGAAGGCCGTTACGGCGCATTCCAGTACATCGAAGAGACATACGGCAAGGATCATATCTCGCACGTCATCACTTTCGGCACCATGGCGGCCAAAAGTGCGATAAAGGACGTGGCAAGAATCAGCCGCCTGTCGATAGAGGAAACGACAAGGCTGACCAAGATGGTGCCGGACAAGCCGAAATTCGAGGCGGAAGTCGAGAAAACGGTGAAACAGGATGACGGCACGGAAAAGAAGGTCAGGGAAAAGGAAGAACTCGATACCAATCTGAAGAACTGCGTGAAATATCTGCCGGAACTCAGACATGAATACGAAGAAGGGACCGAGCAGATACGGGATATCCTCAAATATGCCATCCAACTGGAAGGTTGCGTCCGGCAGGTCGGAGTACACGCCTGCGCAATGATTATCGGTCGCGGCAACCTCACCGACTACATACCGATCACCCTTGCCACGGACAAGGCTACAAAGGAAGAGGTATGGACATCCCAGTACGACGGACACTACATAGAGGAAGTGGGAATGCTGAAAATGGACTTCCTCGGGCTCAAGACCCTGTCCATCATAAAGGAATGCCTCTCTCTTATCAGGAAACGCCACGGCATCGACATAGACATTGAGGCAATCCCGATAGATGACAAGGCCACATACGACCTATACGGACGGGGTGACACCAAGAGCGTGTTCCAGTTCGAGTCCGACGGGATGAAATCCTGGCTTCAGAAACTGCACCCTACACGGTTTGAAGACCTCATCGCCATGAACGCCCTGTACCGTCCGGGGCCTTTGCAGTACATCCCATCATTCGTCAACAGGAAAAACGGAGTGGAACCGGTGACCTACGACCTGCCGGAAATGGAGAGTATCCTCAACGACACGTACGGAGTCACCGTCTACCAGGAGCAGGTGATGCTTCTGTCGCAGAAACTTGCCGGCTTCACGAAAGGCGAGGCAGACAAGTTGCGTAAGGCGATGGGAAAGAAACAGATTGCCATCATCGAGGAACTTTGCGAAAAGTTCATCAACGGTGGCATGGCGAACGGATTTCCGAAAGAGAAACTGGAAAAAATCTACGACGACTGGAGGGAATTCGCGAAATACGCCTTCAACAAGTCCCACGCAACTTGCTATGCCTGGGTAAGTTATCAGACCGGCTATCTCAAGGCCCACTATCCGGCTGAATTCCAGGCTGCCAACATGAGCAAGAATCTCGACAAGCAGGACGAAATCAAGAGCATAATGGATGACTGCAAGAAGTCAGGCATCCGCGTACTCAACCCGGACATAAACGAAAGTGACGCCAGATTCACTGTCAACAAGGCCGGAGACATCCGCTTCGGACTTGGAGGGATCAGAGGATTCGGAGACAACATAGTCAGCGCCATCATTTCCGAAAGGGAGAAAAACGGTCCTTTCACAGATATCAACAACTTTGCGGAAAGGATGGCAGGACAGGTCAACAGAAAGGCTTATGATGCCCTCATCTACTCCGGAGCGTTCGACAGTTTCGGCTACAGCCGCCAGCAGTTCTTCAAACCCGGCACTTCCGGGGAACCGTTCATAGACGAACTGATACGATACGCAGAACTTTACCGCAGGGATACGGTGGACAAGACAAACTCCTTGTTCTGGGACATGGAGGATGCTGGTCCTGTCAGTCCCCGGATACCGGAAATCCGTGAAGATGAGAAAAACGGGAACATGCTGGAGTATCTCCACAAGGAAAAGGAACTTGTCGGAATGTACCTGTCCTCCCATCCGCTTGACAAATATGCCTTCGAACTCGAGAGTTTCACCAACTGCCAGTTGAATGAACTGAACGACACGATATCACAATGTGAAGAAAAAGGCGTAACCGTAAACAAGGATATCGGAGGTTTCGTGACATCGGTAATACAGGGGACAAACAGAAACGGAAAACCGGTGTACAGGGTCACTCTCGAAGATTTCAGCGGAAGTTATGAACTGCGTCTGATGGGAAAGGACATCGAAAGATTCGCACCCCATCTCATGGAGAATTCGGCCGTCTTCATAGAAGGGACAATCGACAGGATGTTCTCAAGAAGTCCGGAAGAAATCAAGGAAAAGGGCAACCCTCCGTTCATATTCAAGATCCGGAACATCACGCATCTTGCCAATGTGACGGAAGCCGCCCTGAAAGGATTCGCCCTCAAGATAGCCACACCGCAACTCAATTCCGATTTCAGGACAAACCTCGTCAAGGTCGTGAAACGGCACAAGGGCAAGACCCCGCTGTCGATATTCCTTTTCGATCCGGGAACGAAATACAACATCGAATTCCTCTCCAAGAAATTCCAGGTGGACGTCTCGAATGACTTCATCTCGGATATAAGGACAATGAACATCGAGTACGAAACCATCAGAAGATAACGGACCCCGTCCGGACCCGCTCCGGACACAACAGATACCGATTATGGCAGAAGAAAGATTTTCAGACCTCGGAAGAATAGAGGCCATCACAAGACTGTTTGAAGGCACAGGATACAGACCGTTTGAAAACACACAGTTTGAAACGGATGGGAAGGCCTTATGCACGGATGCCTGCAGGGTACTGCTGGAAGGCATTGATTTCGACCTCACCTACTTCCCTCTCAAGCACCTCGGTTACAAAAGTGTCATGGCGGTAACAGGAGAACTTTATGCAGGATTCGCCCATCCGAGAACCCTGGCCGTCACTTTCGGGCTTTCGGCAAAACTTGATTTCACACAGGTCGGTGAACTGTGGAAAGGAGCGGTAGCGGCAGCAAAGGAACATGGATACGGCAAGGTTTCGCTGGATCTTGTGCCTTCCAGGAACGGTCTCTGCATTGCCGTCTCTGCCACGGGAGAGACATCCTTGCTTCAGTCGAAAAGACGGCCCGCCGCCAAAAGCATGGATCTTATCTGCGTATCGGATAATCTCGGAGCCGCCTACTTCGGGTTCGAGACCCTTGAAAGGGAAAAGAAAGCATTCGAAAAAACGCCCGATGACAGCCGTCAGCCTGACCTGAAAAAATACGCGGGATTCATAGGAGAATACCTGAAACCCGAACTGAATCCGGGCCTGCTGAAACAGATGGAAGACGCGGAAATCGTCCCGTCTTTCGGGTATTTCATCACAAGAGGGCTGTCCGATGCCGTCAGGCAACTCGTCAGAGACAGCGGTCTGGGCGCGAAAATCTACGTGGACAAGATTCCGTTTGCCGGAAACACATTCGAACTCGGCAAAAAATATAATATTGACCCTATTTCAGCCGCTCTGAACGGTGGGGATGACTTCCGTATCCTCTATACTATCCCCATCGGGAAACACGACCGTTTCCGCCACGATTTCCAGACCTTCGACATCATCGGGCACCTCGCACGGCCTGAAGTCGGGGCGGTCCTTGTCACCCCTGAAGGAGTCGAACTACCTCTCCGTGCGCAGGGCTGGAAGTAAACATTTTCCGTTTTCCGACAAAATTCGCCCAAAACATTTTCCGTTTTCCGACAAAAGCGTTAATTCTACGACAAATAGAAGTCTGAAAATCAGAATGATGAAGCACACGGCCCTCTGTCATCCTGAGCGAAGCGAAGAATCTGGTGCAGGAAGCCATAGGGGGCTCTGGTGTGGTGCTCCAGATCCTTCACTTCGCCTGCGGCTCCGTTCAGGATGACAAAGAAACGGCTCCGTTCAGGATGACAAAAAAGCATTCAGGATGACAAAAAACGCTCAGGATGACAAAAGAGCAGCCCCGTTAAGGACAACAGAGGCGGCTGCGGTCGGGAGGACAAAGGGACGTGAGGAGCTATCCTTTGACATCGTATTTTGTGCAATAGGCTTCATATTCCGCATCTGTCAGCCAGCACTCCAGATAGCGGAATATTTTCCTTTCATCCCAATTGTAGCGCTG
>CALVAE010000005.1 GCA_944325465.1 uncultured Bacteroidales bacterium | reverse complement strand
ACGCTTCCATATTGCGGCAGACTGTCAGTGATGTATTGGAGCTGGAAATCGAATGCTTCCTGTACTCCGAAGATATCCGGACGCTTGTCCTGGAGCATGTCTATTGTCGCACCCCGGCGGTGTTCCCAGGAATTCTCTCCGTCATCCGCCACGCCCATCCTGATGTTGTATGAAATCACATCCAAAGTTTCCGCCTGTCTGCCGCATCCTGCAATTCCGCAGAGGGAAATCACTGCAAAAATCCAAAAATGTCTCATAATCTGTAAAATGTTTTCAGCAAAAATAATCGCTTCCGTTATTTTACGGAAGCTTTAATGTTTTTAGGACCTGATTTTATGTCCATATCTTTCATATAGTCTGGACTGTATTTGCCGCGAGGGATGTCGTCGAATATAAAGTAATTGCATTTTCTTGCAGCGACTATATGATCTGTGCTTGCCGTATTGATTGCAGTCATTGCCAGATCCAGCAAGGCCCCCAATGCACTGCCTGAGCTGGAATTCACCGCCAGGTTGAGGTATAGTTCGCATCTGCGGTCAAAAATTATATCGTTCGTATATGCGGATTTGATCACATATCTGATAGTGGTCTGGATTCCGACACCTTTTTTGGCCCATTCATCTATGACGGAGAAAACAATGGCATCTGCTCCCAGTATTTTGTTGAACATTTTCATGTCTCCGTCGATGAACAATTCAGAATCATATGCACTTTCGGCTTTGAGCATATCCATCAGCAGGTTCGGGGAAAGCACATAATATCCTGCCTCTATTAGCGGTTTGCTGATTGATGTGTACAGAAGATCTTTTGCTTCTGTCATTGCCGTATTGTTTATTGGCGGCATTACAGCCAGCACAACAGGCTTTTCCTCATATAATCCTGCATATTGCTCGCTTCTTGTCAATTTGTTGGCAGAGCCGCATGAAACAAGACTATATAAGACGGTGGGAAATATAATAAGTTTCAGTATTGTTTTCATAGTCAGTTCTCCGAGAATTTTTTAACTAAAGGGCCAATGAATACTGCTGATTCCGGATATAATTCTATCTCTTTTTCAAGCATTTGTATTCCGAGAGCCTTGAATGATGAGGTATTCAGGTCAGAGAAGGTTTCTTTCTGGCTTTTTGTGGCATGACCTGCAAATATTTCTTCAGTATCTGGCTGCAGCAGCAAATATCCGAATTCTGCGCAGATTCCGGGAGGAGGTACATTCCTTAATCCTCCGGGATTGGTAATCATGTCCTCGTATAGACATAACAGGGCGCAGATGCTTTTAGGAGTCCTCTTGTCATAGTTTTTGTATGTGAGGTCTTCGTATTCAGACACTCCTGACAATTTATTGCTCCCCCAATAATACAGTTGAGTGCCGCATGAAGTCAGAAGTATCAATGCAATACCTGTAAGTAAGATTTTCTTCATTGTTAAGCTTTTAGAGTTCAATTATCTTTGTCTCGGATGATGACACAAAAATCAGTTTAGAGTAAATTTCATTTCCGTTATACCATACTTTGACAGAATGTTTCCCCGGAGATACCTGCAGGGTGTTGTGCGCAGTCTTTTTAATGTTGCGGCTTTTATGGTATTTCTTGTTTTTGACAGTTTCCATATCGTGTTTTTTGCCGTCAATCTCGACATTGATATCATGTTTTTCTGCAGATATGAAGCAGATGCCCGCCACATCCGCTTTGCCTGAAGAAATTGTGTAAGATCCAACGCCGCAGGAAGATAGAAGACCAGAAAGAAAAATGGCGGTGATGATTATTGACAGATGTTTCATAATGATTTGATTATCGGTTTTGGATGATTCAGTTATTTCTCGGAGATATAGTATTGCAGCAAATTGGAAATGTCTATGTCATTGCCGCTGTAGCTGCAGAATGAAATTTCTGATTCGGGAGTGTCCCCATACATGGAAATGATAGTCACTTCTCCGACTTTTGTCCCCGGGAGTTCGATTTCAAGCCCCGTTTGAGGATTCATGACTTTCTTGCCTTTTTTGTATACTGGGAAAGTGTCCCCGGCAGCCAGACCTTGGGACTGTCCTCCTGAAATGATGTATGTGCCGTCTTCTGCTGAGAGGATGTAGGACTTCCAAGGCTGGTCCATACACTTATTGATGATGTTCTCCACAAGCTGTGACAGAGCGGCAGATATTGCCTTGTCTGAAAGGGTTGCATCGAATCCTGCATATCCTCCGATTCCAAGTGTTTCTTTGGAAGTCGTCTCGGCATATCCCTTCGCTTCATCTGAATATACGATGAGCCCCGTGTATGCATCCACGAGCCTTATGCTGACTCCGGCTTCTACTGTCTGTGTCTTGATGGAAGTGAATACTTTCTGCTGTCCTTCAGTTTTGCGCCCGAATTCAGTTATAGAGCCGAGAATGATGTAATCTGCTCCTATTTTGCGCATGTTGTCACCGGATTCTGCCACAAGGACATCGAGGTCGTCCCTTTCAAGAAGGATAAATTTCCCGCTGGATGCAAGTTTTGACGAAAGAATGTCCAGCGCCTGTTTTCTCATCGGGTCATTTTCCCTGTCGTAGAAAAGCCCTTTGGCATATTGGGTTTCATTGGTAAATCTGCCAATGGCAACTTTTCTCTTGATTGTCCTTTGCGTTTGGGAAGAATTGTCGGATTCCTCCGGCAGGGTTTCCGTATTCTGCGCAGATACAGGTATTGCCATTGACAAGGAT
>CALVAE010000004.1 GCA_944325465.1 uncultured Bacteroidales bacterium | reverse complement strand
AACAGGGAGGTCGAGGAAGGGTTCCTGAAATTCCTCATGCCATATTACGCCAAGTCGAATATGGGCAAGTCCGGCTTCGAGATCAAACGCTTCGTGGATGATGTCCGCAAAGGGGACATTGACGGCTTCATGGAGAGGTTGCAGAGTTTCCTCGCTGACTGTCCGTACGAGTTGGCAAGGGACGTGGAACTCCACTACCATAACGTGCTGTTCATCGTATTCCGTCTGGCCGGGCTGTACACGCAGGTGGAGTACCATACCTCACGGGGAAGGATTGACATGGTCGTGCAGACCGCGGACTATGTGTATGTCATGGAGTTCAAACTCAACGGCTCGGCCGAGCAGGCCCTGCAGCAGATTGAGGAAAAGCAGTATGCCCTTCCGTTCGCCGCAGACTCCCGGAAGGTCTTCCGCATCGGGGTAAACTTCAGTTCCGAAACACGGAACATTGACAAATGGATTGTAAGAGAGTGAGAATGAGTTCGAAAATTGCCATTGTAATACCTGCATATAAAACGGATTTTCTCCGCAATACGCTTGAGTCGATAGCAGTACAGGACAGTAGAGACTTTACTGTCTATATCGGAGATGACGCTTCTCCGGCAGACATTTACGGGATAGTACGTGACTTCGAGAGCAGGATGGATATTGTATACCGGCGGTTTGAAAAAAATATGGGCAGGACTGACCTTGTCGGGCATTGGAAGAGATGCATAGACATGTCGTATGAGCCATGGGTATTCTTTTTTTCCGATGATGACAAGATGCCGTCCGATGCCGTCAGCAGAATCCTAAGGACAGTGGAGGAATATCCGCAGGACAGGTTCTTCCGTTTCAGGCTCGGACTCATAGACGGGTCGGATTGTATAGTAAGGACCAATCCTGATTTCCGGTCGCAGTACAATATGGCAGAAGATATTCTTGTCGAATATCTGAGCGGAAAGATCTCTTCCGCTGCCTGCGAATATGTCTTCCACAGGAGCCTTGTCGGGGACGGGACTTTTGTGGGTTTCCCCCTTGCATGGTGTTCGGATGTTGCTACCTGGTACAAAATGTCCTCTATGGCAGGGCGTACGGTGAATATGACAGGTGATCCGGTACTGTGGAGAAATGCGGCTAATGTCAACATCTCATCGTCATCCGGTCTGGAAGACAGGAAGGCGGAAGCCCTGGCCTTATTCATAAGATGGCTGGAGCGCAATTATAAGGGCAGGAAAGACAGAAAGTTACGCAGGGCTCTTGAAGTTTTCATAAAGACTAACCTCAGGATATCGTTCAACGGGAATTACACCGAAGAAAGCCTGAAGAATATCCTGTCTGCATATTGCAGTTTTTCCGGATTCAGGGCTTTAATGTTATACATCAAATTCCATAGATCGTAATGAAGATACTGTTCATCCTTCCATATATCCCGTATCCGCTTGACAGCGGGGGAAATCAGGCTGTGTTTTCCATGATAGACAATCTGAGGAAGAGCCACCATATATCGGTGATATTCAGGATATACAGGAGTTCCGAGCCATTTGAAAGACTGAAGGGCCTGTGGAATGATGTGGATTTTTATGTGTTCGATTATGACAAAGTATCCGCAAAAAAGCGGTCATTGCCATTTGATTCGCTGAAATTCAGACTTATAAATTATTTCAAGGATTCTTTTGGCAGAAAATATGACAGATATCTGTACAGGCAATTACGCAAAAGTCCCGATATGACATCGCAGTTGTGGGCGAGGCTGTACCTGGGATTGAGAGACAATAGCCTTGATCAGGATTTCTGCAGATTTGTCAGTGATATCGTCAGGAAACAGCGGTTTGATGCGGTCCAGACCGAATTCATGGATTTTCTCGGACTGTGCTACTACCTCCCGGAAGGTGTTAGAAAGATATTTGTCCATCATGAGATATCCTTTGTCAAGGATGAGAATGAACTTTCTCTTTTGCCGGCAGTCCCCGATGATATGAAAATCGGATATCAGAAAAAGAAGGATGCCGAAATATCCATGCTGAAACACTATGACCATATCATAACATTGACGGATGTGGACAGGCGGATTCTGTCGGAATACATTCCGGAAGAAAAGATATATGTGTCTCCGGCAGTAATAGCAAGGGACAGACATCTTGAATTCAGATACTGCAGTACCGAATTCGTCTTTCTGGGCGGGGCGGAGCATTTCCCTAACATGGATGGAGTCTGGTGGCTGTGCAAGGAAATTGTCCCCGAACTGCATAAGTTGTTGGGTGGATTCAGAATATATGTTGTCGGAAAATGGGATAAGTATCAGCGGAAAATGTTGGGAAATACTGATTCCAGCATTATATTCACTGGTTTCATACAGGATCTGGGCGTATTCCTGAACGGAAAGATCTCGATAATTCCGATCAGGATCGGAAGCGGGATGAGAATGAAGATTCTGGATGCCATAATGAGCGGGTCTCCTTTAATAACGACTGCGAAGGGAAAGGAAGGAATAGATCTGGATGACGGGAAGCATTGCTGTATTGCGGAAACTTCCGCAGAATTTGCGGAAGCCATGACCCGGGTCTCGTCTGACCGTTTGTTACAGAAGACATTGTCATCTGCTGCAGTAGAAAAGATCCGTACAGAGTATAATGCCGATGCCATGCTCAAGAGACGGGAACATTTTTATGATTTGATATCAGGATCTGATAAATTGTCTTATTGAATGAAGATACTTTTCATCCTTCCGTACATCCCCTATCCGCTTGACAGCGGGGGGAATCAGGCCGTGTTTTCCATGGTGGACAATCTGAGGAAAACGCATAGGGTTTCCATGCTTTTGAGAGGTGGCCGTCAGGAGCATGTCGATGCATTGAAACGGCAATGGCCCGATGTGGAGTTCTTTGTCTACAGAAGGGGCGGGAAGAAGCAGGATTCATGGCTGCCGATGAAAGGCAGGGTCCTGTCGTATTTCGCCGGCTCGTTCTCCAGAAAACTGAACAGGTTCTTCTACAGGCATTGGCCGGCTCGGCGGAATATGGATAATATGCTTCGTGTCAGGACGTTGAACAATCTCAGAACGTCAGATCCCGATTATGGATACTGCAGGTTCGTCAGCAGGATTTCAAGCCAGGGTTTCGATCTGGTACAGACCGAATTCGGAGAACTGATGGATCTGTGTTATTTTCTTCCGGAAAACGTGATAAAGGTATTTGTCCATCATGAGATCGGATTTGTCAGGAAAAAGAACGAACTTGATCTGCTGCATCAACCCGGTTTTGAAGATATCGTGCGCTATGAGCAGGAAAAGGATCGTGAGATTGCAATGCTGCGCAGATATGATCATATAATTACACTTACCCGGACAGACAAGGAAATACTTTCCGGTTACATCCCGCGCGAGAGGATATCGGTTTCTCCTGCAGTGGTCAGGATGGGCAAGGCCCTTGCCTTCAAGGAATCCGGAGCCGAATTCGTCTTTACGGGAGGTTCCGATCATTTCCCGAACTATGACGGTGTCAACTGGTTCTGTGAATGCGTGCTTCCTGTCCTTAGGTCGGAACTGGGCGGATTCAAGGTCTATGTTGTAGGGAACTGGAAGAAGAAGGCCGTGCGCTGGATATCTGACAGATATCCGGAAGTGGAGTTTACCGGTTTTGTCCCGGATCTGAGGCAATTCCTGAACGGAAAGATCACCATTGTCCCTATCAGGATAGGTAGCGGGATGAGGATGAAGATTCTGGATGCCATCTGGAGTTCTTCGCCTTTCATTACGACGGCAAAAGGAGTGGAAGGCCAGGATTTCGCTGACGGACAGGATTGTATTATCGCAGATAATGCTGCCTCGTTTGCGAAGGCAATGGTACGCCTCTGTGGGGATGTCTCTCTCCAGAAATCATTGACGGAAAATGCATTGCACTCCATCAGCCGGATGTATGACCCGTCGGCCATGCTCAAGTGCAGACTGGACGTGTATGAGCGGATCGCTTCGTCTGCAGGTCTGTCCGGGAACGGGAATCCTATCGCTTGAGTTGTCCGTATATCCTGTCGATGATGGCAGGATCTGTGTTGTCATCGAATTTGCGTGCCCAGAAATGGGGAACTCCCATCAGCAGGTCCCAGTCTTCCGAACGGAAAGTCCAGGGGTGGCGTATGCTTTCCCCTCTTGTCCAGTCGATGAACCTCATGTTGCTCTCGTTGACGATGTGTTCCTCTACCGGTTCCTTTACGTAAAGCCTTTCCCTGAAAGGAGATCCCCACACAAGCGTTGCAAGGAAGATTTCATCACAGGTATTGGTATGACGGAACACTTTCTCGAGCCAGTCTTCTTTGGATATGGTATATCTGGCGAGGCTGTCCGTGATGCTGAACCATTGGGATGCGAATCTGAAATCGACATCTTTGTTGATCCGGTATCCGACAGCCATCTGCAGACCCTTGAAAATGTTGTTTATGAGGTTGGTCAGGAAATGGCCCGCTCCTTCCGGAAATATGGTATAGTAGTGGAATCTGGATGCTGTCGTTTTCTTGAAATTCCAGTAGTTGATGAATTCCGTGCCGCTGTGCCTGTCGAAGAACGTATGGATCGTATCCTGGTCCTTGATAGGCAGGTCCATTCCGGAAAGCAGATGATAATAGTCATATTTTCCCGTTCCGGTCGCCGCCTTCAGAAGAGCCAGTTCCGCACGCATGATACTTACCCCGCCCCAATTGACACTGATTCTCGGGGAAATGAATGTAAGGGCTGACCTCCTGCAGACCTTGTCCCATCCGTCAGGGTCGAACCGTGCTTTCCGGTCCACATGGATGTATATGTCGTTGCGTGGATCGTCGAGCAGTTCCACAAGTTTGCGTAACTGTCCGAAATTCTTGTGTGCGAGGATAAGGTATGCGTGACGTTTTTCCATGAATCAGTCCTCCTTGTTTTTCCTTAAAGAATGATAGATTTTCTCAATTATCAGGTTATCTGTCCTTTCGTCGAATTTGCGTGCCCAAAGATGCGGGACACCCGTCAGCAGGTCCCAGTCTTCCGAACGGAAAGTCCAGGGGTGGCGTATGCTTTCCCCTCTTGTCCAGTCGATGAACCTCATGTTTCCCGTCCCGGGTTTTGACGGATCCGTCCGTTCCTTGACGAATAGCCTTTTCCTGAAAGGGGAATTCATTACAAGCGTGGCGAAAAAGATTTCATCGCAGATAATGGTATGACGGAAAGTGTGTTCCAGCCATTTTTCCCTTGATACGGCATATCTTGCCAGATCATCCGTTATGCTGAACCATTGGGAGGCGTAACTGAAATCGATGTCCCGGTTTATTCCCAGTCCGGCTGCGGTCTGTATTTTCCTTCCGATCTTGTTGATTGCATGGAAGAGAAAATTCTTTTCCAATTCCGGAAACAGCGTGTATAGTCTGACCCGGCTTTCCGTATCAGGCTTGAAATTCCATAAGTTGATGAATTCCATTCCGCTGTGCCCGTCGAAAAACGCATGGATAGTATCCTGATCCTTGATGGGAAGGTCCATTCCGGAAAGCAGATGGTAGTAGTCATATTGTCCTGCTTCCGTCGCAGCCTTGAGAAGAGCCAGTTCCGCCCTCATTATGCTCGGACCGCCCCAGTGGACCGCAATCCTGGGGGAAATGAATGCAAGGACGGACCGTCGGCAGACATTTTCCCAGCCTGCGGGGTCAAACCTTGCCTTGCGGTCAACGTGTATGAATATGTCATTGCGAGGATCGTCCAGCAGTTCCACCAGTTTGTGGAGTTGCCCGAAATTACAATGCGCCAATATAAGGTATGCGTGTCTTTTCATCTGGTATGGAAGATTTTATCTGCAAGATATGAAATATATCTGCAAAACATTTCAGCCGGTCCCCCTTCAAGGAACCTTCTCACGTATTCCGTTCCGTATATCCTTGATGTATCGGAGATTATGGCTGATCCTAATTCCGGGGATATCCTTTGCAGGATGTAATTCACCTGTGCCCCGAGAGCCCCGTTGTGGCGGGTGAATGCGGATTTCTTGAAAAACGGCAGGCCGTCACGGTACAGATTCCGGATATCGTTGTATATCCTTTTCCCTTTTATCCTGTAAAGAGCACCGTAACTGAAACCGCATCTGCGCAAGAGGGCGGTCAATCCGTTTTCATAGACCATGCAGACTGAATTCTTGTCTTCCAGATGGCGGACGCCGGAGATGAATTCACGGAATTCCCCTGATGTGAACACGGAAGGTGCAAGTCCGATAAACCAGGACTGGAGATGCGGATGGCGCCGGTGCGGATTCATCGCTATTGCGAATGCATCCTTGCCGCTCTTTTCCATCCTTTCCAGATACGGTCCGGGATCATGAAGGGGACCGAATACCGAATCGTTTACAAGGTAGCAGAAATCGTATTTCCCGAGCAGCCCTGAAGAACAGGCATACAGATAGGCCCGTTTGTATGATCCGAAATCGTACTCTCCGTGTCTTCCTGCGCCGGCATGCAGGACGTAGGGAGAAAGTTTCCTAAGTTCCTCCTCCGTGCAGTCGCAGTCCATGACCGCTATTATGTCCCCGTATGCGGACAGGGCTGATATGCAGTATATGAATGAAGGCCCGATTATCCCTTGAGGGTCATATCCTGCGACAAGAAAAAGCCTCTTCATCATAGATACATGTTTGTCATTATGTCCGCGAAACTGCCCCGGATCGGATTGTGGGCGGAAGCGGACTTGTACTCTATCTTCTGGAAGAAGGCATCTGCTGTCTTTTCCCTGAAAATATCAGGGTCGAAAGGCTTGTCCCTGTATTGCCACCACAGGCGGTGTGTCGGATCCTGGATAAGGTGGGGCATTTTCCCGAATTCCTTGCCTGCCAGAGGATTGCATTCCACGGCCTTCCTCAGGATCATCTGGTGTATGAAGTATTCGATGGCCCTGTTTTCCTGTTTCCAGTATGAATATATGCCTTCCCTCCAGGTCTTTAATATGAGGTTTCCCTTTTTTGCCCTGAAAAAGCAGTTCTGTACGAATGCATAGTATCCTCCGACGGTCTCTCCTCCCAGATAGATGAAGAAGTCTTCATCCAATATCCATTGGGGAACAGGTGATGTTACGAATCCGGTGGCATCTATCCATATCCCTCCATATTCATAGAGCAGTTCCACGCGGCAGATGTCGGCAAAATGAGCGGGCTTTATCTTGCCCCTGTTCCATTTGTCCATAATGTATCCCGGCAGGGAAATCCAGTCTTCCAGACTCCTGCTGTCCAGAATGGTGACATGCTGGGAACAGAGGTGTTTCATGCTTCTGAAACAGGCCTTGACTATGGCGGGCGCGTTTTCTTCACCCTGGAGCCAGATGGTGAATATGCGCTCGGGCTGCGGAGTATCTGATGCAGACGGAGGGTCAGGCTGTACTGCCTTCATGTAAGGGACATAGCAGTCCAGATATCTGTCCACTGCCTTCCTGGTGACTTCACCTCTTTTACGGCTGCGGATATCGTGCCCTTTCCAGAAACCGTTGAACACATGTCCCTTAAAGAAGATTTCCATTCCGGTCAGTATTCCTCTGCAGAGACCCGCCCGTATCTTCATGCCGAATATCCAGACGAACTTTGTCCCCGTGTCGCCTTCCCTATTGATGGAGAATATACGTTTGAAGACGGGGGTCATGATTCTGTTAAGCACCAGATATGCTGCCGCAGCGGTGTTTTGCGATACGGTGGCGGCACGGTAGCCGTATGCGTTCGCCGCCATGGAAAGGATCCTTTCGTAGACATGTGCCATAGTGCCTTCCGAGTGCGATACCTGAATGTGCGGGAAGATGTTTTCCGTGATATTGTCTTTCTGGAGATATCTGAATATCCTGCTTCTTGCAATGAACATCGTTCCTGTGCAGAAATGTCTGTCGGATACCCTGAGCCCTATTCTTCTGAGTTCCCTGTCCAGAAGGAAACTGTCCTCGTCCTGCCATTCGATGGCTTTCAGCCACAGCATCCTGCAACTGACGATACCCGTATCCGGGTGCTGTCTGAATATCTTCAGGATTTTTCTGAATTTGCCGCTGCTTCCCAACAGCGAATTCACAAGGGCGTCCCTCCATTCGTATCCCCGGAGCCGTATCCCGTGTATTTTCAGGTCGGATTCGCTTTTGGTATGCAGTTTCATCACATAGTCGTACCTGTCGAGGTTTACAGACTTGATGACCTTTATGAACGGCCAGATATCGTATCCTATGTTTTCCGTACTGATGAAGTGCGTGTCTCTTTTGAATGCCGTCAGCTTGTCCGCCGTATCCCTGTTTATCCCGTCCATCGTGACGAACAGGTCCCATTCACAACCGTTGATGTTGGACAGTTTTTCAATGAAGAAATCTGTCTGTTCATGATAGTATATATGAAGATGGACAAGTACCCGTTTCATCAGGTTTTCCGGTTAATGGTCACAAACAGTCGCAAATTTACAATTTTATGCAATTATCCGAAAGAATATCGGAAAAAACGGTATCTTTGCCGGACATGACATCAAAACGGTCGGTATATCAATGGATAGTGTAAAGATTAGGGCAGGCATGGTCAGGTCGCTGATTTCTCTGACAGGAAAACTGCCTCTGAAGGCTCTTTACGGGCTCGGGGACGCTGTCGCCTGGTTTATGCGCAGTGTTCTGGATTATAGAAAGAACGTCATATATACGAATATCGCAAGGGCATTTCCGTGGCAGACATACGAGTGGATCGACAGCATCGCCCGTCAGTATTATTCCAGGATGGGCGACCTTGCCGCAGAGACGATATGGTTCGGCGGGTGTAACGGTGAGAAGGGCAGACGCAGGCTGAGGAAGCAGCGCATCTATGAGTATGTCAATCCGGAAGTTCTGATAGAGGCGAACAGGGAGAGGGGAGTGATGGCTATGAAGTCACACTGCGGCAACTGGGAACTCTTCGGGGGGATGTTTGAATATTCCTACGGGCTCGATATGAATGAATACCTGAACAAGGACAATTTCTATGTGGCCTACAGGTCGATGTCCAGCAAGGTTTCGGATCTTGTGTTCTATGAGAACCGCAGGGCTCCGCATCCGGACTACCATGGTCTTGTGGAGGATACGAAACTCATGCGACACGCCGTGGCGCACAGACAGGACAGGCCTGTCTATGTCCTCAATGCGGACCAGTTCCCGTACAAGGGATGCCACTATGTGGGAAAATTCCTGAACCAGCCGACGGAAGGCATGCTCGGCGGGTTTTCCCTGGCATCGAAACTTGGTTTTGCTGTCCTGTATATGCGTGAGGAGAGGGTGAGCCGTGGACATTACCGTCTGACCTTCGAAGTCATAACGGAAAACGCCGCGGGTCAGGATCCGGAAAAACTCATGCGGAAGTATTATGACCTTCTGGAGGCCGATATCCGCAAGGATCCGGTCAACTGGCTCTGGAGCCACAAGAGATGGCATTACGATTCCATCAGACCTGAAGCGAAGGAAATGCTCGGGCTTGAATGACGCTTGCGGCGGCAGACTGTCCTGCGAGGTAGCCTGTAGAGAAGGCTATATGCAGGTTGTATCCTCCCGTGTCCCCGTCCAGATCCAGAATTTCCCCGGCAAAATACAGACCGCGGATTTTCCTGCATTCCATCGTTCCGGGAATGATTGCCGACGTATCTATGCCGCCGGCCGTAATTACGCACCTTTCATAGCCTACGTACCCTGCAATATCCATTTTCCAGTCTTTCAATTTCCGGGCAAGGGTCTTGTGGTCTGTCCCCTGATTGCAGTGAAGAAATCCCGCAGTGAGTTCCCGCGGCATCAGTTTGCCGAGAAGGATTCCGAACCGTTCGCCGTATTTCTTCCCCGTACTTCTGCTGTCTTCCGAAATTTCCTGCCACAGCCTGGTTATCCTTGCCTCAAGTTCTTCCTGGCTGACAGCCGGCTTGAGGTCGATGTGTGCAGATACCTTGGAGCCGTTGAGAATGGCATTCACGCACTTCCTGCTCACCCGGAATCCGAGCGGTCCTTCCAATCCTCCGTCGGTAAAGTCGATATCACCGGTATCATCATAGACAGTGCTCCCGTCTACGGTAACGGACAGCCCTATGTTTTTGAGCCGTATTCCCGCAAGAGCCTTCCCTTTGGCGGACAAAGGCGTACTGCGGTCTATATGGCCCTTGAGGTCCCCGGTTGAGGATTTTCCGGAAATGGCCCGGTCCTCCGAAAGGTTCCTGGATACCGCGGCCTTGTATCCTGCCGGTACTATGGCCGTCAGGGACGGGAAAGTGCTCTTTACTGCAATCCCGTTCCGTCTTGCCCATGCCAGTCCGTCTCCGGTAGACCCGCTTGCTGGGTATGACAGCCCGCCGGTAGTGATGATCAGATTTCTGCAGCAGTAACTCTGTCCTCCGGAACATTCTATCCTGAAATGCCCGTTCCCTTCATTCCCTGCCAGAACGGTCTCCGTGTCTGGAACCGTGATGGAGACGGCTTCTTCCCCGCACCTGATTTCCGCACCTGATTCCCTGACCATCCTGACCAGAGTATCCACGACATCGGCAGCCCTGTGTGAAGCGGGAAAAGCCCTGTCCCCGCGCTCGACGACTGTCTCAAGTCCTGCGTTACCGAGCATTTCCGTCAGTTTTTCCGGGGAGAGATTATAGAATGCCGGTCTTAACGGGCGCGGATTCGGATGGACATGCTCTGAAAATCCATTCCATTCCTTGAAGTTGGTGAAATTGCACCGGCCTTTTCCAGTAATCATTATCTTTCTTCCCGGGCGCGGCATCTTTTCCAGTACAAGAGGCCGGGCGGATTCGGGAATTTTTCCTGCTCCGGAGTGCCGGAGTGCATTCCCGGCGCCGATTGCGGCCATCAGTCCGGCTGCCCCTCCTCCTATTATTATAATGTCTCTGTATATCATCTGTCTTTCATTTAATGCTGATTGCTGTGCAAATTCGGAAAAAATAACTATATTTGCAATCCCTTTCCTGGTGAGGCCTTCGGACAGGACCGGAAAAGGCGTACGTTGCCAGTTTAGCTTAGTTGGTAGAGCATCGCATTCGTAACGCGAAGGTCGTGGGTTCGAATCCCATAGCTGGCTCTGATGGGCTGTGTCAAAATGATGAATTTTGGCGCAGCCCTTCCGGTATGTGGAATTGATAAAATGCCGGGCATTGAGGGTGGCAGTTTTTTATTATGATACAATGGTATACAGGTATATAGCATATTTCCTTCTTGTCCTGTCCGCAATTTCCTGCACCATGACCGGACGTTCGTCCGGTGCGGCTGAAGGCAATGCATGTGCCGCCTTTTTTGAACTGCTTCCCGGAGCGGTAGTCACCGTTTCCCCCTTTACGGGGCAGAGGGATACGCTTAAGACGGACCGCCCGTTTGACAATATAGTCTGCATGTCGACCTCTCATGTGGCATTCCTGAGCGAAATCGGCAGCGCTTCTGCTGTCAGAGGGGTATCGGGAGTCCGTTTCCTTTCTGACAGTACCGTAAGGGAAAATCCTGATGTCGTGGAAACAGGATACGAGGCAGCCTTTGACTTTGAGGCGGTTATGGCCCTGAAACCTGATGTGGTCCTTGCCTATACGGTATCTTCCGTCGAACCGCAGTATCTGTCGAGGCTGAGGTCGCTTGGAGTGCGGGTGTTCATCCTGTATGACCATCTGGAGCATCATCCTCTGGCGAGGGCGGAATATGTCCGTCTTGCAGGAGCCTTGACCGGCAGGCTGGAGGTGGCTGATAGCGTGTTCAATGCGGTTTCGGAAAAGTATCATTCCCTGGCTGCGTCCGTTTCGG
>CALVAE010000003.1 GCA_944325465.1 uncultured Bacteroidales bacterium | reverse complement strand
CTAAAGAAACCTTTAAAAGAGACAAACCGCACGTTAACATCGGTACAATCGGCCACGTTGACCACGGTAAGACTACTTTGACAGCGGCTATCACCACTGTTCTTGCCAAAAGGGGTCTGTCAGAAGTCCGTTCATTCGACTCTATCGACAACGCTCCGGAGGAGAAAGAGCGTGGTATCACAATTAACACCGCACACGTAGAATATCAGACTGCAAAACGTCACTATGCACACGTTGACTGCCCGGGTCACGCCGACTATGTGAAGAACATGGTAACAGGTGCCGCACAGATGGACGGTGCAATCCTCGTTGTTGCAGCAACTGACGGTCCTATGCCTCAGACCCGCGAGCACATCCTTCTCGCCCGTCAGGTGAACGTTCCGAGAATCGTCGTTTTCCTCAACAAGGTTGACCTTGTTGACGACCCTGAGATGCTTGACCTCGTTGAGATGGAAGTACGTGACCTCCTTACTTTCTACAACTTCGACGGTGACAACGCTCCGGTAATCCGTGGATCTGCCCTCGGTGCACTTAACGGTGACCCGCAGTATGAGGCAAAGGTCATGGAGCTCATGGATGCAGTTGACGAATATATTCCAATTCCTCCAAGGGACAACGAGAAGCCGTTCCTTATGCCAATCGAGGATATCTTCTCAATCACAGGACGTGGTACAGTTGCCACAGGCCGTATTGAGACTGGTGTCATCCACACTGGCGACGAGGTTGAAATCGTAGGTCTCGGCGAAGAGCCTAAGAAGACTACCGTTACAGGTGTCGAGATGTTCCGCAAGATTCTTGACGAAGGTGAGGCAGGTGACAATGTAGGTCTTCTCCTCCGCGGTATCGACAAGAAGGAAATCAAGAGAGGACAGGTACTTGCCAAGCCAGGCACTATCCATCCGCACCAGAAATTCCAGGCTGAGATTTACGTGCTGAAGAAAGACGAAGGTGGCCGTCATACTCCATTCCACAACCACTACCGTCCGCAGTTCTTCATCCGTACACTTGACATCACTGGAGAGATTACTCTTCCAGAGGGAGTTGAGATGGTTATGCCGGGCGACAACGTGACTATCACAGTTGACCTCATCTACCCAGTAGCACTTAATGAAGGTCTCCGTTTCGCAATCCGCGAAGGTGGACGTACAGTAGGTGCAGGACAGGTAACCAAGATTCTTGAATAATCAGTTTCAGGATATAATTCCATGGGGGGATGAGAATACATCCCCCATTTTTAGGGGAATAGAACAAGGGTAGTTCAGCGGTCTCCAAAACCGTCGATGTGGGTTCGAATCCTGCTTCCCCTGCAAATATCAAAGGTTACGATTTGGTAAAGTTTAACTGACATTGCATCAAGCTTCCATCTTGCAGTGTCCTTTAAATGTAAAGATGAGAAAGTTCATAAACTACCTTAAAGAATCCTATTCGGAGTTGACCAAGAAAGTCTCTTGGCCTACATGGAAGGAATTGCAGAGTTCCGCCCTGCTTGTCATGGTGGCTTCTGTGATTTTTGCTATCGTAATCTTCGCAATGGATTTTGCTTTCGACCATCTGATGCGTGCTATCTACACACTGTAATACCAGGTCACTATGAGTGAGAGCAACAAGAAATGGTATGTTCTGCGCGCTGCGGGCGGTAAGGAGAAAAAAGCCAAGGAGTATCTCGAAAAGGAGATAGAAAGGTATGGTCTGCAGAATCTGGTCTCTCAGGTTCTGGTTCCAAGCGAAAAGGTATACAAGATAGTCAACGGAAAACGCAAGAGTTATGAAAGGCTCTTCTATCCGGGGTATGTACTGATCGAGGCGGAACTGACAGGCGAACTCCAGTATATCATCAGAAACGAGGTACCCCACATGTCCGGTTTTCTCACGGAAAAACGTGGATCAGGCAAGGGCGGTGAGGAAAAGGTTCCGGTTCCGCTCAGGGACTCTGAAGTCAAACGGATTCTCGGAGAACAGGACGAAGTAGCGGTCAGCGACGGAGAAACCGTAGTAGACTATGCAGTCGGAGAGGCTGTTAAGATTACTGACGGTCCATTCAGCGGGTTCGACGGTACGGTAGAAGAAATCGTAGAGGACAGGAGCAAGCTCAAGGTTATGGTTATGATATTCGGCAGAAAGACTCTGCTTGAACTCAACTTTACACAAGTAACTAAAGACTAGAATTTATTATGGCAAAAGAAGTTACCGGGTTTATTAAACTCCAGATCAAAGGTGGC
Organism: uncultured Bacteroidales bacterium; assembly: GCA_944325465.1. Classification (GTDB taxonomy): domain Bacteria; phylum Bacteroidota; class Bacteroidia; order Bacteroidales; family UBA932; genus Cryptobacteroides. The sequence continues at coordinate 26,058 of CALVAE010000003.1, read as the reverse complement.
GCAGCAAATCCATCACCTCCAGTAGGACCGGCACTCGGTTCAAAGGGACTGAACATAATGGATTTCTGCAAGCAGTTCAATGCCCGCACACAGGATCAGGCAGGTAAGGTATTGCCGGTTGTAATTACAGTTTACAGCGACAAGTCTTTCTCGTTTGTAGTAAAACAGCCGCCTGTTGCTGTACAGCTCAAGGAAGCAGCAAAGATTTCTTCAGGTTCAGCCGAGCCTAACAGGAAGAAGGTCGCTACCATTACCTGGGATCAGGTCAAGGCAATCGCTGAATCAAAGATGCCGGACATGAACGCATTCACACTGAAATCAGCGATGACTATGGTTGCCGGGACGGCAAGAAGTATGGGTATCAAGGTCGAGGGAGAATTCCCTGCTGACATCTAAAAATCACACGCGAAATGAGTAAACTTACAAAAAACCAGAAAACAGTGGCAGAGAAGTTCGATGCCACCAAGGAATATAAGTTGGCTGAAGCCTGTGATCTCGTGAAAGAGGTTTCTTTCACCAAATTCGATGCATCGGTAGAACTTTCAATCAATCTCGGCGTTGATCCGCGTAAGGCAAACCAGATGGTCCGCGGCGTTGTGACTCTCCCTCACGGTACAGGAAAGGAAACCAGGGTTCTGGTTCTCTGTACTGCAGATAAAGAGAATGAAGCCAAGGAAGCAGGTGCCGACTATGTAGGACTTGACGAATACATCGACAAGATCAAGGGCGGATGGACAGACGTTGACGTCATCATCTGTACACCGTCAGTGATGGGCAAGGTCGGAGCCATCGGTAGAATTCTCGGTCCGAGAGGACTTATGCCTAACCCTAAGACAGGAACCGTTACCATGGAAATCGGTAACGCTGTAAAGGAAGTAAAGGCAGGTAAGATCGACTTCAAGGTAGACAAGACAGGTATCGTTCATGCAGCAATCGGAAAGGTATCCTTCACAGGTGCCCAGATCTGCGAGAATGCACAGGAACTGATTTCAGCCATCATCAAACTGAAACCGCAGTCCCTCAAGGGAACTTACCTGAAAAGCATATCCATCTGCTCTACAATGAGTCCGGGAATACGTATAGACATCAAATCAGTAAGCGGTGCTGAGTAAAAAAATTCAATACTATGAAAAGAGAAGAAAAAGCACAGATAATTGAATCGATTGCAGCACAGATCCAGAAGACTCCTAACTTCTACATTACTGATATTTCTGGACTTAATGCTGAACAGACTACAAAACTCCGCCGCGACTGCTTTGAAAAGGGTATCGTCCTGGTAGTTACCAAGAACACCCTTCTCCACAAGGCTCTCGAATCCCTCAACAACGAGGAACTGGCCCAGTTGTATCCTACACTTGAAGGACCAACGGCAGTAATGTACTGTGAAACTCCTAACGCTCCTGCCAAACTCATCAAGCAGTATGCTGATGACGGAGCGGAGAAGCCGGCTCTCAAGAGTGCTTACGTTCAGGAGTGTGCCTTCATCGGTGCTGACAAACTCGGTGAACTCTGCAATATCAAGTCCCGTGAGGAACTTATCGGAGACATCATTGGTCTGCTCCAGTCACCTGCCCGCAATGTCGTATCCGCTCTCCAGTCAGCAGGCGGCAAACTTGCAGGCATCGTCAAGACACTTTCAGAAAGAGAACAAAACTAAAAACAATTTAAATAATTACAATTATGGCAGATATTAAAGCACTTGCAGAAGAGTTGGTAAACCTTTCTGTAAAAGATGTTCAGGAACTCGCTAACATCCTCAAGGAGGAGTATGGGATTGAGCCTGCAGCTGCTGCGGTAGCAGTAGCAGGACCTGCAGCCGGCGCAGCAGAGGGTGCTGCAGCAGCAGAGCAGACAGAGTTCAACGTTATCCTCAAGTCAGCAGGCCAGGCTAAACTTCAGGTAGTCAAGGCTGTGAAGGATATCACAGGTCTCGGACTTAAAGAGGCTAAGGACCTTGTAGACAAGGCTCCGGATGCTATCATCAAGGAGAAGGTTTCCAAAGCTGAGGCTGAGCAGGTAAAGGCAGCTCTTGAGGAGCACGGTGCGGAAGTTGAGCTTAAATAAGCCATCCGCTCCCGAAAGGGCCTAAGATTCAGGTTTAGGGTCAGGAACAAGACCCTAAACCTTTTTGTCGTATTTAAGTTTTTCTCCATATAAAGACAGTAAGATGTCAAAACAGACCAAGACGCAGCGAATTTCCTTCGCATCATCTAAAATACTTCTGGAGTATCCCGATCTGCTTGAAGTCCAGTTGAAATCATTCAGGGATTTCTTCCAGTTGGATACCACACCTGAAAACAGGCGAAATGAGGGACTGTATCAGGTCTTTCAGGAGATCTTCCCGATTGAAGATACAAGAAACAACTACAAACTCGAATTCATCGACTATTTCATTGATCCGCCTCAGTACACCATAGATGAATGCCTTGAAAGAGGTCTTACCTACAACGTGCCTCTGAAGGCCAAACTCCGTCTTTCATGCAGCGATCCCGAGCATGAAGACTTCGATACTGAAGTGCAGGACGTATATCTGGGCAACATACCGTACATGACGCCGGGAGGAACATTCGTCATCAACGGTTCGGAACGTATAATAGTCTCACAATTGCACAGATCTCCAGGCGTATTCTTCGGCCAGAGCGTCCACGCCAACGGGACAAAACTGTACTCGGCGAGAATCATCCCGTTCAAGGGTTCATGGATCGAATTTGCGACTGACATCAACAACGTGATGTACGCATATATCGACCGTAAGAAGAAACTCCCGGTCACTACCCTGTTGAGGGCTATCGGATACAACGGGGACAAGGATATCATAGATATCTTCGGTCTGGCTGACGAAATCGAAGCCACTGAAGAGAATCTGAAGGAAAACGAAGGAAGGAAACTTGCCGCCAAGGTTCTCAAGACATGGATAGAGGACTTCGTGGACGAGGATACGGGAGAAGTGATTCCTGTGGAGAGGACAATGCCGATCGTGGAACGCGGTGAAATCCTCAATGAGGACACGATCAAAAGGCTTTCCGAAACCGACGTCAAGACAATCCTTCTGCAGAAAGAAGAGGCGAACGTCAACGAATATGCCATAATCTACAACACCCTCCAGAAAGATCCGACAAACACGGAGACAGAGGCAATCAACTACATCTACAAGCAGTTGCGTAATTCAGAACCGCCTGATGAGGCCACTGCAAGAGACGTCATCGACAAGCTTTTCTTCTCTGAAAAGAGATACGATCTCGGAGATGTAGGAAGATACCGTCTCAACAAGAAACTGAATCTTGCAATATCCGATGACGTGAGGATTCTTACCAATACGGATATTATAGAAATAATAAAATATCTCATTCAACTCATCAACTCCAAGGCGACTGTCGACGATATCGACCATTTGAGTAACAGGCGCATCAGGACAGTAGGTGAGCAGCTTGCCAATCAGTTCAGCGTAGGACTGTCAAGGATGGCAAGGACTATCCGCGAAAGGATGAACGTGCGTGACAGCGAACAGTTCTCCCCTATCGACCTTATCAACGCGAAGACACTGTCATCCGTGATAAATTCGTTCTTCGGGACAAGCCAGTTGTCGCAGTTCATGGACCAGACGAACCCGCTGTCCGAAATGACGCACAAGAGGCGTCTTTCAGCCCTCGGACCCGGAGGTCTTTCAAGAGACAGGGCAGGATTCGAGGTCAGGGACGTACACTACACGCATTACGGCCGTCTCTGCCCTATCGAGACACCTGAAGGACCGAACATCGGTCTTATATCGTCATTGTGCGTCTACGCAAGGATAAACGAACTCGGATTCATAGAGACTCCGTACCGTAAGGTTGAAAACGGAAAGGTTGACCTCAGCGAAAACGGATGGAAATACATGAGCGCCGAGGAGGAGGAAGACCAGATGGTATCCCTCGCAAAAGTCAAGATGGATGATGAAGGCAACATCCTCGACGAAAGGATCCAGTGCCGTCTAGGTGCGGACTTCCCGGTAGTCACCAAGGACGAGGTGAACTACATGGACGTTGCGCCTAACCAGATCGCATCCGTGGCTGCATCGCTTATCCCGTTCCTCGAGCATGATGACGCGCACAGGGCCCTGATGGGTGCGAACATGATGCGCCAGGCAGTTCCGCTCCTGAATCCGGAATCCCCTATCGTAGGTACCGGACTGGAAGAAAGGGTCTGCATGGACTCCAGGACACAGGTGATTGCGGAAAGAAGCGGAGAAGTCGTCTACGTGGACGCAAATGAAATCCATGTGAAATATGACCGCACGGAGGACGAGAAATTCGTAAGTTTCTCTCCTGATGTGACAGTATACAAACTCCCTATTTTCAGGAGAACCAACCAGAGTACTACCATTCTCCTCAAACCGATCGTACGCAAAGGCGAGAGGGTGGAAGCCGGACAGATCATGACCGAAGGATATGCCACCCAGAACGGAGAACTGGCACTCGGACGCAACCTCAAGGTGGCATTCATGCCATGGAAAGGATACAACTACGAGGACGCAATCGTGCTCTCCGAAAGGATGATCCGCTGGGATATCCTTACTTCCGTCCATGTAGACGAGTACATCACGGAAGTCCGCGACACAAAACGCGGTATGGAGGAACTGACCTCGGATATTCCGAACGTGAGCGAGGATGCGACCAGAAACCTTGACGAAAACGGTATAATCCGCATAGGAGCGCACATCGAACCGGGTGACATAATGATTGGAAAGATCACGCCTAAAGGAGAGAGCGACCCTTCACCGGAGGAAAAACTTCTGCGTGCCATCTTCGGAGACAAGGCTGGGGATGTCAAGGATGCCTCCCTCAAGGCCACTCCTTCACTCAGCGGAACGGTAATCGGGACTGCCCTCTATTCCAAAGTGGCCAAGGAAGGCAACAAGAGAGGGGCAAAGGCAGACCAGAAAGCCAAGATCGACATGGCTGAAGAGGAGTTCAACAAGAAGGCCGAGGCCCTGCGCGAGAAATTCATCAGCAAACTCGCAGTCCTTGTCGAAGGCAAGAAGAGTGCAGGCGTCAGCGACCTCTTCGGAGTGGAGATCATACCTAAAGGCAAAGATATAACCGTAGATGATATCAAGGCCATCAAGCAGTACGAAGACATCAATTCCAGCAAGTGGACAAACGACAAGAACTGCAATGTCCTCATAAGGGAACTTATCAACAACTACTGCATAGCCTACAAGGAAGCCGCTGCAAGACACAGAAGGATAATCGACAAGATAAAGGTCGGAGACGAACTTCCTAACGGAGTGATGCAGCTTGCAAAGGTATATGTAGCCAAGAAGAGGAAGATCCGCGTAGGAGACAAGATGGCAGGACGTCACGGAAACAAGGGTATCGTGGCAAAGGTTGTCAGGGATGAAGACATGCCGTTCCTTTCAGACGGAACACCTGTCGACATAGTACTCAACCCTCTTGGCGTGCCGTCACGAATGAACCTCGGACAGATCTACGAGACAGTGCTCGGATGGGCAGGAGAAGTACTCGGAATGAAATTCAGCACTCCGATCTTCGACGGTGCAAGTCTGGACCAGATAACGGAATTTACCGACAAGGCCGGGCTTCCGAGATACGGAAAGACCTATCTGCGCGACGGCGGTACAGGAGACTGGTTTGACCAGCCTGCTACGGTAGGAGTAATCTACATGATCAAACTGGGGCACATGGTCGACGACAAGATGCACGCAAGGTCAATCGGACCATACTCACTGATCACCCAGCAGCCTCTCGGAGGTAAGGCACAGTTCGGAGGACAGAGATTCGGAGAGATGGAGGTATGGGCACTCGAAGCGTTCGGTGCGGCAAACGTACTCCAGGAAATCCTGACTGTCAAGTCCGATGATGTCACAGGAAGATCCAAGGCATACGAGGCAATCGTCAAGGGAGACCTGATGCCTACTCCTGGTATTCCGGAATCCCTCAACGTGCTCCTGCATGAACTCAGGGGACTCGGACTGAAAGTGACACTGGATTAATTTACTGAAAACTTGAATTTTAGGGATATGCCTACTTTTAATAAAGAAAACAAGGTAAAGAGCAATTTCGAAAGAATCAGCATCTCGCTTGCATCTCCGGAAGACATTAAGATGAGGTCATCCGGAGAAGTGCTCAAACCTGAAACCGTCAACTACAGGACATACAAGCCGGAAAGGGACGGCCTTTTCTGTGAAAAGATCTTCGGTCCGACAAAAGACTATGAGTGCCATTGCGGCAAGTACAAGAGAATCAGGTACCGCGGTATTGTCTGTGACAGATGCGGCGTGGAAGTGACCGAGAAGAAAGTCCGCAGGGAGAGAATGGGACATATCGAACTTACCGTTCCTGTAGCCCATATCTGGTATTTCAAGTCAGCCCCGAACAAGATAGCGGCAATGCTCGGACTTGCCGCCAAGAAACTCGAGGCTGTAATATACTATGAAAAATACATAGTCATCAATCCCGGCACCACCGGAAAGGAAAAGATGGAACTTCTCTCCGAAGAAGAATATCTTGACCTGATAGACAGCATACCTGAGAACCAGAATCTTCCGGACGATGACCCTGACAAGTTCAGGGCAGGGATGGGAGCGGAAGCCATATACGAACTCCTCAAGGAAATCGATGTGGATGCACTTGCAAAGGATCTCCGCCAGAAGATGCTCAAGGAGACCTCCCAGCAAAGGAAAGCCGAGGCTCTCAAAAGACTCAGCGTAGTCAAATGGTTCCAGGAATCAAAGGGTATCAACCGACCTGAATGGATGATACTCAAGGTCATTCCTGTAACTCCGCCTGACCTCAGGCCTCTGGTACCGCTCGACGGAGGAAGATTCGCGACATCAGACCTCAACGACCTTTACAGAAGAGTCATCATAAGGAACAACCGACTGAAAAGGCTCATCGAGATCAAGGCCCCTGAAGTCATTCTCCGCAACGAGAAACGTATGCTCCAGGAAGCAGTAGACTCCCTGTTTGACAACTCCAAGAAGTCAAATGCAGTGAAGAGTGAAGCCAACAGGACACTCAAGTCACTGTCTGACAGCCTTAAAGGAAAGCAGGGACGTTTCCGTCAGAACCTCCTCGGAAAACGTGTGGACTACTCCGCACGTTCCGTAATCGTGGTCGGACCGGAACTGAAGATGCACGAGTGCGGACTGCCTAAACTCATGGCGGCTGAACTTTACAAACCGTTCATCATCAGGAAACTGATCGAAAGGGGTATCGTCAAGACCGTCAAGTCGGCGAAGAAAATCGTAGACCGCAAGGACCCGGTAATCTGGGATATACTTGAAAACGTGATGAAAGGGCATCCGGTACTTCTTAACCGTGCCCCTACCCTTCACCGTCTCGGTATCCAGGCCTTCCAGCCTAAAATGATAGAAGGCAAGGCAATCCAGCTCCACCCTCTTGCATGTACCGCATTCAACGCGGACTTCGACGGAGACCAGATGGCCGTTCACCTTCCGCTCGGCAATGCCGCCATACTGGAGGCCCAACTCCTCATGCTCGGTTCGCACAATATCCTCAACCCGGCAAACGGAACCCCTATCACCGTCCCGTCTCAGGACATGGTGCTCGGACTTTACTATATCACCAAGATCCGTCCGAATGTCAAGGGAGAAGGCATGAGGTTCTACGGACCGAAGGAAGTCATCATAGCCCTCAACGAGCAGGCAATCGATATCCACGCCAGGATCAACGTAAGGCTTCCTCTGGACAAGATGGATCCGTCCAAGGGCTACCGGATGGTCGAGACCACCCCGGGAAGGATAATCGTAAACCAGTATGTTCCTCAGGAAGTACCGTACATCAACGAGATTCTCGGAAAGAAATCACTCAGGAAGATCATTTCCGTAGTGATAAAGAATACGGGAGTCGCACGTACGGCACAGTTCCTCGATGATATCAAGAACCTCGGTTACACGATGGCATTCAGAGGAGGACTTTCATTCAACCTTGGGGACGTCATCATTCCTGAAGAGAAAAAGGCTCTCATCGAGAACGGATACAAGACCGTCGAGGAGATCAAGAACAACTTCGCGATGGGATTCATTACCAACAACGAGCGCTACAACAAGGTAATCGACCTCTGGACATCCATCGACAACCAGATAACAGGTATCGTCGAGAAGCAGATTTCAAGCGATCAGGACGGATTCAACCCTGTCTACATGATGCTTGATTCCGGAGCCCGTGGTTCGACACAGCAGATCAAGCAGTTGTGCGGTATGCGAGGACTGATGGCAAAGCCTCAGAAATCAGGAGCGGCAGGTAACGAGATCATCGAGAACCCTGTCATCTCCAACCTGAAGGAGGGAATGTCCGTGCTGGAATACTTCATCGGTACCCACGGAGCCCGTAAAGGTCTTGCCGATACCGCATTGAAGACAGCGGATGCCGGATACCTCACCCGCCGTCTGGTGGACGTTTCACATGACGTCATCATCAACGAAGAGGATTGCGGGACACTGAGAGGACTTATCGCCACCGCCATCAAGAGCAAGGACGAAATCGTGGAATCCCTCGGGGAAAGGATTCTGGGAAGGACATCGGTACACGATATCTTCAACCCGCTCACGGGTGAACTCATACTTCCGGCGGGAGAAGAGATTACCGAAGACATTGCGGCCCTTATAGAATCCCTCCCTATCGAACAGGTGGAAATCCGTTCCGTACTTACCTGCGAGTCACGCAAGGGAGTATGCGCGAAATGCTACGGACTTAACCTTGCTTCAGGAAGGATGGTCGAGAAGGGAGAGGTTGTCGGAGTCATAGCCGCACAGTCCATCGGTGAGCCTGGTACCCAGTTGACCCTCCGTACCTTCCACGTCGGAGGAACAGCGTCCGGTACTGCGACAGAAAGTTCCATCAGTTCCAAATATGACGGAAAACTCGAATTCGAGGAACTCAGGACCATCGAAAGGATCAACTCGGACGGCACTAAGAACGATGTCGTGGTCAGCCGTACCACTGAAGTACGCATCGTGGACGAGAATACCGGAATCACATTCTCCCAGTACGACGTACCTTACGGCTCCGTCCTTTACAAGAAAGACGGTGACAAGGTCGTCAAAGGGGATCTGATCTGCGAATGGGATGCATACAACGCAATCACCATCATCGAGACAGCAGGAAAGGTCCGTTTCGACAGCATGATAGACGGAGTCACCTTCCGCGAGGAAATGGCGGACGAATATTCTCTCAACAGGGACAAGGTCGTCATCGAATCCAGGGACAAGACAAAGAACCCGTCCATCCTCATCGTAGACGAAAACGGCGAGATCAAGAAGCAGTACAACCTGCCTGTAGGTGCGCACATCATGGTAAATGACGGGGACGACGTCAAGGTCGGAGACATCATTATCAAGATTCCTCGCGCAATCGGCAAGTCAAGCGATATCACCGGAGGTCTTCCTCGAGTGACCGAACTGTTCGAAGCCCGTAACCCGTCCAATCCGGCAATCGTATCAGAGATTAACGGAGAGGTCATCATGGGCAAGATCAAGAGGGGTAACAGGGAAATCATTGTCAGGAACAAGTCCGGACAGGAAAAACGCTATCTGGTCCCACTGACAAAACAGATCCTCGTACAGGAGAACGACTATGTAAAGGCCGGAATGAGCCTTTCGGACGGAGCGGTCTCCCCTACCGATATCCTCAACATTCTCGGTCCTATCAAGGTCCAGGAATACATTGTCAATGAAATCCAGGAAGTGTACAGGCTCCAGGGTGTGAAGATCAACGACAAGCATTTCGAAATCATCGTCCGTCAGATGATGAGAAAGGTACAGATCAACGATCCGGGAGATACGGAATTCCTGCAGGAAGAACTTATCGACAAGTGGCAGTTCATGGATACCAACGACAGGATCTACGGTAAATTCTACGTAACAGATCCGGGAGATTCGCAGAAATATGCTGAAGGGGACATCATTTCCGCCCGTGAAATGAGAAGCGAGAATTCTTCTCTTGAAAGGCAGGGACTGAAGATGATGGTTCTCCGCGAGGCAAAGCCTGCGACTGCGAGCCAGATTCTCCAGGGTATAACAAGAGCCGCCCTGAAGACAAACAGTTTCATATCCGCCGCATCATTCCAGGAAACCACCAAGGTATTGAGCGAGGCAGCAATCCGCGGCCGTGTCGATACACTTGAGGGTCTGAAGGAAAATGTCATCTGCGGACATGCGATTCCGGCCGGTACAGGACAGAAGGAATTCCAGGAAATCCTGGTTGCTCCGATGGAAGAGTACAAGAAAGCGATGTCGGATCTTTAACGGTCAGACAACCCGATATGACAAGAGAGGCGATCCCGCAAAGGACCGCCTCTCTTGTTTTCAGGCAACTGCCATGACTACCGGACGTAGCCTCTGGCAGCCGTAAAATCATGGACATCAACGTCCGTAGTAGTCACGGAGGAAGGCGTCCAGATAAGGCCCCCTCATATCCGTCTTGAAGAAACGCCCCTGCTCGTCCAGGATAATGCAGCACGGGATTCCCATGACTCCATAGAGTTTCATCGCATTCCCGTCCATCATCGACACATCCCTGAGCTGAATCCAGTCCATATTCTCTTCCCTGACAGCCTTCTTCCACTCATCTATATTGTCATCAAGCGAAATACTGATGATGTCGAATTCAGGATACCTTTCATGGATGTATTTCAAGTGAGGGATTTCCCCACGGCACGGCCCGCACCACGAAGCCCAGAATTCCAGCATGGTTATCCTGCCTTCCGGCACAACTGAAGAAAGCATGACCTTGTTACCTTCCAGGTCATAGAATTCAGCATCCTTGTATTTTTCCCCGACAGCAAGTTCCGCTGCACCGGCGGCCGCCTCCTGCAAAGCCTTGAAACGGGCAGTGCCCTTCCAATGAGGCTCGAGAAGGGCGACAAAACCGTTTATCTCGTCCGCAGTATAGGGACTCATGCTGCCGTCTGCGAAAAGATAGGCGATCTCGTCGAACGAGACGGCCGCCTCTGGATGCTGTCTGACGAAATCAAGCGTTATCTTCAGCCTTTCCTTCATAAGAGCCATCTCCTTCGAAGCGAGGTCGGCTCCTTCGGTCGGAAAGACATTTTCCAGCATCGGTCCGTAATATATTTCGGAAATACGCCTGCTCACGGAAGAAAGGGAATCCGAAACCGTCCTGCGCAAACTGTCAAGTTCCTCCTTCAGATCCTGTTCGGAGGAACCCTTAATGACCGGAGGCACGACCTCCCTGTCCTCCGACCAGTAATAGGTGGACATTGTAGAGGCATCGGCTGAAAAAACAATCTGGGAATTATCCATATAAACGGTCGCAGACAACGCCTCGGCCTCGTCTCCTGAAACGGTTATGTCTCCATTCGCTTCAGTAAACACCATGATACGGCACTGGACAGGGGATTCCAGCCTGCCGGACAGGGTAAAGACCCCATCCTTGACCACAGCACTGTCAAGAGGTACCATTCCCCATAATTGCTGTTCATACAGGACGACCTTCGCACCTTCCGCATTCGCAAGACTGCCGTCTATCTCAAACCCCGGTCCGGAACATGAGCATAGGACCGCGGAAACCAGTACCGGAAACAAAACATTTTTTTTCATAACAGAATTTATCGGATTTCGTTAATCTTCATCAAGGGAGCTGTTCCAGCAGATTGTTCCCGGCCAAAGCCGCCCTCGGCACAGGAGCGATCAGGGTATTTGACAATGAGACACAACCGTCATTCGGGCAGAAATTCTCCCCGTCGAGCATAAGGGCCCTCACCTGATCATAATAGTCATCCATATTTTCGGTGAAATTCTCCATGAACCGGTGCTGCATTATCGTCCTTACAAGTTGGTCATCAGGTATCGCATCTACGTATGTCCTGTCATAGCCGGCCCTTGCTATAACCCTTGCAAGGGCATCCCTTGCCGCGGTATAATGTCCGGCACCCTGCCTTGCCTCCGCCTCAGCCTTTACATAATAGGCGTCCGCCAGACGCAGAAGGAAGATAGTGTTGGACGGTCCCGAAACGAACTGCGGATAGATATATTTGCTCATCCCGTTCGCTCCCTGAGGGCTGGAATATGTCTGGATATACCTGCTGTCATATCCGCTCCAGCCAGAGCCGGCAAATTCCACTCCCATATATTCGGCATACAATACTATCTGCTCTATGGCATAAGCGAAAGCCTCTTCTTCCGGAAGGCCATAACCCACGAATTCATCCACTATGTCCTGAAAAGAGGTATAACTGGTGAACCCTTCATTCATTTCATTGATGAATGCCATCATATCCTGCTCGTTGGTCCCTTCAGACAGCCAGTCCATCACGTCATCCGGGGATACGGAAGATGTCGTCCCGTCTCCCGGCACTCCGTCCAGCATATCCGCCAGGGTCATCAGAGGCTCGCCCGGAGAGGAATAATAGTAACTGTAACTGTCACTGCCAAGAGTGCTTTCAGGGTAGGTGCAGTACAGGTCGAAAAGTATCTCCGGAGACTCGTACGGAGCGGCGAACGGCTCAAGGTAACTTGCGGAAAGATCAGCGTCCTTTGCCTGTATAAGATCACCTGCCGCCTGGGCCGCCTCCTGATACCTACCTGCATTCAGAAGCACCTTTGCACGCAGGAGCATGACTGCATAACGCCCGGCATGTCCTACAGAAGGAAATTCAGGGGCATTCTCCGCCTTGTCGAGATCGGACAGGATAGTCTCATAGCAGTCAGCCACTGTCGAGCGGGCCTTGGCGACACTTTCCCTTACCGGTCCGTCCGGTATCACTATTCCGTATTCGGATGTCGGGTCATAGAACTGCCCGAAAGTACACAGAAGATAATGCTCCGAAAGGGCCTTGAGAAAATATGCTTCCGAAAGCATCTCTGCCCTGCGTTCATCGGAAAGTCCCTGGACGGCATTGTTGCCGTCAATAGAGGCGATGAAGGAATTCGCCCCGTTTATTATGAAATACTGTCTGGTGTAGAACTGCTCCAGAGACGTGTTTTCATCCGTCAACTGGTTGATCTGGAATTCATCATAACCGACAATATTCGCATTCACGATTGTCCCGGCCCGCAAGGCCTGATTGGTGAAGAATGCACAGTTCCCGAAACTCTTCCATGAGGCATAGATTCCGGCAAGCGCATTCTCCGCCGATGCGGCATCCGTGATGACAGTCTCATCAGTATAGACATAATCAATCTTCAGGTCATCCAGAGGACCCATCAGTGAGCAGGACGGAAATGCAAGCGCGATTCCGGCAACTGCCGATATATATCCGAATGTTTTCATCTTTTGCCGATTTTAGAACTTTAGGTTGACACCAAATGTAAACGACCTTGCAAGAGGGTACGGGTCGTTGTTGATACCCATATCCACTACCATGGAACCTATGGTCTCAGGGTCGATACCCGGCCAAGGGGTGAATGTAAAGAGATTGGTAGCGGTAAAGAAAACGGACATGGCGGTTGCATGGATGGCTTCTGTCCACCTCCGCGGAAGGGTATATCCGAGAGTCAGGTTCTTGAGCCTGAAATATGAGGCATCGAAGACAAACCTGTCGTTGGTCGCGCTGTTGTAGTTGTAGACCATCGCGGCAAGACGCGGATACCGGGCATCAGTCCTCTCCGGAGTCCAGGTATTGCCGTAGACTTCCCTGCTGACGCTTTCCTGGAAAGAGGAGGCAAGATCATTCTGGACAGCAGAATAGACAGCCGTCCCGCCGACGGAATACTGGAAAAGGAGGGAAAGGGACAGGTTTTTCCATGTAAGACGGTTATTCCAGCCTCCGAAGAATTTCGGTTCCGGACTTGCAATCACTACCCTGTCATCGGTCGTGATGTGCCCGTTGCCGTCAGTATCCTTCATTATATAGTCTCCCACTCCTATCTGCATACTCTGATAGGAAGAATATCCCGCTTCCTGAGCCTTTGCGTCAAGAGCCTGAACCTCCTCGATGTTCTGGGCTATATGATCCACGACAAATCCCTTCACGACACCCGTCGGCTGGCCGACCACTATTACATCCTGATAGGTCTCGTCCAACTGGGCCGAATTGAGGGACTCCACCCTGTTGCGGTTAAGGGAGAGATTGACCGTAGACGAGAAGGTGAAATCCCTTGTCCTGACAATATCCCCTCCGAGAGAGATTTCCACTCCCCTGTTGCTGACATCTATCACATTGTCATAATACAGGGATATTCCGGATTCCAGAGAATGGGGAGCCGGAGCAAGGGCACCGTCCGTATAGCGGTAATACGCATCCACCGAGCCGTATAGCCTGTCATCAAGCAGGGAAAAATCAATGCCGGCATTCCATTCGTCGGTCACTTCCCATCTCAGGTCCGGATTCGGCAGCAGATTCCTCAACACCACGGCCGAATTGTCGCCGTAAATGTTCCCTCCTTCGCCCGTATTGACTTCATAATACCGGATATACGAGAAATCCGGGACATTCGTGGAACCGGAGCGGCCCCATCCAAGCCTGATTTTCAACATGTTCACCCAATAGGCATTCTGCATGAAGGATTCTTCGCTTATCATCCATCCGGCAGAAACGGCAGGAAGGACAGCCCATCTGTTGTTAGGTCCGAATTTGGATGACTGGTCCGCCCTAAGGCTCAGATCGGCGAAATAGCGTCCTGCGTAATTATATGAGGCCCTGGCAAATACCGAATTGAGGCCTCCCCTGTAGACACTGTCGCTGCCACCGAAATATGCCTGCGCCGCAGACGGCTGGGTAAGGACCTTGTCATCAGGGAATCCCGAGTACATTGAAGAGGAGTACACGGAACTGTTCCTGTCGGACGAATAGCCGAGAATGGCATTCAGGCTATGGTCATCCCTGTCGAAATCATAGTCAAGCCTGAAATTGATGGAAGTATTGACAGTCCTGCCTTCGGAAACGGTCAGGCTGGTAGGGATGTCCACTCCGAGATAATCGGGATATGCTATCTGCGTAGAGGCAGGCAGGAAGCCGCTGTCATCGGACGAATAGATGCTCGCACTGATATCCGCATGCAGCTTGAGAGAATGATACTGCCTCTGCATAAGCCTGATATCCGTATATGCGGAAAAGGCCACCTGGGTCGCCTCATTGGAATTCCGGACAGCCAGCAGTCCCAATGGAGAGGCAGCAGTCGTCCCTTCCATCATATTCGGAACGGAAAGATCTATCCTTGACGGCTCCCCGTTCTCTCCGTAAGGTTCGATATCCGGGGCAAACCTGTAGTTGCGCGTAGGACCGTACATTTCATCCATCTGGGAATTGTCCCTCCTGGAATAGGAATAATTCATCAGGGCGCCGAACTTTATGGCCGGTGTTATCTGCGTATTCACCGAGACACGTCCGTTATAGGTCTGCATATTGTCCTGAAGGTAAAGCCCTTCCTGGTTGATCCCGTTGAACGATACGGAATAGTCGCTCTTCCGGGTTCCTCCTCTGACAGCAAGATAATATGTATGGCTCGTCGCATTGCGGTTCCGCACAAGGCTGTCCCAGTCGGTGCTGGCCGTACCGAACATGGATCTGTCAAGTCCGGTGTATTCAAAGGTAGTCTGATCAAGCCCGTAAGGAACCAGCATCGCCGCCGTATAACTGTCCAGCAGGTAATTGTATCCCGCTGCAGTCTCCTGGATGGCAGCAGCGGCACCTTGAAGCGACTCCGCCTGCTGATTGAGATATTCCTCGTTATTCAGAGGCTTGTACGTCTTCACAGGATTGGCAATGCTGACCGAATAGCCGAACTCGACGGATATCCTGTCACCCTGGCTGCCTTTCTTGGTATTCACGATAATCACTCCGTTTGCGCCCCGTGATCCGTAGATGGCGGTCGCGGATGCGTCCTTGAGAATATCTATGGACTCTATCTCGTTCGGGGAAAGGCTCTGCAAAGGATTGATGGCCTGGGTGTCATCCACGAACTGGGCCACTCCGTCAATCACATACAGAGGAGCGTTGTTGGAGATATTCGTGTTGAAATTAGGATACGGGGACGTGATACCTCTGATATTGATATTGGATACCGCCCCGGGAGCACCGGAATTCTGGGTCACGAGAACCCCTTTGGCCGCTCCGCCGAGCAGATCCTGGACCGATGTCGCGACAGGGGCAAGGACCTCTATCTCGTCCTGTCTCACCGAAGCGATGGAAGTCGTGATACTTCTGCGGTCACGGGTACCGTAACCGATCACAACCACGTCATCCAGATAGTTTTCATCCGGACGCAGGACGATTTCCAGACGAGTCCGTGAACCGGGGATAACCTCGCACGGCTGATATCCGAGATAACTGATAAAGAGAGGGACCGAGGAATCTTCCACTTCAATGGAAAAATTACCGTTCCCGTCAGTTACGGTACCGTTGGAACCTTTTTCTATCACGGCCGCTCCTATCAGCGGCAGGCCGTCTTCATCAACCACTGTACCGGTAATGACAACTTTTCCGTCCTGACCTTCCGCAGAGGACGGTACCGCCGCCGAAAGACAGGTGGCGGAATACAACAGGACAGCCGCGGAAAGCAGTGCCCTGTAAATACATTCGGGGATTACGTTCATTATTATATATGGTTATAGATTTCCCTGGCATTACAATATGCAAATTTAGAAAATTATACGGGAAAACCTAGTCCGGCGGGAATATACTTGAAAACGCCGGCTATCTGACCCTGAGCCTGCGGCCTATCTGCAGGACAGTCCTTGACGTAATGCCGTTAAGACTGCAAAGCCTTGCTACTGTCGTCCCGTTCTCCAGGGCAATCTTGCCCAAAGTGTCCCCTGCCTTGACGGTTACATATTTCATTGCCGCCTTCTCCGCATCTTCCCTGAGATCCTCCTCCTGATTGCGGAATTCATCTTCAAAATCCTGCTCGTAACTGCTGTACGGGGTGAAATAACTGCGTTTCAGGCTGAAGAACCGGTGTCTGAGATCCCCTGTCTCGAAATTTATGAGCCACTGCGGGTCAAACGCATAGCCTTTGTACCTGGTCTCGAAATGCAGATGAGGTCCCGTGGAACGTCCCGTGGAACCGCCCAGACCGATGACATCTCCGGCCGAGACCCAGTCATCGCGCTCCACGTCCCTCCTGTTGAGATGTGCATAGAAAGTCTCAAGCCCGTTTTCGTGCCTGATTACTATAAGGTTGCCGAAACCGTTGACATACCTGGATATCCTCACTCTCCCGTCAAATGCGGCATAGATAGGAGTTCCCGACACGAGAGGAAGGTCGATGCCCTGATGCCGTCTGCCCCGGCGTATTCCGAACTTTCCGCGCGGGTTCACCTTACCCTGATAAGGACAGTGATAGTGCGACAGGCTGTCGACCATCCATACCGTCCATACTTCAGGAAGACTGTCCAGCGGCATATTGTACGGATCGGACGCAAGGGCATCCCAATATTCCGTATAAATGCCCGAATCCTCGATATATGCCGGATTCTTGGCGTACTCCCATGTATTGTCCCCGTACAATATAACCTTTATATACCACACCTGGGTATCTAGGGTGTCGATAGGCTCAGCCGCAGTCGGGACAAAGGATTTTACAGGCTGCAGGGCAGGACGAGGCAGAATGACCTCCGCCCTGGAGACAGGCATGGGCAATGATCTGGCCGTAGAGATGGTGTCGGATCCGGATACCGCACATCCCCGCGAAGTGCCCGCAATCCCGGAATACCCGGACGACGGCCCTGCACACAAGACATTCCCTACCGAAAGGAAAAGAATCATGGCCATAATGCAAATCACTGTTCTGTCTGAAAATCTTTTTTCGTCCCTTTTCATACCTGACGTCAATTTACCGTGGCTCCGAATTCCGTAGAAAGCAAATGCCTTACCGCATCCGTCTTCTGCTGCAGAAGTTCATCGGAGGCAGCCTCGCAGATGAACCTCAGATACGGTTCGGTATTGGAAGGGCGGATATTGAACCACCACTGCGGGAACTCCACCCTGTATCCGTCGAAATCCATGTATGCCGTATGCTTCTCCTGCGACATGAACATGTCCCTGACAGCATCCATCGCTCCTGCCTTATCCTCGACCCTGAAGTTTATCTCCCCTGAATTGCGGTACCTTTCTATCCCCGCGACAAGTTGCGACAGGGAAATGCCCTGAGCCTTTTTCCGTGCTATCACCTCAAGTATCAGAAGCGAAGCAAGCAGACCGCTGTCCGAATAGAAAAAGTCCCTGAAATAATAGTGGCCGGCAAGTTCGCCTCCGTAGACCCCGTCAATCTCACGCAATTTCCGAGCAGCGAAAGCACGGCCTACCTTCCATGTACGCATTTCTGCTCCCATGGGAGCCAGATACTCCCCTACCGCCTTCGAACTGCGGATATCCTGCAGGACAATCCCCTTCTCCCCTTTTTCTTCAAGGAAATAGTGGCCCAGAACTGCAATCATGAGATCAGGGGAAATGAAACGGGAATTCTCGTCCACGAACATTACCCTGTCCGCATCCCCGTCATAGATGACCCCGACATCCGCTCCGGTCTCCCGGACCAGACGTTTCAGAGCCTCGACATTGGCCGGCACAAGGGGATTCGGCTCATGATTCGGGAACCGGCCGTCCATCTCATCGAAAATATAGGAAGGGGAATCGCCGAAAATCTCCCTTGCATACAGACCCGCCATCCCGTTCGAGAGATCCATCGCGATTTTCAATCCGCTGTAATCCCCCTTGAATTTCAGAAGGAAATCCAGATAATCCTTGTGGATGTCGAACACATGGACCTTGCCCTTTACCGCAGCGACAGGACATTCCCGACCCGAATCTATCCAGTCCCTTATCTGTCCGAGACCGTTGTCAAGCCCGACAGGAAGGGCATTCTCCCGTGATACCTTCATCCCGTTGTACCGGGCCGGATTGTGGGAAGCGGTAATCTGTACGGAAGCCTTGAAACCGTAATTCGCAGTGCCGAAATAGACCATCGGCGTCGTCGCATGGCCGACATCATAGACATCGGCCCCGGCATCGGTAATCCCTTCAAGCAGCCGGTCATGAATCTCGTCCGAAGAGACCCGGCAGTCCCTTCCGACCAGAACCTTGTCTGCAGAAAGCAGTTCCGGAAGGAAATATCCTACCTTATATGCGGTCGATCCGTCAAAGTCGACTCCGAAGACACCTCTGATGTCGTATGCGTGAAATGCTCCCATATCCTTTACTCCAGTTTGCTCTTGTACCTTGTCACGATCTTTCCTTTGGCAATGCCCTGCAGTTTCCTGGCAATCATCTTGCGGCGTATCGGAGCGACATCATCAACGAAAAGGTGACCGTCCAGATGCTCCATCTCATGCTGGATCATCCTGCACGCGAACCTGTCGAACTCTTCGGTAACCTTTTCGAAATTCTCATTGTAATATTCCACCCTGATCCGCGCAGGCCTGCGCACGTCCGCATATATCCCGGGCACGCTCAGGCAGCCTTCGGAATATTCCCTTGTCTCCTGACTTTCCTCCAGAAGAACGGGATTTATCATGGTCCTCCTGAAATCCTTGAGATAATCATATACATCGGCAACGACCGTCCCGTCGACAATCAGGACCCTGAGGCTCTTCCCCACCTGCGGCG
Source organism: uncultured Bacteroidales bacterium (assembly GCA_944325465.1). Taxonomy (GTDB): domain Bacteria; phylum Bacteroidota; class Bacteroidia; order Bacteroidales; family UBA932; genus Cryptobacteroides. Next base: position 6,531 of record CALVAE010000003.1, on the reverse strand, counting down.
CGGCCAACCCGCATCCGTCAGCGCTTTTCAGGGTCTCCCTCATATCCTCCAGAAGGGCCGACAACGCCTCCCTGTCATTAAGATCTGCCTCAACGGCAGGCTCCCTCAACACTTGTGATCCGTATAGGTAAATCGGTAATTTCATATCCTGTAAATTTTTATCCGTTCTTATTCTCCGTTTCCGCAGTGACCGCAACGTCACATCCGCGCATTCTTCCGGTCAAGATAACCCTGCAGGATTATCGCGGCACTTATCCTGTCCACCGAATTCTTGTCCATTCTGTCCTTCTTCTTCATTCCCCCGTCAATCATGGCCCTGTGCGCAAGGACAGATGTAAAGCGCTCGTCTTCAAGTTCCACCGGGATGTCCGGGAATGCCTTCGCCAGCCTTTTCAGGAAGACGTCCACATCCTTGGCCGCCTCCGAAGGGGCACCGTCCATATTGATGGGATACCCCACCACAAAGCGCGTGACGGTCTCTTTTCGGGAATATAATTCGAGATATTCTATTATCTTTGCAGAATGGACTGTATCCAATGCCGATGCAAAGATACCGAGCGGGTCACTGACTGCAACACCGACCCGTTTTCTTCCGTAATCTATGCCTATTATCCTGTCCATTTGGGTACAAAGTTAACATTAAAGTATGTCAAGACAAAATAAAAAAGTTGATGATTTCAGACTTGACCTTGTTGATGACCGTACACACAAACAGTTGTGGTGCATACGGTTTTCCCGCGTAGGATTCATAATCAGCATAATTGCGGCAGTCGTATTCGTCATATTCGTTTTCTATGCGCTTTTCGCCTTCACCCCGCTGAGAAGGACCATTCCAGGCTATCCTGACGAGACTTCGAAGAAAGCGGCGATACAGAATGCCATCAGGGCGGACTCCCTGGAAAAGATCATATCCAGATGGGAACTCTATTCCGAGAATCTCAGAAGAGTCATTGACGGAGAGGAACCGGTCAGGATAGACAGCATAATGAGGTCGGGCAATTCAGGATATGCCAAGACACGGGAGGAACTCCTGAAACGGGATTCCCTGATGAGGGAAACCGTACGGAACGAAGAACAGTTCGGAATCAGCAACCAGGGACACAGGAAACTCCCTATAGAAGGCATGCATTTCTTCACCCCTCTGAAAGGCGTGATTTCCCAGGGGTACGATGACGTGGTGCATCCGTTCATAGACATCACCGCTCCGGCAAATTCGGTCGTAGTATCCGTTCTGGACGGGACGGTCATCTATTCCGGTTGGAGCGACGATGCCGGATATACGGTATGCATCCAGCACGAAAGCGACATCGTATCCATCTACAAGCATAACAGCAAACTCCTGAAAGACAACGGAGACAAGGTAAATGCCGGAACCCCCGTCGCTCTTGTAGGAGGCACAGGATCCATAAGCACCGGGGAACACCTGCATTTTGAACTGTGGTATAAGGGAGCACCGGTGAATCCGACCAAATATATCAATTTCTGATGGAAAAAAGGAAACTGGCGATACTGGGTTCCACGGGATCAATCGGAAGACAGACTCTGGATGTTGTCGGACAGCATCCGGAACTGTTTGAAGTGGAACTGCTTACTGCCAACACGAGCAGTGAACTTCTCATCGAACAGGCAATCAGGTTCAATGCCAACACAGTGGTCATAAGGGACGAGAGCAGATATGCCGAAGTGTCAGAAACCCTCGCCCCCCATTATATCAAAGTGTTCACCGGCATGGATTCGATATGCAGTCTGGTAGCAGGAGACAACATAGACATGGTAGTGACGGCAATGGTCGGATTCAGCGGGCTGGAATCCACAGTCGCCGCCATCCGCGCCGGAAAAACCATTGCCCTTGCCAACAAGGAAACCCTGGTGGCGGCCGGAGAGATCGTGATGAGGCTGGCAGCGGAACACCACGCAGCCATCCTGCCTGTAGATTCCGAACATTCCGCCATCTTCCAATGCCTGCAGGGTTCCAACGGAGCCGGCATAGAAAGGATTCATCTCACGGCATCCGGAGGGCCTTTCAGGGAATGGAGCAAAGAAGATATCGCAAAGGCGACAAAGGAGAAGGCGCTGAATCATCCGAAATGGAACATGGGGCACAAGATAACCATCGATTCCGCGACAATGATGAACAAGGGACTGGAAATCATTGAGGCGAAATGGCTGTTCGGAGTCGGACATGACAGGATCAATGTAGTGGTCCATCCGCAATCCATCATACACTCGATGGTGGAATTCGCCGACGGGGCCGTAATCGCCCAACTCGGATATCCTGACATGAGGGAACCCATACAGTATGCCATCGGATATCCCGGAAGGCTGCCTCTCGACAACAGGAAACTGGACTTCGCCGAACTTGCATCCCTGACATTCCATGCCCCCGACGAGGAGAGATTCCCCGCCCTTGCCCTGGCACGCGAAGCCCTGGACAGAGGCGGGAACATGGCCTGCATAATGAATGCCGCCAACGAAGAGGCCGTAGCCGCCTTTCTGCAGGACAGAATCAGTTTTTACGGGATAACTGACGTCGTGGCGGACTGTATGGCTGGTGTGGATTTTGTGGAAAGACCGACGCTTGACGATATTTATGCAACCAATGACATTGCCAGAAGAAAGGCCAGAGAAATTATTTTAAGGAGACTATGATTGTTCTGATGAAAATACTGCAACTTGTCCTTGCCTTGTCCGTCCTCGTACTTGTACATGAACTGGGGCATTTCATTTTTGCCAAATTGTTCAGGATAAGGGTCGACAAATTCTATCTTTTTTTCGATGCAGGCGGATTTTCCCTGTTCAGGTTCAAGCCCAAAGGGTCGGATACGGAATACGGGATCGGTTGGCTTCCCCTGGGAGGCTACTGCAAGATAGCCGGCATGATTGACGAATCAATGGATACCGAATCCATGAAGCGGGAACCGCAACCGTGGGAGTTCCGCACCAAACCGGCATGGCAGAGACTGCTGGTGATGTTCGGAGGGGTACTGTTCAACTTCATTTTTGCCATTATATTATATATAGGTGTACTTGCCGGATGGGGGGAAAGTTATATCGCCAACCAGGGCAACAGCATCTATGTCAATGACCTCGCATACGAAATGGGGTTCAGGAACGGAGACCAGATCCTGAAATTCGATGACTATGCCCCGGAAAGGTTCGGAATGCTCCAGGCAGATCTTGCAAGACAGACCGCAAGGAAAGCCACTGTCCTGAGAGACGGAGACACGGTCGACATATACATTGACCAGAATATGATCGGAGATGTCCTGAACACTCCGGGAATGTTCGATCTTGCAGTACCTTTCGTAATAGAATCCGTTGCTCCGGAATCCCCGAATGCAGATGCAGGGCTGCTGAAAGGGGACAAGGTCATTGCAATCGACGGCCAGCCCATAACATATCTCCAGGACTCCAGACGTCTTCTGGCCGACCTGTCGGGCCAGTCGGTCCCGGTAACCCTCGTCAGAGACAAGGACACCACAGACCTGACCCTGCAGGTCGATACTTTGGGAAGACTGGGCGTATATACGCAACTCCCGGGGCTGAAAACCAGAGAGTATTCGGTAATCGAAGCCATTCCGGCAGGATTCAGGCTGACTTTCGATACGATCGGAGGCTATCTTCAGGACCTGAAACTGGTCTTCACTCCAAGTACGGAAGCATATAAATCGGTCGGAAGTTTCATCGCCATGGGACAGATATTCCCCGGCGCATGGGACTGGTACAGGTTCATCAACATCCTGGCCCTCCTTTCGATCATGCTTGGTGTAATGAACCTTCTCCCTATCCCGGCCCTTGACGGAGGGCATATAGTATTCACTCTGTATGAAATGATTACCGGGCACAAACCGAGCGACCGGTTCCTGACCATCGCCCAAGTCATCGGAATGATACTGCTTTTCGGGCTGATGATACTTGCATTCGGAAACGATATCGCCAGACTATTCAGATAAAATAACACAAGATGACTATGAAACGGATATTCACACTATTGACTATCATGGCGGCCGGCATCCTCGCCATATCATGCACATGCTCGCCCAAAAAGGCCCTTCTTCCGACAATCAGCGGCAAAGCCGGAGAAATCATCATCGTAATCGACAAGGCAGACTGGGAGGGAGCCTTAGGTTCCGAATTCAGGGAACTGCTGGCCAGCGACTGCCCGTTCCTGCCCCAGAAAGAGCCGCTATACAATCTTGTTGATATAACGCCGTCGAATTTCACCAACATCTTTCAGGTACACCGCAACATCATACTGGTAAACATCGGCAATGATGTCACCGAACCGGGCGTGGTCTACCGGCAGGATGTATGGGCAAGGCCCCAATGCGTAATCGGGATAAATGCCACGGACAGCGAAACCGCCCTGCAACTGATTCAAGAAAACAGCAGGACGATACTCAATACGATAGAGCAGGCCGAAAGGGACCGTATCATCGCCAACTCGATAAAATACGAAGAACGTTCTATCGCCCCGGTAGTAACGGCATTCGCCGGAGGGTCACCGCACTTTCCTACCGGATATTCCATAAAGAAGCACACCTCCGATTTCATCTGGATAGAATACGAGACGACCTACGTCACACAGGGATTCTTCATCTACAAATACCCTGCTTCCGGTACGGCCGATGATTTCAAGATAGAAAACATCGTTGCCAAACGGAATGAATTCCTCAAAGAGAATGTCCCGGGGATGTTTGAAAACACCTACATGGTTACCAGCGACGTTACGACACCGGGCCTCGAATACATAAAGTACAAAGGCAGGGAATTCGCCGAAGCCCGCGGATACTGGGAAGTCCATAACGATTACATGGGAGGACCGTTCGTATCTCATTCGTTCTACAGCAGGGACGGAAAGGAAATAATCGTGCTTGACGGGTTCGTTTATGCGCCAAGATACGATAAGAGACACTATATGAGGGAAGTAGAGTCGATAATGTACTCTTTTGAATGGGCGGCAAGTGACGGAAAAAAATAATTTTTGAATATTTTACGATAATTTTTCAAAAATATTTTGTCTTAATAAAAATATTGCATACCTTTGCACTCCCTTACGGCATGTTATGCCTCCAGGGAGGATCCGGTGGGTTCGTATAACGGTTAGTACTCAAGATTTTCATTCTTGCAATAGGGGTTCGATTCCCCTACCCACTACGAAAAATATAAAAAATAAAATAATGGCAAACCACGCATCAGCAGAAAAGCGTTATCGCCAGAGCGAAAGACGCAGGTTGCATAACCGGTATTATGCAAAGACTACAAGAAACGCTATCAGAGCGCTGAGGAACACTACTGACAAAGGAGCAGCAGAAGCAAATGCACCTAAAGTCTATGCAATGATTGACAAACTTGCAAAAATAGGAGTGATCCACAAGAACAAGGCAGCGAACCTCAAGAGCGGAATTGCAGTCTATATAAACAAACTTTCATAATGAAAGCCGGCCCTGCAAGGGTTTCTTATAGCTAGAGAAGCTGTCTTCCCAAATGGCAGCTTCTTTTATTTAGGCGGGATGTAGCGCAGTTGGTAGCGCACTACGTTCGGGACGTAGGGGTCGGGCGTTCGAGTCGCCTCATCCCGACCAATCAAAGTAGGAGGAAAACGAAGCGGTTTTCTTCCTACTTTCTTTTTCACCCGCTCACACCACAATACTCCCCTGTAATGTGTAGCCCTTACCGCTCAGCAACGTCACCCTGTCATTCCGACCGACGCACTGTCATTCTGAGCCCGGCGAAGAATCTGTGTCACGCGCCACACTGTCATTCCGAACGTCATCCTGCCATTCTGAACGAAGTACACTGTCATTCTGAGCGTCAGCGAAGAATCTGAAACAGATATCTTTCCTGTCATTCTGAGCCCAGCGAAGAATCTGGTATCTCAAGAGATATGCGCCGGCAACACTCGATATACGCTCCCGGTAGCATCTTCGGGGCGCATATCTCCGGAGACGTGCGCAGGGAAACAGAATAAACCATAATGGTCCACTCACCTAAACAGGGCGAACAGACAGGCAACGGGAAGGGATGGCAGGGAATGAGGGAACGAAAGAGCGGGCGTGAACGGGTGGGGCATATAGAGAAGTCAAAGCCATTCGACACCTGCGGATACCGATGTGGAGAAGCGATGAGGTACTTCAGATCCTTCACTCCGCCTGCGGCTCCGTTCAGGATGACAATGTCGGCTCTGTTCAGGATGACAAAGTCGGCGGCTTCGATCAGGATGACAAAGGCTGCTCCGTCCAGGATGAGGCAACGGACCGCGAACGCCTCCCTTTTGTAATCCATTGAGATACAATACAATGCAAAACAATAATGTTCGAGATCCCCATTTTTTCGAGAGGACCCCGAACAATGATATTTTGTAACGTCTTGTCTTTTAACAGGATACGAATCCGCCTTGTTCGCGGTCCGCAATCCTCATGACCGGAACCGTTGCATTGTCATCCTGAACGGAGCCGCAGGCGGAGTGAAGGATCTGGGTCACTATTCTCCGTCATCAACCACGCAGATCGCTACTCGGTTCTTCTCCGG
>CALVAE010000002.1 GCA_944325465.1 uncultured Bacteroidales bacterium | reverse complement strand
AGACCGTCGCGCAGTATTGCGGCTATGATTTGCAGAATCATCACCATGCGCTGGCCGATGCCGAAGCCTGTGCCCGGATTGCTATTGAAATCCTTGACTTCTGATTCCATACACCTGAACAGATTATGATTTGAAAAACTTCCTGTCTGATATCTATAGCCGAAAATATGTCAGTATCATTTTTGACAAATGCGTTTGTCCGCGCCGCACATATTTCACTTATCTCTGTGGTTATCTCATGGACCATTATACCGGGACATATCAGAAATACAGACGGAAATACAATGTCCGGACAAGCCTTTTATGCAAACTGTAAGTGTTGTTGATATTTGCCGTATTCAATCCAGAATATTGTGCAGATGGGTGTAATTCAGCAGTTTGATGTCACCGACAGTATTCTCGAAAGAACCGCTATAGATGACAGCCTTTCCAAGTACCGGCTCCTTCACAAATCTGTCCATCTGCTTCAAAACCTTCTCGAATTCCGGATGATAGGTCATGGCGGATTTAATCTCAATGCCGTACAGCCCGGTACTGTCCTTCAATATAAGGTCTATTTCATTCTGGTTGGAGTCACGGTAAAAATAGAGGTTGCTCTCTTTGCCGAGGTTGTATCTCCTTTTAAGTGCCTCCATGATTATGAAATTCTCGAACAAGGCCCCGCGCATCTTGTCCCTTGCAAGTTGCTGCGCTGATTCTATGCCGAGCAGATGACAAGCCAGTCCTGTATCTGTAAAATACAGTTTCGGAGTTTTCGTAAGCCGTTTGCGGGAGTTCTCGAAGTAAGGCGGTAGCAATGCTACTATATATGATGCCTGAAGTACGGACAGCCACGCAGCAATGGTGTGCGAACTGACACCGATTTCGTTCGCCAACTCCGAAGCCTTGAACAATGAACCTGTTCGACCGGCACACAATCTGATGAATGTATGGAACTGCATCATGTCCTTGATTTGAAGCAGGTCTCGTACGTCTTTGTCGAGATAGGTCTTGAGATAGGCCGGATAAAGGAATTTCGGAATATTGCTTTCTGCATATATTGCCGGGTAAAATCCATCGAACAACAGTTCGTCCAAAGACTTATTTTCCGTCTGTTCTTTTATTTCCGAATATGACAGTGGTAACAGTTCGAATACGGCCGTACGGCCCGCCAATGACTGTGATACCTTTCCCAACATGGCGAACTGCGAACTGCCGGAAAGAATGAATCTTCGCTCCGGATGCTCGTCCACTATTCCCTGGATATATGACAGCAAGTCGGGTGCATTGTGTACTTCGTCAAGAACCATTCCTTCAGGATTTTGATTCAGAAATGCCACCGGGTCATTCACGGCAAAACTTCTCACATCAAGATTCTCCAGTGAATAATATGGCAACTGCCTGAACTCGTTCCGGATCAATGTTGTTTTCCCGGACTGCCGAGGTCCTGTAATTGTTATGATCGGAAAATATCGGGCCGCTTCTTGGATAACGTCAGACAATTCCCTTTGAATGTAAGCAGTTTTCATATAGTTTATGCAAATTTGAAGTACTGTTGCAAAATTACATAAATTTTTATTCGATCAAATTCCGATAGAATTTTGTATTTAACTAATGGAAAAGCTCTGAAATCAGGGGTGCTGTGTCATGGTTTGGCACATCGTTCTATTTAATTTGTATCGGAAACAAGTCAAATCAATATTTCGTTATGGAGGAACCAACTTTAGACAAAACCGGAATCCCGACGGGATTTCCGTATCTGGATAAGATAACAGGTGGGTTGCATCCGGCTGAACTGGTAACTATTACCGGCGGCCCATCGGTAGGAAAAACGATGCTTGCGCTGAATATTGCCAGAAATGTTGCCGTCGACAGTCATATTCCCGTGGCTTACTTTTCTGTAGAGGCACCAGCAGTGCAGATCGCCAAGCGGTTGATGGCAAGCGAATCCGGAATTGATATTCACAAGTTGAAAGGAGACGTGGCGATGACACAGCAAGAATCGGATGATTTGGATCTTCTTTGTAGCAATAGCAATTTGGAAAAAGCTCCGCTATACATAGATGACACGCCTTCTCTGAAAATAGAGGATTTTCAGGATAAGGTAAAGCATCTTGTCGAAGATAAAGGAATAAAATTGGCGATAGTCGATTATATTCAACTGATGACAGCACCGGAAAAAATTCGTATGGTAAAAGATCGCAAACGGGGATGTCCGGCTATATTAAAGTCTCTGAGTTCTGTTGCAAAAGAATTCGGAATTACTGTTGTTGCCGTATCGGGAATATTCAGGCCAATGGCTTATCAGATATACAGGAATGATTTTGTACATAAATTATTTGAATATGATTGTGATTATATTGCAGATCTTTCCGATATGATAATCTATATGGAAAACGAAAGCGAAATCGTAAAACGTTATGCGAAACCGGTACCTGTCGATTCTTGTGACACGACAATATATGTTGCAAAGAACGGAACTGTACTTTCAGAACGAACTATGCTGCACCTCAACCGGGATATAGTATGTTTCCAGACTCCGGATTCGGTAAAGACTGTCATAAATCTGGAATGGAAAATCACCGGGCCGTGCCCGGGGCAATGGAATGCTTATTTCTACAATGAATTGGATGGCAGGACATACCATGTATATTTACGGGAAGATACTTACTGGTGGTCGGCGTCGTTGTTTTCTGCGAAAGGGAAATATGTTGATTTTGATACAATACCGTATGAGCAACTCACTGATGAGAACATTCCGCTGGCATTCTACTACGACACAGACATCGACAACGGTCCCAAGTTAGTCGAGGAGGCGATTCTATATCTGCAGCATCGGTTCCCGTACCTCCTTTTCGATTCAAAAATCAGGGAGCAGTATGACTTCACTGCCGGCACGGTAGATATGGATGACAACGGCCGCACTGAATTGTTGGAAAGACGGGCCGAACTGATGCGGAGATATTTGGAAAAATATGATGAATTCAAGAAATCCAATCCATGAAAACCATCTCCTATTCCGATCCTCTGTTTCCTGACGAGTTCAAGAAAATTCCGGATTGTCCGAAAGCCCTGTATGCACTTGGAAATACTGATTTGCTGGTAATAGGGCGAAAAATGGCTGTCATCGGAGCAAGAAAAGCAGATGAGGTCGGAATAGAGGCCGCTTATAAATTGGGGATTATGTATGCGGTACAAGGTTATACGGTCGTCAGCGGTCTTGCTTTCGGATGTGATGCGGCTGCACATCGGGGTTGCATTGATGCCGGAGGGAAAACCATCGCTATTGTCGCTACCGGACTTGACAAGGTATTTCCTAAGGAACACAAGAGTTTGCAGGAATCGATTCTTGCGACGGGCGGTCTCGTCATTTCAGAGCAGCCACCCGGAGTAAAAGCCAATCCATCACGGCTTGTTGCAAGGAACAGACTGCAGGCGGCTTTGTCAGACTTCGTAGTAGTGGCACAATGTCCTGCCAAAAGCGGCACATTGTACACAGTGGATTTCGCACTCAGATATGGCAGGCCTGTCTTTGCCGTCGATTTCGGCTTCTACACTGAAATCAACGCAGGAAAC
>CALVAE010000001.1 GCA_944325465.1 uncultured Bacteroidales bacterium | reverse complement strand
TTGCGGATCGAGGCATTCGAGAGGTTGTTCGAGGCGTGCGAGATATCGAGGTTCACACCGGAAGAGAAACTGAAATACGAACACGATATGATGACCGAACGTGATTATACGAATATCCTGAATACCTGCCGGTCCGAGGCACTGGCGGAAGGAGAAGCAAAGGGGCTTGCGGAAGGCGAAGCAAAAGGGAAAATGGAAGTCGCTCGAGCCATGAAGGCAAAGGGGCTCGGGTCGGCTCTGATATCGGAACTGACCGGTCTTAGTGAGGATGAGATACTGAAGTCCTGAAAACCTACCTTTCAGCGGATAGCAGGGTGTTGATGGCGGATTCAAGGCCATCGTAATCCGGAAGGGGATTGTCGCTGTAGATATATCTTATTATCCCTGCTCTGTCCGACAGGTAGATGCGCGGAACGGCGAAAGTGGCGAACAGGTTGTATATCCTCCGGTCATCCTGGGCAGAGTACGGAAGCGTGAAACCGTTCCCGGACCAGTATTCCGCTACGGAAACGGCCCCCTCTTCCCTGCTGATACAGAGGAATCTGACTGCACCGTCCCCATATCTGTCATAGAGTTCCTGTATCAGCGGCAGGGTTTTCTGACAGTCAGGACATCCCGTGTGGAAGAATACGATGCATGATATGTTCCCGAGGAGGTCTGTTGTGGATACTTCTGTCCCGTCCTGAATGGTCACGGAGAATTCGGGAAGCCTTGCCCCGGCCTCCAGATCCGCACCTTGCGGTATCCTGTCCTTTATGCACGAAACCAGACATCCGGCAGCCGTCAGAACCACTGCCAGTCGTCGGATCCCTCCTGAAACCGTTCTGTTTATGCCGGACATATTCCCCATTCCTGTGTTATTTCAGACCATGTTTCCTGAGAATTTTCAGGACAGGTTTCTCGATGGATTTCGCCCAGTACATATAGCCCCAGTCAGAAGGATGCGTTCCGTCCACTGAAGTGTCCTTGCTCGGATCGGAGGCATTGGTTTGGATAAAATAGACATTATCGTATTTCTTTACCGCCTCTTTCATCAGGGACGCTGCCATTTCCTGCTTGGCCTGTTCGAACCTGTCGGAAGACGTGCAGAAATTGCGGCTTTCCCGGTAGATGGTCTGCATGAAAATGAGCGGAATATCCGGCTTTGCGGCCTGGATCTTCTCGATGAACGGGAAAAGCCTTTCCTTGATCATTTCTGCGGACGGGTTCGAGAAGGCATCGAAAATCATGGCATCCACATCTGCTGCGATCAGAACATCAGCGAAGTACGGCTGGAGTTTGCAGTTTCCGCTGCAACCGAGGCTCAGCAACTGTATTCCGGTATTCCGCATGAACTGCATCGGATAACTCATCCCAGGACGGCTGACGCTGATCCCCTGGGTGAAACTTGATCCGAAGATTGCAACCCTGTGCCTGAACGGGGATTCGAGAGCCTCGATGGTTGCGCCTTCCTCGACTCCGATCCTGACCGAATATTCTTCACTGTAGATCGGAAGGTAGAGCATACATTCCTTTTCGGTGCGGTCCATGTCCTTGATGAGCACGCAGTTCCCCCGGTTCCTGCCGTCTGCTTTCGATGCCGCGTATGTCCATTTGCCGTCAGCATCCTTTATATAAAGGTCATAGCCGCGAAGGGCGATTCCCATCGTATTTTCCCCGTGATTCATATACCCGAATTCGGACTGGACCGATATGGTCGACGAGTTGGTCCTGAACAGGACGGCAAGGCCGGCAGAACAGCGGACCTGATCGTTTTCACCTTTTGTAAAACCTTTGAAAAGGCAGGTGTCAACCCGGTGATACGGATTCGGTGTGTCCATGAGTTTTCCGATAAGGTTGAGGTCGGAGGCTTCCGTAAAGGAGTAGCGGACGTCTTTCGGGGTCTGTGCAAGGGCAGAGAAAGCCATTGAGGCGAGAATTGTTGCAGTCAGCAGTCGTTTCATATTTCTGAATTTTTCCGGTGTCAAATATACGCAGAAGCCGAGAGCAGAACAAATTTATTTGCTATTCCGAGGCATGAACAGTATATATGGCGCCAAAACCCTTGATTTTGTCGATAAGTTCTGCCTCGGCAGGGCCGTATATTGAAATTTATCTTACCTTTGCCGCCTGAAATTGTCCAATGACCGGTATATACAGACAGAAATGAGTCTCTATTCATTCTACAGGATCAGCAAGCCTTCGCCGGACAAGGTTCCGCAGGAACAGGCACAGTCAAGGTACAAGGCATTGAGAAGCAGGACGTTCTGGGCGACGGTCGTCGCATACAGCCTTTATTATGTGTGCCGCATGAGCCTGAGTGTGGTGAAGCAGCCGATAATAGACAGCGGCGCCCTGACTCCTGGACAACTCGGACTGATAGGATCGGCTTTCCTGTTCGTCTATGCTGCGGGCAAGTTCACCAACGGATTCATAGCGGATTATTGCAACATCCGCCGTTTCATGGCGACCGGTCTGCTTGTGTCCTCCTTCATCAATCTTCTGATGGGAGTGACCGGCCTGCTTGAGGGGACGGTGGGGATAGTGTCCGTCCTGCTGTTCGTTATCTTTGCGGTCGTATGGGGTATCAACGGATGGGCACAGTCGATGGGGTCTCCGCCCGGGGTAATCCAACTTTCAAGATGGTTCCCCCTGTCGAAGAGAGGAACCTATTACAGCATTTTCAGTTCCACCCCCTATATCGGGGAATTCCTTGCCTTTATCATTGTCGGGGCAGTGGTCGGTGTCCTGGGCTGGCAGTACGGGTTCATCTTCGCTGCCATAGCAGGTCTGGCGGGCTCGGCTGTCATCCTGTTCTTCGTTTCGGATACGCCTGAAAGCCGGGGATTGCCGTCAATTCAGGAACTGTCCGGAGAAAAGCCTCAGGAAACTGACTCTATGCCCACTGCGAAACTTCAGAAGATGGTCCTGTCTCATCCGGGGATATGGATCATAGCCGCGTCAAGTGCCTTTGTCTACATAACCAAATATGCCATAGCCGGCTGGGGAGTGCTTTTCCTTCAGAAAGTGAAGGATTTCTCCCTTGAAAACGCGACGCAGATCATTGCCTTCTCGGCGGCGTTCGGGATTGTCGGAACGGTCCTTGCCGGATGGCTTTCCGATACTGTCTTCAAAGGGGACAGGATCCGTCCGGCCATTCTTTCAGGTGTGCTCGGCTTCATCTCTTTGGGATTTTTCCTTTTCACAGGCGGGTCCTATATCGTGAATATCGTCTACGTGTCGCTTTTCAGTCTTTTTATAGGTGTCCTGTACTGTATAGTTGCGGGGCTTATGGCCGTGGATATCGTGCCGCGCAAGGCAACGGGGGCGGCCCTCGGTGTGGTCGGCATATCCAGTTACATAGCGGCAGGACTCCAGGACATTACCAGCGGATATCTGATAGAAGGTTTTGCCGTGGCGCCCGAAGTGACTGAAGGGATGACCGAGACCGAGATACTGGCAGCCACTGCCTATGATTTCGGGCCGGTGTCGGTATTCTGGCTTTTCGCCTCTCTCGTAGCCTTCCTGCTCCCTGTCCTTATGTGGCGGAAGATGCAGGGGAAAAGGAGGAATGTAACATCTGAATGATATGGACAGGACAGTAAAATATATTGCAACGGTGCTGGCTTCGGCCCTGACGGCCGTGGGATGTTCGTTGAATGGTTATCCGCTGCGCCTGTCGACGGAAGAGGTCGTATTCCAGGCCGTCGGTGGAGTCCAGACCGTATATCCGTACAATGTTCCGGAGGTGGCTGTATCCGAGGTGAAGTATTCGTATGATGCAGCTGACGGATCGGATATCGCGGCAGAGGACTGGATCATCCTGACAAGTGATGATGTGACGGAGTCCGGGGGCTGGCGTTCGGTGACCATCCGGGCCACGGCAAATGAGACAGGCCGTATACGGTATTGCACCCTGAGACTTGGAAATGACGGTATAATGGGGAATATACGGATAACGCAGTATGCGGAATAGCCTGGCTGCGACAGGATTCCTATAATCCGATCCAACGGATGTCCCTGTCCCGTCTCCAGTAGGACATCTGCCTCTTGGCATAGTGCCTTGTGTTGCGTTTTATCAGTTCCACCGCCCGTTCCAGGCTGGTCACCGGACCGTCTGCACTCCGCTCTGTGTCATGTTTGCCGTCCAACCAGTCGAACCAGGCGAAAATCTCCTTGTAGCCGACTGTCTGCAGAGCCGGTAGTTCCCTGTATGGCAGCAGCGAACGGACTTCTTCCACCAGCCCGTCATCCACCATCTGGAGGACCCTCCTGTCTATCCTTTCATAAAGTTCTTCCCTGGGACGGGAGATCCCGATTTTCTCTATTGCGAATTCCCGGTGTTTTTTCGGAGAAGTCTTGAAAGAAGAGAAAGGCCGTCCGGTCATGAGGCATACTTCCAATGCCCTTACCACCCTCTGCCCGTTCGCGATGTCCATCGAGGCGTAACTTTCCGGATCCAGCCGCTTGAGATCCAGCCTCAGAGACTCCACTCCTTCCTCCTTGAGCCTCTGCGACAGGGAGGCTCTCAATTCCGGGTCGGCTTCCGGGAAATCGTCCAGCCCGTTGCAGACTGCATCAATGTAGAACCCGGACCCTCCGGCCATGACAAGGGTATCGTGGCCCTTACTGAATAACTTCCGTATCAGGTCCAGGGCTTCTGTCTCATATTTTCCCGCCGTATAGGTATCCTGTATGGAATGTGAATGGATGAAATAATGCTTCACTGCGTCAAGTTGTCCCTTTGAAGGGACTGCAGTGCCGATACTCATTTCCCTGTAGATCTGTCTGGAATCGCACGAAATGACAGGCGACCCGTATGACAGCGCTGTTCCGATGCTGTAGTCTGTCTTCCCTACGCCTGTCGGTCCGAGAATGATCAGAAGTTTCTTCACAGACTATTCTTCCTCGGATTCGTCATAGATTTCCTTGCCGTCTTCGTCATCGTCATCCCCGCCGGTGTTGTCAGAGTCATCATCGTCGTCCCAGTCGTCATCGCTGTCTGTCATAGGGGCCTTCTTCTTGTCGTCAGGAAGGTCCTCAAATGCGACGTACCCGTTTTCGAATTCAATGGGATCCGGACCTTTGGTCTCTACGAGAATCGGATAAACGACTCCTGCGCGCGGTTCAGCCTCTCCTTCGTATGTGACTATTACGCTTTTTGCATTGGTCGTATCATAGAAATAGGTGAATGACACTTCCCCTTTCTTCAGGGTCTGTTCGAGAGTTACCGAGTCTATGGTCCCTGCCCCCAGGTCGAAAATCCCGTACCTGGAGGTTACCTTTCCGCCGGCATCCATTGCCTTGAAAAGCACCATCTGGTCCTGGGGAAAACTCATGTCCGCTCTCATCTGTTTGGAAAAAGTATAAAGGGAGGAAGATGCCTTGATCTCATAGACCCTTGCAAAACCCTTGATCCCTGGAAGGGAAACGCGATATCTTAAAATCATATCAGAATAGAATTACCGATTAAGTCAAACCCGTCCGTCTATGGTCCGGTGCGGTGCAGGGCCGGATTCCTCCGCCTTGCCCGTTCGGGCTGTCAAAGGTACAAAATATTTTCGTGCGGTTGCAGAATATTATAAAAAATACTAAATTTGAAGTCTGTATGGATGGGGTTCACGGTCAGATAAAGGATTCTTTCAGGAGCATTTCCTCTCCTGCGCGTGGGCTTTTCAAGGATAACGGCAGCAGGTTCATAGCCTGTGCATATCCTGTCGAGACGGAGGCGGAAGTCAGGGAGATCGTTGATTCATTGAAAAAGGAGTACCACGATGCCCGGCATCACTGCTATGCATACCGCCTCGGTTATACGGGCGACCGTTTCCGTGCAAACGATGACGGGGAGCCGTCCGGTTCGGCGGGCCGCCCCATACTCGGTCAGATAGATTCCAGCGGACTCAGTGATATTCTGATAGTAGTAGTGAGGTATTTCGGGGGCATAAAACTCGGGATACCGGGGCTGATACGTGCCTACAGGACATCTTCGGCGGATGCGATTGCGAATTCGGAAATCGTGGAGAAGGTGGCGGTAAAGCGGTTCCGCCTGTCTTTCGGATATATGAATATGAATGATGTGATGAAACTGGTCAAGGAATTCGATCTGACTCCGGAAAACCAGGATTTCGGGATGAGTTGTACGATGGATGTCGCCGTAAGGCTGTCTTGTGCGGATGTATTTGCGGACAGGATAGGGAAAGTGGAAGGATGCAGCGTGTCGGAAGTGTGAAAGAACCGATAATATAATACAAATCAATAAATTCGTCAGTCTGACGTTAGTACAGGATATGGGCAGAAGTCTAATTTCAATTCAGGATTTTTCAAAGGAAGAGATCCTGCATGTGCTTGAAGTAGCAAAGGAATTCGAAAAGAACCGTTCCCAGAAGATTCTGGAAGGGAAGGTGGTAGGAAGTCTTTTCTTCGAGCCGTCCACCAGGACAAGGCTCAGTTTCGAGACGGCCGTAAACAGGCTTGGAGCAAGGGTGATAGGCTTTTCGGATGCGACCAATACAAGTGTAAGCAAGGGAGAAACCTTGAAAGACACTATCAAGATGGTTTCCAATTATGTGGACCTGATCGTAATGCGACATCCGCTTGAAGGCAGTTCCCGTTATGCTTCGGAAGTCGCTTCCGTGCCTGTGGTCAATGCAGGCGACGGGGCGAACCAGCATCCGTCGCAGACTCTTCTGGACCTGTATACGGTGATGCAGACGCAGGGCAGGCTTGATGGTCTGACAATCAATATGGTAGGTGATCTCAAATATGGCCGCACGACCCACTCTCTCCTGCAGGCGATGTCACATTTCAATCCGACATTCATATTCACGGCACCGGATGAACTGAAAATGCCGCAGGAATACAAGACCTTCCTTGACGGCAAGGGCATTCCTTACAAGGAGACCGGTTCTCTGGAGGAACATCTGAACGACTGTGATATTCTTTATATGACACGTGTACAGCAGGAGCGTTTCAATGACCCGATGGAATACGAAAAGGTGAAGGACGTGTACAGGCTCACCGCCTCGATGCTCGGAGGGGTCAAGCCGAATATGAAGATCCTCCATCCTCTTCCACGGGTCAACGAGATTGACCAGGATGTGGATGACACTCCATACGCTTATTATTTCAAGCAGGCGGAGAACGGACTGTATGTCCGGATGGCCATCATCTCATATCTGCTGGGTTACAGATAGTCCTGTCATTCTGAACAAAACATTGTCATTCCGAGCAAAGTCCTGTCATTCTGAGCGAAGCGAAGAATCTGGCAATCAAAAACACAAAAGAACAACGCAAAAACATCCATACAATGGAAACAAACGATAAACATCTGATTGTAAGTGCCCTGGAAAACGGCACTGTGCTGGACCATATTCCTGCGGACCAGGTCTACAAGGCTCTCGATATCCTTGACCTGAAAGGTGTCGACCATCAGATCACCATAGGGATAAATCTCAAAAGCAAACAGTTCGGGCGCAAGGGTATCATCAAGATAGCCGACCGCTTTTTCGCGGACGAGGACCTGAACAAACTTGCCCTGATAGCGCCCAAGGCGACGGTGAACATCATCCGGAATTTCAAGGTGGTGGAGAAGAAGAAACTGGAGATGCCGGCAACTGTCGAGGGGATAGCCAGATGCATGAATCCCAAATGTATAACCAACCACCAGCCGGTGAAAACCAGGTTCACCACAATCGACAACGGGGACAGCATTTCGCTGCTTTGTCATTATTGCGAGAAGATTACCGACACGAAGGGCATTTTCTGATGATAAAAATTAAGCATATTATTGCATAAATATAAAATTTATTCGTATTTTTACAGAATCAATAATAAATTATTGCATATTCAGTATATAAAACATTAAACAATAAGTCAACTTTATCTGAAATGAAAAAGGTGCATAATTTCAACGCCGGGCCTTGTATTCTCCCGGATCAGGCTATCGAAAAATCCATCGAAGCCCTGAAAGATTTCGCAGGTACGGGAATGGCTGTGATCGAGGTGTCCCACAGGTCAAAGGAGTGGGGCGAGGTAATGGATGAGTGCCGTTCCCTGTGGAGAGAACTCCTCAATATCCCTGACACACACGAGATTCTTTTCCTCGGAGGCGGTGCAAGCCTGCAGTTCCTTTATGTGGCAATGAATTTCCTTGAGAAGAAGGCGGCATATCTGGAGACCGGAGTATGGGCGAAGAAGGCGTTGAAAGAGGCAAAGGGTCTCGGAGACGCATACGCACTTGCATCATCTGCGGACAAGACATACAGTTACATTCCAAAGGGGTATGTCATCCCGGAGGATGTGGATTATTTCCATATTACCACGAACAATACCATCTATGGCACTGAAATCAGGTACGACATGGACAGTCCTGTCCCTCTCATTGCGGATATGTCATCCGACATAATGTCCCGTCCTGTAGATGTGGGCAAATATGCCCTGATATACGGAGGGGCCCAGAAGAATGTCGGCCCTGCCGGAGTAGCATTTGCCATTGTCCGCAAGGACGCCCTCGGCAAAGTGAGCCGTTATATCCCGACAATGCTTGACTATCGTACCCATATCGATGGCGGTTCGATGTTCAACACGCCTCCTGTCTTCTCCATTTTCGTGATGAACGAGACTCTCAAATGGCTCAAGGGCATCGGAGGTGTCGAGGCTATCAACAGGATCAATGTCCGCAAGGCCGAGATTCTCTATAATGAAATTGACCGTAACCCTCTGTTTGTAGGTACGGCGGCGAAGGAGGACAGGTCCATAATGAACGTCTGCTTCGTGATGGCTCCGGGCTATGAGGCTCTGCAGGATGAATTCATGGCCTATGCCAAGGAGAGAGGAATGGTCGGGATCAAAGGCCATCGTTCGGTGGGAGGATTCAGGGCATCCATCTACAATGCGTGCCCGGTCGAGAGCGTAGAGGCTCTGGTCACCTGTATGCAGGAATTCGCTGCGCAGAAAGCCTGATGTCCTGTCATTCTGAGCGAAGTCCAAAGAAGACATAGATTGTCATTCTGATTGAAGCAATTGTCATTCTGAGCGTAGCGAAGAATCTTTTATACCCCACAGGAATCAAATAATCCTGAATAAAAACAGTCAAAATGAGAATACTTGTAGCAACAGAGAAACCGTTTGCTGCCGTGGCGGTTAACGGAATAAAGGAGATAGCAAAAGAGGCGGGACACGAGGTCGTCCTCCTGGAAAAATATGCGGATAAGGCGCAATTGCTCGAGGCGGTGGCTGATGTCGACGCCCTTATAGTCCGTTCGGACAAGGTGACTGCGGAGGTTATCGGAGCGGCAAAGAACCTGAAGATTGTCGTACGTGCCGGTGCCGGATATGATAACCTTGATCTTCAGACATGTACCGGGCGCGGCATAGTGGCGATGAATACGCCGGGCCAGAACTCGAATGCGGTGGCAGAACTTGCAATTGCGATGATGATATTCATGTCACGCAACCAGTTTGCTCCTGGAACAGGCAGCGAACTGAGTGGCAAGAAGATAGGTATCCAGGCATACGGAAATGTAGGCAAACTGGTGGCACGCAAGGCTGCGGCTCTCGGAATGCAGGTGATGGCTTACGATCCGTTCGTGGACAGTGCCGTCATGGAAAACGACGGAGTGATTCCTGCCGCCACCTTGGAGCAGATGTATTCGGAATGCAATTTCATTTCCCTGCATATTCCGGCCACTCCGGAGACCATTGGCTCGATAGGTTATGACCTCATTTCCAGAATGCCGGCCGGAGGATGCCTCCTCAATACGGCCCGCAAGGAGATCATCAACGAGGCCGAACTGGTGAAGGTCCTTACGGACAGACCTGATCTGAAATACGTTACGGACATAGCGGCGGCGTGCCAGGCGGAACTGGACGAGAAGTTCGGCAAGAGGGTGTTCGCCACTCCGAAGAAGATGGGTGCCGAGACGATGGAGGCCAATGTCAATGCCGGTCTCGCCGCGGCCCGTCAGATCTGCAGGTTCTTTGCAACCGGATGCCGTGATTTCCAGGTAAATAAATGATTGTCATTCTGAGCGAAGCCCCGAGAAGACAAAGATTGTCATTCTGAGCGAAGCCCCAGGAAGACAAAGATTGTCATTCTGAGCGAAGCCCCAAGAAGACAAAGATTGTCATTCTGAGCGAAGCGAAGAATCTGTAAAGGAATTCATTATGGTAAGAATAAAACCATTTGCAGCCGTCAGACCTCCTAAGGAAATCGTCAGGGAGGTTGCGGCGCGGCCATACGATGTGCTCAATTCGGCGGAAGCCAAGACGGAAGCAGGGGAAAAATCCCTCCTGCACATTACCAAGCCCGAGATTGATTTCGATCCTGTCATTGACGAGCACAGTGAACAGGCATACGAAAAGGCGGTGGAGAACTTCAAGGAGTGGCAGAGAAAGGGCTGGCTGCGTAAGGATAACAAGCCATGCTACTATATCTATGCCCAGACGATGGACGGGAGGACACAGTACGGGCTTGTCGTATGTGCCCATACCGATGATTATGCGGAAGGGAAGATCAAGAAGCACGAACTGACCCGCAAGGAGAAGGAGGATGACCGGATGGTCCATGTGATGATACAGAGGGCCAATATCGAACCTGTTTTCTTCTCTTATCCTGACAATGATGAGGTCAACGGGATTGTGCGGAAATATACTGCCCGCGAACCGGAGTATGACTTTGTGGCAGAGGACGGTTTCGGCCATCATTTCTGGGTGATTGATGAACAGGCTGACATAGACAGGATTACGGAACTTTTCAAGGGCATACCTGCCTTCTATGTGGCGGACGGCCATCACCGGACTGCCGCAGCCGCAAGGGTCGGAGAGGAACTGAAAAAGAAGAATTCCGGCCATACCGGAGAGGAGGAATACAATTATTTCATGGCGGTGGCCTTCCCTGAAAGCCAGTTGAAGATAATCGACTATAACAGGGTGGTGAAGGATCTGAACGGGCTGTCTCCGGAGGAGTTCCTGAAGGCTCTTGAGCAGGATTTCACCGTCAGGGAAACCGGAACCGAGCCGTACAGGCCTGACCATCTCCACAATTTCTCGATGTATCTTGGCGGGAAATGGTATTCTCTTGAGGCTAAGGACGGAAGATATGATGATTCGGATCCTATCGGGGTGCTGGATGTCACATTGCTGTCCGATCTGGTCCTGGACAGGATTCTCGGGATCAAGGATCTGAGGACGGACAAGAGGATAGATTTCGTCGGAGGAATCCGCGGGCTTGAGGAACTCAGCCGGAGGGTTGATTCCGGAGAAATGGCGGTGGCGTTCGCCCTCTATCCTGTTTCGATGAAGCAACTTGTCGACATAGCGGATTCTGGCAAGATAATGCCGCCGAAGACAACCTGGTTCGAGCCGAAACTTCGTAGCGGGCTTACGATTCATCTGCTTGACTGATAATAAGATAATGTGACTACAAAGAGGGCGACCAAAAAGTCTTGGCCGCCCTCTTTTCGTACAGATTCCGGAACACTCCGGTCCGGCTTGTCTTTGGCGTGTCGCTTCCGCTGACGGGTCTAAAGACCCAGTTCGACCTGGAACCGGACACTCCAGCGGTCTGACGGAGCGACAGGTGCGTCCTTCATATAGTTGTAGGAGACATCCAGCTGGACTTTCAGACTGTGCCCGATGATGTAGCGGGTAAGTCCGACCGTACTCTGGTTCCACAGACTGTAGCCGATCAGCGGCTGTATCTCGCCGTCAGGAAACATCGTAGAGTTTCTGGCGGCGAGTTCCCATTTCCTGTCGAAAAGGTAACTGCCCTGGACATTCAGTCCTGAACCGGTGTAGATGTGCTGTCCACCAGAAAGGACTGCGCTCTGGTTGAACAGATGTCTGCCGAGATAGTCTGCGGCAAGGGCGAATCCCTTGTATTTGAATACAAGGTCGGCATAGTATGATCCTATGTCCCTTGTCTGGTCGCCGGTTATGACAGCCCCTTTCCAGCCCTGGACCCTCTGGGCCTTGTTGTTGAAGGTATAGCCGAGCCCGACCATCAGTTTCGGAGTCTCTTCGATTTCCACGTCCCCCTCAATATACTCTCCCTTGCCGTGCATTCGGCCCATAGGGTACAGTTCAAGCCTTCCCGTATAGGCAAATCCTCCGGCAGCCAGTCCGGAGGTATTCCAGTTCCTTCCTTCTCCGAGGGTGACGGATGCTTTGGCTGCAAGGGCGAACGAATCGTGGTCTCCGTAGTAGTATTCACCGAAGAATCCGACATCCCTGTCCCCGCCGAACTCGCTGTTGACAATGCTCCTGTCCACGAACTGCAGGGCGCTGGATGAATTGACCCTGGCCCTGTTGGCCTTGACTTTCGTCTGTCCGAAGCCTATGTTCCAGGATGAATTCGGCACGTAATACACGATTGCGTCCCGGATAAGGTTCATATTCCCGTTGGGAATGGGTTCGGAATCATAACTGGAGAATCCCAATTGTATCGAATATACGAACTTCGGGGAGAAGATGTATCCGTCGAATCTGAGCCTCAGCCGCTTTATCTGGGCTTCCGCCTCGGACAGGGCGAACCTGTCATCAAAATGAAGTCCGAGCATGTTCTGCATCCTGAAACGGATAGTCAGTTCATAGGAATCATTCTTCGGGCGGAATGTTATACCTTTGCCGACCTCGATGTTGGGCATGTTTGCGAGTTGTTCCAGAATCTCCTGTCTGCCGTTGTCGATGGAATCTGTCAGGAAGGCCTCGATCCTGTCTGTGGATTGGCCTGATGCCTGGAGAGCAGCGATAAGGGCGATAGCGATTGCGATAGCCGGTCTTTTCATTTCATCTGTGTTTGTCCTTTCAAAAACGGTCTGCCCGGGTATTCATAATGCCGTCCGGCAGTCTTGCCTTATGGACGGTCCGGTTTACCGCCACAAAGATAAACCGTTTTCCGGCAGTGCCGGCAAAAATATTCCCGGAATCTGAAATGAAACCGAAATCAGTTGGAAAAATCGCCGCAGATTGCTAGTTTTGAATCCGGCAACGGGTCCGGATCTCTAAATTTGACAGTATGATAGAAGAATTGATAGAACCGCTTGTCCCTGACCGGTTCAGAAATGATGAAAGATACAGGGACGGACATGTCAGGATAATCAATGCCCTTCCCGGACGGCGTATTCTAGGGGCGCATATTCCGGATATGGTGTCCCTTGCGAAGTCTTTGGCAGGGCAGGATGATGTCATGGATATTATTGCCCGGTTCGAGGCTGCCGCTTCCGAAGAGACACAGACAGGTCGCAGGGACATCCTTTCCCATGAGGAAATGATGGTATGGGGAATGATGATAAACAACCTTGGCTTTTCAGGACTTCCGGAGCCTGGGACGGTCAGCGTTTCAGGGAAAGGTATGGCAAGGAGCAGGCTGAAGGAAAATCAGACTGCCCTGTTTGCGTTGAAACTGGAATTGTTGCGCCGGTATGTCCCGTATATCGATAACTGGGCGGTTTGTGACCACGTTGCGGGGGCGGCGAAATGGTTCGGCAGGGCGGTGAAGCGGTCTCTGGGGACATCGGGGACAGGAGAGCGGATGACTGCAATGCCGGAGGAAACTGAAGTCCCTGTATGTGAGAGCCTGTGGCAGTTCCTTTGCGGATACTTCGCTTCCGACAGGGAGTTCGAGGTGAGGTTTGCCACGGTTATGGCCATGAGCCATTTCCTTAATGAAAGATACCTGCCGAGGATATTCTACCGGTTCGACAGCCTTGATTTCAGCAGAATCCGTTCGGAATATCATTCTCCGGCGCAGGCGAAGTCGGAGAGGTGCGGGGACAGTGCGGTTGCGTTGGGTGAACCGCCGTATTATGTCAGGATGGGTGTTGCATGGTGTCTTGCCACCGCACTGGCAAAGTTCCCGGACGAGACACGTGCATATCTGCGGCATTCCCTCCTGCCGGAAAACGTGGTGCGTCTCTATGTCCGTAAAGCCAGGGAGTCATTCCGGACCCGTTCCGTCTCTCCGTTCTGAAAAATACATCTGAAGTGCAACATTTCATGTCATCCGGCAGTCCAATATGCGGATTGTCCGGAAATTCACCGGTGGCATCATGCTGATGCCGTAATCAGGATCAAAGTTTAACCGAAGCCTGTCAAAGGTTTCATAATATTTATTCGATATGGAAGATCATGCTATCATCCAACTTATGAGCGGAACTATCCTTCCGATTTTTATCTGTTGTGTCCTCCCTGTGAGCATAGTCCTGATTGTCTTTATCTTCAAGAACAAGGCTCTGGCAAGGAAGACGGACATATTGAAACTCACCATTGAAAAAGGGGCGCAGGTGGATCCGGAAAGTCTGATGGAAGCGCTGGCTGCTACAGGACACAGTCGTAAAAGTGTCAGGCAGCAACTTCTGAATCGTCTGACTGCGGGTTGCGTCCTGCTAATAGTCGGTTTGGTTGCCGCAATATCCGTATTATGTATCCCTAAAGAGACAATTATTCCGGATGCCAAAGCCTTTTTCGTCTCCTTGATGTCTGTTATCTGTGCTATTGGGGTCGGCTTCCTTGTATCGTTCCTTGTCGGGAAAAGAATGCTCAAACCTGAGATTGAAATGGAAGAACAGTATGTGAAGCATTCAGTCTCCGGATGTCATGGAGCCGGTCCGGTCCGTACAGGCAATGCCGAGGCCCGAGGTGATGCTCCGGTCAGTGCGAATGTTGAATCTGCCGGCCGGTCTGACGGCGCAGGGAAATGATGTTGTCTTTGTCATAAAGGGGACTGACAGCGGATGAGGGGCTGACAATCGGGTTTGCGGGATGGAGAATGACCAGGGAGCAATTCATAGAACTTGTGGAGGAGGTGCAGGGACCGTTGCGACGGTTTCTGTGCGTCCTTTGTGGAGGAGATGCTTTCCGGGCGGATGATCTTGCGCAGGAGGCTCTGCTGAAGGCATATCTTTCGTTTGAAGGATTCGAAGGCAGGGCAAGGTTCTCGACCTGGCTATTCCGTATAGCATACAACTGCTTCTATGACTGGCGGAAAGCCGAAAGCCGCAACCCGGCCGTTCTTCCCGGAGGTGGATCAGGCTGCCGTTCCGGGGCAGCCGGCGATCCTGCAATTGCGGATATCGGCAGTTCCGGGTCAGTTGATGGCTCAGCAGTTGCAGGCGTCAGACGTTCCGGGTCAGCAGGTGGTTACGGAGATGGGGCCGGGATTGAAATCTGTTCGGATGAAGAAGCGGATGCACGGTTTATGTATCAGCAACTGTATATGGCAATAGACAGACTGCCGGTAAAGGAAAAGGCTGTTGTGCTGCTTTTCTATATGGAAGAGAAATCAGTAAAAGAGATAGTGGAAATAACGGGAATGACTTCAGTGACAGTCCGCTCGCACCTTTTCCGTGCAAGGGCTCACCTCAGGTCTTTCCTTCATAATCTGGATAAATAGGGAGTCGATATGAAGTCGGACAGGGAAATAAGGAATTTTTTCAGGGCGGCACGACCAAAGGCACCGGATGGCGGGGAGTTCATGGCGGAGTTCTCCCGTCAGTCAGCCCTTCTTCCGCAGCCTGCATCCTTCAAGGAAAAGGAGAATCTTGGCAAGACCGAGGCCCTGCATTATCTTGCCCGTATGTCCGGGCAGTTAAGGCGGAAGAACCGCTGTATGGCAGTTGCCGTCATTGTTGCGGTTGTCTTCTTGAGCCTTCTTTCTGCAGCGGCGCTGTCCTATATATCGGAGACTGATCTGCCGCCACTGTTTGCCGACGGCCGGTCGCAGTCCGGTCTCGAAGTCGTCAGCAAGGTGGCAGCCATGTTACCGGACTGGAGGGTCCTTCTTCTTACCATGATAACCATCGGGAGCGTGTATGCCATCATTCGTGCATTCACCGTCTCCGAAAAGTAGCCGCTTCATGCTCTTGTCCCCTACTTTACTGCAGCATACGGGTGAGGGAGATGAAGTCCTCCACACCGAGACGTTCCGGACGGAGGTCAAATACCGGGTCTGAAAGTAGGGCGGCTGTCTGCCCCTCGTCCCAATTCTCCCGTATGGCCTTTGCCGAGACAATCGGCCGTAACGAATTCCGCATGGTCTTGCGTCTCTGGTTGAAAGCGGTCTTGACCACCGACTTGAAAAGGCCTTCGTCGCATCCGAGGTCGGCGCGCGAATTACGGACAAGGCGGATTACGGCGGATTTGACTTTGGGAGGAGGATTGAAGGCCCCTTCGCCTACTGTAAAAAGATATTCTATGTCATACCACGCCTGAAGAAGGACAGACAGTATTCCATACGTCTTGCTGCCCGGTTTCTCGGCGATCCGTTCCGCCACTTCCTTCTGTATCATGCACACAACCTGGGGTACGGAATCCTTGTAGTCCAGTATTTTGAAGAAAATCTGCGAAGATATGTTGTAGGGGAAGTTCCCGATGATGCAGAACCTGTCTTTGAAGAAAGTCCCGAGATCGAGTTTCAGAAAATCCCCTTCTATGAGCGCCCCGTTGACCTGAGGGAAATGGACGAGCAGATAATCCACCGATTCCCGGTCGATTTCCACCATTCTCAGGCGGATGTCCTGCCTCTGGAGCAGGAACTGCGTCAGCACGCCCATTCCCGGGCCGATTTCCAGAACATCGGCGGGTCCGTCCTCCTTCGGACCTATTCTCAGAACATCGGCAGATCCGTTCTCCTCCTGCCCGACGGCATCATTCCCTTCGTCATTGCCGCCTTCGGCATTATTCCGTGCAGACGGACGTACAATCAACGCATCCGCTATCCTCTGCGCGATTGAAAGGTCAGTAAGAAAATGCTGTCCAAGAGATTTTTTTGCCCTCACTTCCATTGTCATATCCTTTTCATCCGGACTGCAAAAATAACAATTCATCCTTAAATCCCTGCATATCGTATGACGTATTTGCCGAGGTTTGCAAGGCCCGGCAGGCATGGATATCTTAAAAAGATACTTATGCTACATTTTGGCACAACCAACACGTATCTTTGCAGTCAGAACCAAATGAGCAAGGGATCATGGAAAAGACTTCTATACAACTTATCAAGGAAGCGGCATCGAAATTGCGTGACGGAAAGTTGAAACGACTTGCCGGTAAGGAGATTACGGCTATTCTTGAAGGACTTGCCGATAATCTCGGCCTTGACGGCATGGATGAAGCCATAATCTTTACCGCAGTCTTTGACCGGAGTTGCTCAGGCCGTACCAGTGACCTGAATGACCTGGCGTCTTACTTCGGCTGTCCGCAGTTGGAGGTCATGGAGTATGTCCCGGCAGTCAGGACTCTGCTGGAGAAAGGTCTGATCGTGCAGACGGATATGAGTGAATGCCGGATCGGAAGGCAGAATTTCATGACAACGAATTATGTCATAGGCTGTGTCCTTGATAACCGGAAGCCCGAATTCAGGCAGGCACGGATTCTTGAAAAGGAATTCGACCGGTATGATCTGTGCAAACTCGTCGACTCCCAGATACAGGACGGCAATGTTACAGCCGAAGCCCTGTTCCAGTTTATAGAAGCAACGGAAAGGACAAATGCCGGCATGAAGTTTATCGATGACCTTACATCGGCAGTTCAGGATATTCCCTCCCGTGCCCTTTTCTATGAGGTGTGTCACGACTATTTCGCCAGCGGAGGAAACGGAAGGTCTGACCTGTCGCAGACTCTCAAGGACATATACGAAGCATACGGAGTACGTTTCCGGGAACAGAAATCCTTGCTGGAAGGCAGTCATCCTTTGGTCAAGGCGGATCTGGTTGAAATCTCAGGAGACAAGGAGGACATTATCCTGACGACTGCCGGACAGAAACTGTTTCTCGGTGAGGATTTCGGAATATTCGGCAAGCAGTATTTCGGACTCAACCGTTATTCGTTTGTGCGGGAAGTGAAGGAATTCGTTCACAGCAAGGAGCATGATGTCAATAATGCCAAGGCAATGGCAAGACTGGCGGAAAGGATAAGGATGATCGAAGAGGCCAACACCGGTCTGGGATGTCTGTCCAAAATCAGGGAAATCATAAAGGAAGAAGATCTCCGGGCGTTGTTCTATATAGTATGCGATGCCTGTGTCGACGGGGAAAGTGCCGGTCTTTCCAGAGAACTCGGGGAACTGTATCCGGTCAGGGAACGGAATGCCGGCCTGAAGGCGTTCAAGGATGAAACCCACAAGTTGCAGAAACTGGATCTGGTGGAAATGGTTTCCGAAAGCGGGTTTTTCGGTGAATATACCGTCATTCGGCTTACGGACAGCGGGAAGGAACTTTATTTTGAAGAAGATGCCTGTCTGTTCATGGACAAGGTAAATACGAAGGAATTCATACGGGCAGCGGATATAAAGGAGAAACGGCTGTTTTTCTCAGGGCAGGAAAGATACCAGTTGGACCTGGTCGGGAACGCATTGCAGGAGGACAATTACAGGTCTCTTGTGGACAGGTTGGCTGCGAAGGGATTGTCCAAGGGCATAGCGATATTGCTGTACGGTGAACCGGGAACAGGCAAGACGGAATCCGTCATGCAATGGGCCAGGGAGACGGGACGGGATATCATCCATGTCGATATCAGCGCAGCCAAAAGCATGTGGTACGGAGAAAGCGAGAAAATAGTGAAGAAGATCTTCACTCGATACAAGCGGCTGTGCAAACACTCCGGAATCAAACCTATCCTTCTGTTCAACGAGGCTGATGCCATCTTTTCCAAACGTCGGGATATCAGCGGAGGCCGTAGTGTCGATCAGACTGAGAATACGATACAGAATATTATCCTGGAGGAAATGGAAGGGCTTGAAGGCATTCTGGTCGCAACGACCAATCTTGCGGACAATCTTGACAAGGCTTTCGAGAGGAGGTTTCTGTTCAAGATCCGTTTCTCAAGGCCGACGGTGGAAGCCAAGCGTAATATCTGGCTTGACAAAATGCCGGTCCTGAGTGCAGAAGAAGCGGACGCTCTGGCATCATGCTACGATTTCAGCGGAGGCGAGATAGACAATATCGTCCGCAAGGCGACAATGCTGGAAGTCATAGACGGGACCGTGCCGACGGCCAGTGATATAATCAGACTGTGCGATGAAGAGAAGATAGGCAGGAGGCAGTCCAGAATCGGATTCTGAAAACGGTAGCAATGAAAGATTTTGCGGCCATGGATTCCTGATCCGAAGGCCATCTTGTTCCGGCATGGCCGGACCGGAGATATGAAAAAATGAAGTAGTGTCGTGATCTGGCATAGTCCCGACCTATATTTGCGGCCATGAGAGGACCGGACAGACATATAGTAAGGATGAGAGACATCCGTTTCGACAGGACCCTGTTCCTGAACTACCGTACAGGTACTGTCCTGGATGAACTGCTGTGCAGTTATAACGGGCTTCCGAAAGGGGTGAACTATATGGTGATAGGGGATCCCGGTGTGGGAAAGACCACCATTATCATGGATATGCTTTCTGACATCAGGAGACTTTCTCCCGGGACAAGGGTCCTGTTCATAAGTGCGGAGATGAATGAGATAGACCTCGCTGTCTATGTACGGAGATTTCCGAAATTCAATGACCTGGATATTCTCTTCATCAAGGCCGACTTCAGGTCCGCAGATTCCGAACATTGTACGGACATTCTGGCAGAGGTATTCAGTGCCGGGTGGGATGTGGTGGCCATTGATTCTTTTTATGAACTTCAGGGAATAATCAAGGAAGAGGAGAATATCACTCTGAAGAAGGCGGAGAGCCTGTTGCTGTCCATGCTTAAGGAGCAGAATGAAGGCTATAATGAGCGGAATGCGAATACTACGTTCCTGATAATCCAGCAGGTGACCAAAAGCGGGAACTTCATCGGTTCAAACAGGCTCAAGCATTATATTACCGCCATGATGGAACTGCGGCTTGAGAATCCAAGGAATGTGTATTCTTCCAGATATGTCGTATTTACAAAGCACAGGAGAGGGACGGTCGGAATCAGGCTTTACTATGATCTCGGTGTCGAAGGAGACGTGTTCTATGACGAAAAGCGTTTCCGGCAGGATCAGCAGATACGCAGCCTCCAGTCGAAGGCCTCGGACAGTATCCGGGATGTGGCTGACAGATTCGACAGACTGTTCAGCGATATTGAATTGTAGATAAACAGGGTTAAAATGTCATTTTATGGATTTTTTCGAATTGAAAGAGCAGGTCCTGTCCGACAGGAATCCGTACAGGACCGTGAACCGGGAACAACTGGAGTATGTAGGCGGTAATTTCTACAAGGTAGACGGAGTGGAGATGGAGGTCACGCCGGGAGTGGCATCGGCTCTGGATGCTTTTATCGGGTTGAGCCGGAAGCAGGCCAGGACTGTCGAGAAGGCGTCTGGAGAGACAGGTATCAGGAATTTCAGGAACTATCTGGCTTCTGCAAATTCCATAGACAGGCCTATGCGGCTGGCAATAGTCGGAGACAGGAATACGCTGCGGATCACCAGGGCCGTTCCGTTGAAAGGTGATCTGATTACGGCGGAAGCGTTCTTTGATTTCGCCGAAATGTTCATGGACAGGAACGGCTATTCACCGCGTTCCTGCATGAAAGGGGTGAATACGGGTGCGGAATTTTCCCTGATCCTTGATAGCGTGCAGCCGGAAATCTCATCTATTATGCAGGATGAGGATTTCCTGACGAATTCCATATATCTGAAATGGAATCCGGGAGAGATCGAACTGGGACATTATTACGAAAGACTTATCTGTTCCAACGGTCAGATCCAGCGGATACATGTACGTGACGCCAGGATCAATTCGCTTGAGACTGACCAGGTTAACCGGATGCTGACGCTGCCCGGCTCAAAGGTGATGGACAAAGGATTCGAGGAATTTAGGAATGTGGCGCTGTCGGCTATAAATACCAGGACATCAATGAATGAACTGAAATATGTCTCTCTCATGCTGGAAAGGTCCGGACTGGATGCCCAGGAGGTGGAGAAGGTCGCTCCATACAGGAAGGAATTGCAGGAATATGCCGACAGGGGATATGATATCGGCAGGCACAACGCCGCCACGACCCTTGCCAGTATGACGGTCTGGAATCTGTACAATTCGATCACCGAATTTGCTTCGCATAATGAAATCTGGCCTGAAGATGACAGCCGGCGTATGGCAGTCTGTGAGGCTGCGGTCAATTTCCTTTTCAGGGAACGGGATATAAAGAACTATACCGATATTTTCGCATGAACTAATGTAATGTTTTGGCATACGACAGGTCTGTTTCCCCGATGGATCAACGGAACAGGAAGATATGGACCGACGGGAGCATCGGAAGCCGGACAGAAGGATAGGAGAGATCGTATATGGCTGATACTGTTTATATAGCGGACTTGGACCATTACAACAAGGTTCTGAGCCTGACAGCAAAAATGAAGAAATCCTTGTGGATTGCCACTGCCGACATCAAGGATCTGCATGTCAAGGCAGGCCGGGGGCAGATCCCGTTTCTTGGGGTGCTCGCCAGACTTCTTGAAAACAAGGTGGAAGTCCGGCTTATGCATGCGAAGGAGCCGGGACCGGCATTCAGGGAGGATTTTGACAGGTATCCCATACTGTCAACGGTTCTGGAGCGGGTATTGTGTCCGCGTATTCATTTCAAGATGATGATATTCGACCAAAGCACTGCATACATAGGCTCGGCGAACCTGACGGGAGCCGGTATCGGGATGAAAAGTGGCAGAATGAGGAATTTTGAGTCAGGGGTATTGACGGATGATCCCGGTCTTGTCGCTGCGGCAGCAGAACATTTCGATTCCGTATGGCGTGGTGCCAGGTGCAGGGATTGCGGAAGAAAACGCTTCTGTGCGGATCCGATAATCTGACGGTGGGACATCCGGAACAGT
This sequence comes from uncultured Bacteroidales bacterium, assembly GCA_944325465.1. Classification (GTDB taxonomy): domain Bacteria; phylum Bacteroidota; class Bacteroidia; order Bacteroidales; family UBA932; genus Cryptobacteroides. The sequence goes on along the minus strand of CALVAE010000001.1, from coordinate 7,696 downwards.
CAGACGGTCGGTTACTGATTCTTCCTGATATCCACAAGGTCGGCCATCACTTTGTGATGGTTGTTGATGAAGTATTTCGTAAGTCTGTACTGTTCCGTTTCTTCATACTCTATCCTGGCCAGTCCCTTGTCCGTAATTACGTATATATCGGCATCCGGATAGGCCAGCAGGACAGGTGAATGCGTCGCGATGATGAACTGTGATTTATTGTCAACCAGTTCCTTCATCTTGACAAGAATCTGCATCTGGCTTGCTACGGACAGGGCGGATTCCGGTTCGTCAAGGATATAGAGCCCGTCCCCGTTCATCCTGTTCTTGACCAGTGCCAGAAAACTTTCTCCGTGGGACCGCTTGTGCAGGCTCCCGCCATAGTTTTTTCGAGTTGGTACCGATTGGAAATTCTGTCTGTCTCGCTTGCAATATTATAGAAACTCTCTGCTCTCAGGAAATACCCGTCCCTGTTTCTTCTGGCGGACCTCACAAGCCGGATGTCATTATACAGTGAGGAATGAGTGTCGTATGTGCTGTAATTCATATGTATGCTTCCTCCTTCGGGATTGAAGCCTGCATTGATGGCTATGGCCTCTATCAGGGTGGATTTCCCGGCTCCATTCTCTCCGGTAACGAATGTGACGCTTTTCCGGAATCTGAACTCGTATAAATTCCTTATTGCCGGTATATTGTACGGATATTCCGACCTTTCTCCACTCGGCCTGTCGTTTATGACCTTTTCGATATATATCATATTTCCCTGTCAATTTCAATATTGATTTCCGTTTTGAATTTACGCGCATAGATGAAGTCCGTTATGGCGAATTTCGTATGGTCGAAAAGATGGTGGAACGGACTTATAAGATGCAGGTCTTTTGTAAGTTCATAGTCAAGACCTTCATTCCAGTTCGGAGGCGGACAGTCCATACCTGTCAGCGAATCGAAACTATCATGCAGGTCCTGAGGAAAGGTCAATGCAGTCAATGTCACACCGTCTTCGTACAAAGGATTCCACCCGCTGTCGCACAGAGCATCCCACAGATCCTGTCTGTCATCACCTTGTACAGGATGGAGTTCAGGGTATTCTTGGTCGAGAAAACATTTTGCCGTCAGTCCGACTTCACCTGAGAAGGCCTCATTGCCTTGTACTGCATCCCAAGCTATGTGTGCCCTGTCATACATATTCTTGAGCGCATCCCTCATGGCGTTATTGAAAGCGATGATGTCCGGGAGGATTTCCTCCTGACGGGCAAGCACTTTCCTGTTAATCATCGTCCTTCTTATGTCTAGAAGATTATCGCGATGAGGATAATCCGTTCTCGGATCATTGTAAGCCATGAGGATATGTTCTTCAATGAGATCTATATCCGGATCTGAAATTTCTATCATACCTTGTACGTTTTCTGCAAAATTAACGTATTCCTGTGCCAAAAGAAGGCACATTGTCGTGATTTCTTTATCAATACGTGCATAAATATTTTCTATGCAGCCCGGACATTTACGGTCTGTTATTTTGTTTAGGCTAATAATGCGGACATATTTTTTGTAAAATTCAAAAAGTTGTTTGACATGTGTCACATTTTGGCGTACAAGCAATCTAATTTTGCGTCAGAATCAATACGAAAGACATTATGAAACTTGCAGAAGCATTGAGTATCAGAGCCGAACTTCAGAAGAAAACCGAACAGTTGGAGAAACGACTGGAGTCAGTGGTCAAAATCCAGGAAGGAGATACGCCTGAAGAGTCCCCGACAGATTTGTTGTCAGAGCTGTATCAGGCGGCAGCGCAACTTGAAAAACTCCTTTATCGGATAAATCTTACCAATCTGCACACTGTCAGAGACGGGGAACCGATAACCGCGATGATTGCAAGAAAAGATGCACTTACTCTTGAAATCAATGTCTTGAGGAATGTCCTGAAAGCTGCTACTGCACCTGAAAGCAGATACAGCCGGAGTGAAATCAAATATGTCAAGACCATAGATACGGCCAAACTCAGGAAAAAGATTGACACCTTGTCCGCAGAACTCAGGAAAACGGACTTGAAAATCCAGGAGACCAATTGGACGGCAGATCTGATTGATACTGACTGATGTCCAAACTTTCGGAAATTCGTCATTTGTCATCTCAACCAATGTCATCCCGAGCGAAGTCGAGGGAACTACCTGAAAGGCCGAAGTGGAGAGATCTGATTAAAGGAATATTTATCAGGAGTAGTATCATAATTACAGGGCGAGCATAATTCTGACTGCAAGGCGCGACATCGCGGATTTTGCATCGGAAAACGAACATGGGCATGTAGGCGCTACCGGCAGGAACCGGGGGCAACGGGAATCAAAACGCATTTCCAGCATCCATGCGAAAGCATCTCACAAGCGCATACCGCAGGCCATAGATGCCGATATACAACGCATTACCGAATGCTGACTGTAACGATACGAGGGCGGGTAAGGGGATATTGACAGATGCCGGAAATTGCAGCAGCCATGTCCGTAATCATCAGATGTCATGCATTTGTGAAATCAGATGATTTTTCATAAATTTGAAAGACATTTTGATGACTGACGGAAAATGTAGGTCTGTTCTCGGATACGAATCTGGAAAATTCAAAGAAGAGAGATCAGGCAGACAACTTCTCACGTCATATCACTCGTGGTATGCGCGTGGGGCTGCTGCTTATGTTTCTTCAAGGTTTTCCAGAACCTGTATCCGACAGACGGCAGAGGCACCACGCTTTTTTAATAACACGATAACTGCCATATTATAATGAAAAACGATAAAACCACGATGGCTGACGCACTGAATGGGTAACTAATGATGATAAGGACACCTTTAATTGTCGCGTGTATTCGATTCATTAGGTTTGATTAACCAATAAAATACATAAATGATGAACTTAAAATTAGCGCACGTAGGAGATCTTATAGGGATGCATTTCAATATCCCTTATTATCAGAGAGGCTACAGATGGGAGACAAAGCAGGTACTGGATCTATTGGATGACCTGTTTAAATTTAAGCAAGACAATCAGAAATCAGGTCCGTTCTATTGCCTACAACCGCTGGTTGTCTGCAAAAATCAAGACCTGTCAAATGATAATACTGTCGTTTTTGATGTCATCGATGGACAGCAACGTCTGACCACACTTTTCCTGCTTTTGGGATATTTGCGGAGACCGGCATTTGAATTACGTTATGAAAGGGCTGTAAAAGGTGAGGAAGGCTCTACTTTATGGGAAAACGGAAGGCTTGACTATAAGGTATTGCAGTCGCTTTCGGACGAAGAAATGGCAAATAATCCAGACTATTTCTATATGAAACAGGCAATGGATTGCATCAATGAGTGGTTCGAGGAAAAGAGAAAGAAGAAACCGCTAATTGAAGATTTGATGAAGAATGTTTTGATAGATAGTGATTACTCAAAAGGGGATGTGCCGTTCTACGAAATGTCTGAAGACAAGAATACGAATCACATCGATGTGCGTTTCATTTGGTACGAGGACGAAGTTGTTGGAGGCAGTTCAATAGATACTTTCAAACGCTTGAATTACGGGAAGACACCGCTTACGTCCACTGAACTCATTAAGGCTTTGCTGCTTCAATGCGATATCTATAAAGATCGGAGGACCGAGATGAAACAAATCGCCTTTCGCATGTCCACAGAATGGGATGTCATGGAGAAGGCATTGCAGGATGACTTCATGTGGTCAATGCTTTTTCCTCTGAAGTATGACAAAGCCTCTCGTATCGGTCTCGTTCTGTCTTTCGTTTCCAGAGAATTGCTGGAAAAGCATGGCATCGAAGTCAAGGCATCCGAGGATGACAAGGATTATGATTATCTTGTTTTCAATAAATACATTGAGCAGGAAGTGCAGAACAACCGTCAATACGATGAAGTTGTAAAAGATCTTTGGGCGAATATCCAGGACATATACGCCGTTTTTCGCAGTTGGTTTGAGGACAGGGAACTGTATCATCTCACAGGCTTGTACCTCACATTACTGCGTAAAACCTCAAAAGAACATCTGCAAATTCTGCGTACTTTGGTTGCAGAGTTTAAAAGTAACAACCGGCAATCATATATTGACAATGTGTTGAAGAAAAATATAGGAGATTTGATCCGGATAAATAAGAGTGAATCCGATGATTTGGGAGAGCATCCTTTTGAAAACCTGTATTATGGGAAATTCAGCAGTAAAATTGTCAAAATATTGTTGACATACAATGTGGATGTGACTATGAAGCACGGGCAGGACAGGGCTTATTTCCCTTTCAAATTCTATCAAGACACCACACCGAGTCTGGAACACATCCATCCGCAGAGCCTGCATGATGAGGATATCGATTTTGTTACACGCTGCCGCTGGTTCAAGGATAAATGCGCGGAATTGAGTGCGGATGATTTGAAAGATGAAGAATTAAAGTCAGCCGTGGCAGGGTTGCAAAGTGTGTTGTATCTGTCTGCTGACGAGGAGGATGAAAAGAAATCGGATGACGCAAAGAAATCACTGAAGGAAAAGTCGGAACGGTACACCGCAAATGAATACGAATATGGTCAAATGCTGAAGGTAATAGATGATCATTTCAATGAATTGGCGGATATTGACGAAAAAGAACTCCACAACATCAGCAATATGGCATTGGTTGACGGTATTACCAACACCCGCTTGGGCAACGGACTTCTCAATACCAAACGATCTGTTTTGCAGAAGGTCTCCGAAGAATATGACAGTACTGACGGGGGAAAAGGAGCTTGCGTGTATATGGGCACTTGGAAAGTGTTCAATAAGGAATATGTCCCTGATGCAGCAGATTTGCGCTTTTGGACAAAAATTGACAGGAAGAATTATTTGAAAGCATTAAAAACCACATACGATGAGTACACAAAATAACAATACAGTCACTTTCACCGAATTTATAGAGAGACATAACATACAGATTCCCGTTATCCAAAGAGACTATGTGCAGGGACGCGCTCTGACAGACAATGAAAAGGAGAAGCGGGATGATTTTGTAAAAAAACTGATGGATGCCTTGCTGCCCGATGGAACTCCATGCCATCTTGATTTCGTGTATGGAGGCAGGGAGAACTTTGGCAGTGCTGAAAAGGTGCCCGAAGATGCCCCATTCCTTCCTCTGGACGGGCAGCAGAGGCTGACTACTTTGTTCCTGCTTCATTGGACGTTGTTGCAGAAGACTGCTCCGATGGCGTACGATGAGAATGAACTGGCACGAGAAACATTCAGAGTCCGCATGGCCGAACTGTCCAGGTTCACATACAAAACCCGCATCAGTTCCGGCCGGTTTTGCCGGAAACTTACAGAACTGCACATCGAGCCAGACCTCCCTTTGACAGCGCAGATTAAGGAAAAATATTGGTATGACCACGACATGCAGTCCGACCCTACCGTTAAAGCCATAATGCAGATGCTTTCTCTTATGGAGAGAATGCTGGACAGTGAACCTTATCTGTCGCAAAAGATAGAGATGCTTGCCAATCTGTATGACGTATCCAAACGGTGCATTACTTTCGATGTTCTGGATATGGATCAGTACAATCTGACCGACGGTCTGTATGTAAAGATGAATGCGCGAGGCAAGGAACTGACAGCCTTTGAGAATTGGAAAGCTAGTTTCATAGATCTGATCGGGAACAATGATATTGAAGAAAGGGATCGTTTCTCTTATTCTATGGAGCACGAATGGAACGATGTGTTCTGGAAAATAGCCTATCAGGATTACTTGGACAAAGTGAAGGAGGCAAAAGGAGAACAGGTGCCGTATCCCAAGATAGATGAGGCATTCATGAATTTCTTCAATAATATGACACGCCTGTTCTTCTTCATCATCCCGGAGCACCAGTCACTCAAAGCCGAAGATTATAAGTCGGGGCTTTGGAGTACGGTGATCAGAGTGTATGAGAAAAGTCGGACGTCACGGGAGATGTTGTTCAGGATGCTCGATACACTACATGAAATAGATACAGAGAACGGAAATATCAGCAGTTTTTTTGCCGGAATTTTCACAACAGAAGAGGAGATGGGAGAAAAGGTGCGCTTGTTTGATGGTAGTACAGACCTCTTTGAAGCGGTTTGTAGTAGTTCTGACACTTTTTCCCATATCCTTTTGTTTGCCATACTGCTTTACTGTATGGAGCATAAAGTATATAAGCCGGAGGAAAGATTGCAGGTCTACGCGCGTATTTGCCGGAACTACCTGTACGAGCACAATTATTTCAATACGTCCGATGTGACCATTTCGGCTCAGGTCAGAGCCAGCGATATGGCCCAATACTTCAGTTTCTTTGAGGCTCTGGTTTCTGACACAGACCCTTTGACAGCTTTGGGGAAATTGGAATTGAAGGATGATTATGCACTTCGTGAAAAGTCGAAACTTGAATATTATCAGGAGCCTACGGTCAGGGACTTGGCCTGGAGACTGGAAGATATGCCATACACATACGGCAACCTGAGTGCATTTGCATCTGTGCTTGAACTGTGCATGTCGGATCCTGTCCTTTATTGTCCGATGGTATGGAATGCCGTGGAAGCATTTTGTAATGCCCAGGCTTTGACGAAAGTGCAATTGTTCGTTTCTTTTGGATATAAGGGGATCGCAGTACGGAACTGCGCTTACGGCAAGGCGATCTTTTTAGGCGGAGAATTCAAAGGTACAAAGCGTTGGATGGTGCATTTCCGTAAAAAGTATGATGCGACGTCTCCGCTTGATGAATGGGTGCTGCGATATGTAAAGGCATTTATGCAGGAAAACGATTTGAATATCCTTATTACGAAGCATATGCCTTCAGACAAGCATTATGTGTCGTACTATATGTTGAAGTATCCGGATGTGCTTGCGTCGCAAGTGTTCTGGAGGGATAATTGTAACTTCGCTCCTTTCTATTTTGCCATGATGAAACCGTGGGAGGATATGGATATGATAACCATCCATAGTTTTTCAAATCGACCGTTGAATATGGCATATCAGGTTTGTCCGATGGCAAATGCTGTGGTGCACAGAATCAGCAGATATAAGAAATACAATGTTGCGAAGCGTATGGGTTGCACCGGGCAGTTTGCTTACAAAGAAGGTATTGTTATCAACGAACATCCTAACGACTGGGATAAACTTGTCTTTTCAATGAAGTTCGGCTCAAACGAATGGATATTGCCGAAAGAAACATTTGACAGACTGCCCGTTTCATTACAAAGGGAACTGGAGCGGATTGATGAGAACAATTGTATACTTCGTCAAGCTGAAGACAAGGATCTGATCGAGGTAGCGGTAGATTTTATCGATAAGGCAATCGATGAATTTGAGCGAGGTGGAATACTTCAGTAAAAGTTATTGAGATTAAGATATATTACGAGTATGGAAAACTTTGGGGTGATAGATTTCGAGACGGCCAATGAGTGCCGCTCCAGTGTATGCAGCATCGGTGGTGCCCCTCCCGCATAGGAAACCTGCCGTTGGTAGCGCACAACAGCCCGTTCGATGAGGGTTGCCTGAAAGCAGCCTTCAGCGCATACGGGATGACCTATCCTGACTACAGGTTTTACTGTACCTGCAGGGCATCCATGCGGATATTGGGCAATCGGCTCCCAAATCATCAGTTGCAGACCGTCGCGCAGTATTGCGGCTATGATTTGCAGAATCATCACCATGCGCTGGCCGATGCCGAAGCCTGTGCCCGGATTGCTATTGAA